>CP036424.1:3156785-3470194 GCA_007745835.1 Planctomycetes bacterium MalM25
AGCAGTTCCGCGAGAAGCCCGACGCCGCCACGGCGACCGAGTACCTCGCCTCGGGGAGCTTCTACTGGAACAGCGGCATCTTCGTCTGGCGGGCCTCGACGATCCTCGACGCGCTCCGCGAACGCCAGCCGGAAACGCTTGCTCACCTCGAAAAGATCGTCGACGCTTGGGGGCAACCGGGCGGCGACGAGGTCTTCGAGAAGGAATTCGCCGCCATCGACGGCGTGTCGATCGACTACGCCGTCATGGAGCATGCCACGAACGTCGCCGTGATCGAGGCGCCCTTCGAGTGGGACGACCTGGGCGGCTGGCAATCGCTCCCCCGCCGGCTGGGCGAGGATGCGGCCGGCAACACGATCGTCGGCAAGCACCTCGGACTGAACACCAAGGGCTCGATCGTCCGGACCAACGATGAGCACCTCGTCGTCACTCTCGGCTGCGAAGACCTGATCGTCGTTCACACGGAAGGGGCGACCCTGGTCGCTAACAAGCACGACGAAGAGAGTATCCGCAAGATCGTGAAGCAGCTCGAAGAGCTCGGCTGGGAAGAGCACCTCTAGTGACACTGAACTAGTTAGCTCATGGCTGCGAACCTCATCAACGCCTACATTGCGAGTTCTATTCATGTCTTTCACATCGATGATCAGCATAGGTCTCTGCCTGTTCTTCGTTTGGCTCCTCATCGCCGCAGCCAAAAAGAAAAAAGGTGGAGATGACTGACCAGGGGCCCAAGCGTGGCCGCATCGGCGGCGTCGATTACGGCACGGTCCGCATCGGAGTGGCGATCGGCGACCTCGAGGTCGGCATGGCCTCGCCGCTGGAGAACTACACGCGCCGCAGCGAACGGCTCGACGCGAAGTACTTCGAGACCCTCGCCCGCGAGGAGCGCCTCGTCCGCTGGGTGGTCGGCCTGCCGGTGCACCTCGACGGGGGCGAGAGCCAGAAGTCGCAGGAAGCCCGCGCCTTCGGAAAGTGGCTCACCGAGAAGACGGGCGTGCCGGTCGAGTTCTTCGACGAGCGCTACACCTCGTCGCAGGCCGAGGAGATCCTCCAGGGCGCCAACCTCACCAAGAAACGCCGCAAAGCGCGACTCGACGCCCTCGCCGCGCAGATCATGCTGACGGCTTACCTCGAAAGCGGCGCAAAGGGGCAGGACGATCCGGGCGGGATCGAGTGAGTCATCAGCCCACCCTCGGCCGAACCGAGTCTTTCATCCGGCCCCGCCGAACGCCCGCACGGTTCGTTTGAAAGCTCACCATGCGGAGTTGGTCTGCTGGTAACCTGGGGCTGGTCGCCCGATGGCGACTCTCATTCTGCCTCATCTTCTCCTCGCCCCGAGGGCTCTCGCCTTGATCCCCATCAAGCCCCTGTTTCTTTCTTCTATCGCCGGCACGACGCTCTTGCTCGCAACGGTGGGGACGGCATCAGAAAACAGCGTTGTGATCGAAGCGGAAGACTTTGCGACCTCGACGAGTTGGACAACTGTGGTTGACTCCAGCGCCTCGGGCGGGGTGTACGCGACCGTCGCGGTGAACACGCTCTCGGATCGTACGCTCACGCCTGCCAGCTACAACGTCGAAACGCCCGCGGCTGGCACGTACTACCTGTACGCCCGCGCCTACGCGCCCACGTACGAACCGCGGCGCAATCTCTTCATGCCGGACCAGAACGACAGCTTCTTCATCTTCGATGGGTTCAACGGGGCGCCCGACCTGAGCCTGCCCGCTAACGATGAGCGGGTCAACGAATTCTTCCCCGACGACGTGATGGGCGCCGATCAGTGGGGCTGGCTCAACGCTTCGGCGGGCATCAGCGTCGAGAAGGGCGCCACGATCGACTCGCCCGAGTACAAGTACGTGTCAGCCGCCCCCGGCGTGGAGACCCTCAACATCGCGGGGCGGGAAGATGACACGCGGATCGACGTGTTCGTCTTGAGTCTCGACGCCAGCTTGACGGCTTCCGAACTGAACGCCCTGGTCGGCCTAGTCCCCGAGCCGAGCTCGGCGGCCCTTCTGCTAACAAGCGTCCTCGGGATGTTCCGCCGAAAGCGTTAGGGCCCCTCCGAAAGAAGCGGCTCTCGGGTCGCTCTTCAAGCAAGGCGGCGCGAGCAGCCAACCATAAAACTGGCAGCCATCAGCACCACAATCGACGCCGGTTCGGGGACGGCCGCTGAGCTGACCGACGCCGTCGCGCCGTAGTTGGCCGCCCACAGGTCGTAGCCCGCTTGGCCCTCGACGTGTGCGTCGCCGTCACGCCAGACGGCGTAGTCCGCGGCGTCGACCACACCGTCGAAGTTGTAGTCGCCGGCCAAGACCTCTTCGAGGACGAGCGAGGCGGAGTCGATCCAGATGGCGCCGTTGTCGTTGTCGGTCTGGTCGAAGAGGAACGAGAGGCGTGCCTCCACGGCTCCGTCCGGGGCGATCGCCTCGAGCGTGTGGTCGAGCCAAGCGTTCTGAGCGGACGACCCGTCGTGGATGAGCTGGGAGACCTCGCCCAAGAAGTCGTTCGACCCGGAGGCGGCGCCGAAAGAGCTGAAGAACTCGATCCGCATCGTCACTTCGTTGTCCTTGCCGAAGAGCGTGTCCCACGAAGGGGTCTGCGAGCTCGTTCCGGCGCGCACCAGCACGCCCTCCGTGATCGCGACGCCCTGCGAAACGCCCGACGTGTTCGGACCGCCGGTGAACTGTCCAAAGACCTTCAGGGCGTGCGTGCCGTCGTTCACGAGGCTGTCGCTGGCCGTGACGTTCCCGATCGTGTTGCCGAACACGTCCCACCCATCGAGCGACCCACCGTTGTCATCGAAGCCCGGGTTGATGAGCAGGTTCACGCCGTAATCGGGATCGGTCGATTGCTGCCAGACCCGCACGTAATCGACCAGCATGGTTTGGGGCCACACGGTGGTCGCGTCCGGATCGCCACCGAAGAACCCACCGACCGCCACGTTGAGGATGAGGTTCTTGGTCGTCTCGAAGATCGGCCGGTTGGGCCGCTCCTCAACGGTGAGATGCAGCACATCGTCGACGTAGTAGCGGATGGTGGTCTCGTCCCACTCGGCGGCGTAAGTGTGGTAGCCGGCGTGGAAGTCGACCGGCTGGCCTCCCTCGGTCGCGGTGTGCTCGTGGAAGGTGTACCGGTGGTCGTCGCAGCACGGGCCTGGGTTCGTTTGCCAGTGGTAGGCGCTGGAAACCAACGTCGGCTGGCTGCCACGGTTCTCCAGGATGTCGATCTCGCCCCCCTGAGGCCAAGGGACGTGGTTCGAGTTCAACCAGAAGGCGGGCCACATCCCTTGCGAGGTCGGCAGATCGATCCGCGCTTCAAACCTTCCAACGCCGAACAGATCTCTCGACGTCACAAGGCCCGATTGATACGCCTTGCCTTCGCGCGGCGTGTCGATCGCGGTGATTTGCAGGGCGCCGTCCGCGACGGCGACTTGGTCTGGGTGGTAGTACTGCTTCTCGTCGTTGAAGCTGTCCCGGCGATCAAGGGCTTCCCACTTCTGCGTGTCGAGTGAGTTCCCGTCGAACTCGTCGTTCCAAGAGAGATCCCATCCGGGGAGGTGGGGGACCTGAGCCGAAGCCATCGGCATGCTGAAGAACGTCACCCCCAGCGCCAGCAACGTGCCGATCAGACAGGGGCGATAACGCGACGGAGTTAGGGAGTTCTGCCGTGACAAGAGAATCGATTCCGTCGGAAAGACTTAACGAGAAGGGCGATCGGAAACAGTTCCGTCGCGAAGCGGTTCCGCTCGTCATTCTAACCGACGGCTTCGAATTGGCATGCTGATCGAGGAAGTTACTATCCGCATTTTTTAGAATAGGCCACCCGCTTCGTGAGAACGCCAACACGGGTAACTGTTCACTGCACTTGGCTACCCGGTGTTACTCGGTGCTACTCGCTTTGCACGCCGCTTCCCAGGCAGTAGAGGTGCTCTTGCCGGTTGTCGCCCTCCCACGACGCGACGCGCAGGTAGAGCCGGCCGCCGCACAACGCGGGCGAGGCCAGGGTCTCTTCGCCGAGTCGGTTGCTGGCGACCTCGTCGTACTTCTCGGCCGTCGCGCGGAAGACGAGCATCTCGCCCGACGCTTTCTGCGCGTAGATCCGATCGTCGCAGAGTATCGGCGAAGCGCTGAACGACCCGCCGACGCGCTGCTTCCACCGCTCTTCGCCCGTCAAGCAGTCCCAGCAGTAGATGATCCCCTTGTCGCTGGTCCCGTACAGTTCATTGCCGACCACCAAGAGAGACGGTTCGTAGATCTTCGTCCGGTTGCTCCACAGGACCTCCCCGGAACCATCGGCCCGCACCGCGAGGGTCTGCCGGCCCGGGTGACCGCCGCTGGCGAAGACCAGGTTGTCGCTCCAGACCATCGTGCCGCAAGTCGCTTCGGAGGTCCCTCGACAGGACCAGTTCTCCTCGCCGGTCGCCGGGTCGTAGCTGACGATCTGGTCGTCTCCGCTGATGAGCAGCTGGTCGCTTCCCGCGACCCGGGCGACCACCGGCGACGAGTAGGTGCTGCTCATCGACCGCTTCTTGCGCCAAGCGATATCACCCGTCTCACGGCCGACGGCCGCGAGGTACCCGCCCCCCCAGTTGTCTGCGGCGAAGATGACGTAGGGGCCGTGCAACGCCGGCGACGGGGCGTAGCCGAACTTGGAACTGAACGCGCCGAGCTCCTTCTGCCACACGATCTCCCCTTCGAGGTCCACCGCCGAGGCGATGATCGAATCGGAATTGAGGTGCGCGATGTAGACCCGCTCGCCATCGCACACGACGGTGCCGTTGGCGTCGGTCGCTTTCTGATGGACATCGCGGGCGGCGGGGAACCCGCCCTCGTGCAGCGTCGTGCGCCAGAGCTCCTCGCCCGTCGCCCGATCGTACGCCACGACCAGTTGCCGTTCTTCGCTCTCCTCGGCGGTGCTCAGGAAGATCAGGTCGCCGACCACCACGGGCGAAGCGTGGCCGCGGCCCGGGACGGGCACCTTCCACACGACGTTCTCGGTCTCCGACCAGCTGCTGGGA
Source organism: Planctomycetes bacterium MalM25 (assembly GCA_007745835.1). Classification (NCBI taxonomy): domain Bacteria; kingdom Pseudomonadati; phylum Planctomycetota; species Planctomycetes bacterium MalM25. Next base: position 3,161,803 of record CP036424.1, read on the forward strand.
GGTGGTGGTGAGGCTGTCTCCCCGTTCCGCATCGGACCACGCCACCCGGGCCAGTCATCCGCCCCCGGCTCGTAGGCCGCCAGAACCGAGGGGGCGCCCGACACCTGAATCTCTTCCACCGCAACCGAACGGCCGCAGCCCGAACAAGCGAGACCGGCGACGAACAGCAAGGTCGTGGAACGGATGGTCATGCGATCTCGACTCGTTTGAGGAAGGTTCAACTCAGTAACCCTGCTGGCGGCACAGGGCGCCGCCGGATCTTGCGATTCTCTCACGCGACGAGCGGAACGCCACGCCGCCGCCAAGGGCCGCCCGGAGTCATCCAGCGTCCCATCCGCTATCGTAGGGGCTGACGCGTTTCAATAAGTGATGGTTTCTCACGATGGCGACCCGATTGATCTTCGGCTGCGGCTACCTCGGACGCCGCGTCGCGCAGCGCTGGGCGGCGGCGGGCGACACGGTTTTCGCGGCGACTCGCAGCGAGGCGACCGGGAGGGCGTTCGCCGAACAGGGGCTCCAACCACGGATCGCCGACGTGACGCGGCCCGAGTCGCTGACCGACCTGCCAGCCGTGGACACGCTGGTGTACGCCGTCGGCTACGACCGGTCCGCCGAGCCGAGCATCCACGAGGTCTACGCCGAGGGGCTGCGGAACGTGCTGGCGGCGGCTTCAACTAGCGTACAGCGAGCGATCTACATCAGCACCACGGGTGTCTACGGCGATGCGGGGGGCGATTGGGTCCACGAACAGACCCCCTCTGCCCCGGCACGCGACGGCGGCAAGGCGTCGCTCGCGGCGGAGCGGGTCCTGGCCGAGAGCGCGTGGGGCGACCGCTCCGTGGCGCTGCGGATGGCCGGGCTCTACGGCCCCGACCGGATCCCCTATCTCAAGCAACTGAGGGCGGGAGAGCCGATCGCGGCCCCCAGCGAGGGTTGGCTCAACCTGATCCACATCGACGACGCGGCGACCGCCGTGCTGGCCTCCGCCGAGGCGAGCGACCCGCCCCCGCTGGTCAACGTGAGCGATGGCGCCCCGCCACAACGGGGGGATTACTACGCCGAGGTCGCCCGGCAGATTGGGGCCCCGCCCCCCCGCTTCGTCGAGCCGGCCGCCGACTCGCCCCGGGCGGCCCGGGCGGCGGCGAACAAGCGGGTCGGAAACAGGCTGCTGGTCGAGCGATTGGGCGTTTCCCTGGCTTATCCGACTTATCGGGAAGGCGTTGCGGCGGCGTTGGGATAACGGTTGGTTGCGGGAGAGGACCGGCCGTCCGTATGATTTGTCCTCCAGCCGCTGCCGATTCCCCCTGCCCCGCCTGAAGATGCTGTCGCGTACGCCCCTATTCCCGAACGTCATCGAGCTGAACCACCAGGCCCGCCGGCGGGTGACGTGCAGCGTTTACCTGATCTACGACGAGTCGGCGTGGACGCTGATCGACATCGGCTACGAGGACGCCGTCGACGAGGTGCTGGAACTCATCCGGCAGCTCGATTTCCCGTTCAGCAAGTGCGCTGGGCTCATCGGCTCGCACGCCGACGTCGATCACGTGCAGGGCCTCGCCAAGGCGAAGCAGATCCTCAAGACCGACGTCATCTGCCACCCGATCGCCGCCAAGAAGCTCGAAGCGGGCGACCGGATCGCCACCTTCGCCCACATCGAGGCGCTCGGCATCGACCTGCCGATGCCCCCGATGAAGTGCGAGCGGCGGGTCACCGACGGCGACAAGATCCAGGTCGGCGGCCTCGAATTGGAGGTCTGGCACACACCGGGGCACACCGACGGGCAGCTCTCGTTCCGGATGGGCGACCTGCTCTTCTCGGGCGACAACCTGTTCCGTGACGGCTCCGTCGGCGTGATCGACGCCCACCACGGCAGCAGCATCCCCGACTTCATCAAGTCGCTCGAGCGGATCCGCGACTCGGACGTGAAATGGCTGCTGCCCAGCCACGGGCCCGTCTTCCGCAAGGAGAACGCCGTCGTGCAAGCGACGATCGACCGGCTGACAGGGTACCTGCAGCTGGCCGACTTCGGCCCCTGCGCCACGGGCTGGCCCCTCATGCGTGAGTGGGAAGCCGAGCTGGTCGAAGGCAAGACGCCCGAGTGACGCCCCCACCGGGCCGCAACTCGGGTTACAATCCAGACAGCACACGAGCCCCCCACTGGCGGCCCTCGGAACGGCCGCCCGCGGAGTCCTACTCCCCTCCTCAGCTCAGGAACAGAGGCATGTCCCGTCTGGCCCCCCGCGTCGCCGGCTTGGCGGCGGTGTTCGCCCTTGGCGCTTCGGCCGCGTTGGCCCAGGGCTACGACTCCGAAGACGAAACGATCACGCTGCCGAGCGACCCCCGGCTGTGGCACAACTCGCCCCCGTTGTCGCTCGACTCGCTCGAAGGGAAAGGCGTCGTCTTCTACTTCTTCGAAGAAGAAAGCCCCGCCGTCGCGCAGCAGTGGCCCTCCCTGCTCGCCCAGGCCAAGACGTACGAGGGGAAGCCGATCCTCTTTGTCGGGGTGAACTCGGGTTCGGATCCTCGGGTGCTCAAACGCTACCTAGCCAGCTACCGCGTGAACTGGCCCGTGATCCACGACTACGACAGGTCGCTCGAGAGCGCCATGGGGCTGCCCAAGCTCTCGACCGCCACGAACGTCTTCGCGGTGACCTACCTCTCGGGAGAGGGCACGCGGGGCGACGGCAAGGGCGCCGACTTCGCCGCCACGGCCGAGGCGGCCCTCAAAGGGGCTTCGTGGAAGGTCGATCCCGCCGCCATCCCCCGCCCCCTGATGTCGGCGTGGCGGGACGTTGAACTGGGCGATTACAAGAGACCGGCCCGGGCACTGAACCGCGCCGCCAAGACGAAGGACGAAAGCGAGAAAACGGCCGCCGACCAGCTGCTCTCGGTCATCGAAAAGGAGGCCACGGCGGTCGCCACCCAGGCGGCCGAAGCGCTCAAGTCGAACGACAACTGGGCCGCCTACAAGCACCTGGACACCATGCTGCAACGCTTCGACGGCTACGAGTTCCCCATCCTGGAACGCGCCGAGACGAAGCACGATGAACTCGCCAAGACCGACCCCATCAAAGACGAACTCTCCGCCGCCAAGCTGCTCAACAAGGCGGTCGCGACCGGATCGAAGGGAACCCCCAGCGCCGTGAAGCGGGCCAAGGGCGTGCTGCGACGGCTCATCGCCGACCACCCCTCCTCCGAAGCGGCCGCGAAGGCGCAAGAGTACCTCGCCACGCTAGACGGCTGAGGCGAGCTTCCCCACCGAGAACGAAAAAAGAGCCCCGCGTCATTCGGCGCGGGGCTCTTTTGTTTGCTTGCGCGCGTCACGTCTTGTAGGAGGCGTCACCGACGCCGATTCCGCTCGGTCAGCTCGCGACGGCTAACAGCACGTGATCGGCGTCGGAGACGCCTCTTATTACAGGTCGGCTCAGACAACAGCATCAGCGGGCTTCAAAACACGTCGAGCACGAAGTGGTGGCCCGAGTGCGGCGTTGCTAGGCGGCTCGGCTTGGCTCACACCAAGACCTCGCTCGCACGCGGGCTTCAAAACACGTCGAGCACGAAGTGGTGCCCGGAGTGGAACTTGCGCGAGCTCGGATAGTAGTTGTGCCAGCGCTTGTTGTAGACCGGGATCCGCATCTCGGGCGGATAGCGGTGGTACAGGCTGTCGGCGCTGCGATAGTACTCGCTGCCCCAGTAGTTCTGCGGGTAATAGACGTACGGGTAGTGGTAGAAGCGTTCCCAGTCGGTGCTGGTGTACGAACCACTGAACTGCCGGCCGTACCCGTTCTGGGCCTCGGCCTGGCTGCCGAACGTCGCCAGGGCGGCCGTCACCACGGCCGCGCACATGAGCTTGCGGATCATCTCTCGTATTCCCCCCCGGAAGCGACGTCGGGCGTCGCGTGATTCGGACCGCTACGCACCGCGTGCGGCTCCGTCAAAGGGATGATCGGCCGCCCGCACAGCCCGCATTGAGAGAAAAACCGGCGTGACCCGAACTCGCCACCCACGGGTGGGAGGCTACGCCTCGGTGGGCCAACGCCTATAGACTGTTGCTTCCGAGGCCCGATATCGGGCTCGCCCCTCCCCGCTTCCCGCCCCCACCGATCCCCGCCCCGCCCGCTATGGCCGACCCGCAGCAAGCCCGTTCCGTCGTTGAATCGTTCCCCGATCCCGAGACCGGCCGCCCCCTGGGGACGCTCGACCAGGTCCGCGCGGTCGAGGCCGACGGCGAGGGCGTGCGCGTCGAGATCGGCCTCACCAGCTGGGCCGCGCCCCTGCGCGACGAGACCCTCGCCGCGCTGCGCGACAAGCTGGTGAGCGAGTGCGGTCTCGACACAAGCCAATGCCACGTGGAGGCGACCACCCACGACCGCCCCGCTGAGAAGCTGGGGCAAATAGGTTTAACAGCGAAGAGCGTGATCGCCGTCGGCAGCGGCAAGGGGGGCGTTGGCAAGAGCACCATCGCGGCGTCGATCGCCATGGGCCTCCGCAACGCGGGCAGCAAGGTCGGCCTGATGGACGCGGACGTCTACGGACCGAGCGTGCCCCACCTGTTCGATATCCAAGAGAAGCCGACCGCCGTCGAGAAGCGGCTGCAACCGATCGAGAAGGACGGCCTCCGCTTCATGAGCATGGGGCTGCTGGTCCCCGCCGACCAAGCGGTCGTGTGGCGTGGCCCGATGCTGCACGGCGCCGTCACGCAGATGCTGCGCGACACCGACTGGGGCGACCTCGACTACCTCATCATCGACATGCCGCCGGGCACGGGCGACATCGCGCTGACGCTATCACAGCTGCTGCCGCTCACCGGCTCGGTCGTCGTCTGCACGCCTCAGGACGTCGCGCTCATCGACGCGGTCAAGGCGATCGCCATGTTCCGCAAGGTGAAGATCCCGGTTCTGGGAGTCGTCGAGAACATGAGCTACTTCCTCTGCCCGGACAACGGCGTGCGTTACGACATCTTCGGCAACGGGGGCGCCAAGGCGAAGGCGCAGGAGATGGGCGTGCCCTTCCTCGGCGAAGCGCCAATCAACATCGACCTCCGCCGCCGCGGCGACGACGGCCGCATGGCGACCGCCTACGACGACCCGGCGATCGCCGACCACCTGTGGGAGATCACCCGGGGCGTGGTGCGGCAGACGATCGCCGCGCGGGGCGGCAAGCCGACGACGCCCTCGCTGCCGGTGCTCTGAGCCCCGCGCGGGAGGGCCCGCCCAAAGCCTATTTTTTCAGGGCTTTCGGGCCGCTAGCATAAAAAAGCCGTGCGATCCCGAGGGATCGCACGGCTTTTCGTCATGATCGTTGTGAAGGTTGGGGCTCAGCGCTTCTTCTTGCGACGAACCTTCTTCTTGGCCTTCTTCTTGGCCGCCTTCTTCTTCACCTTCTTCTTGGCGACTTTCTTCTTCGCCTTCTTCTTGGTGGTCTTCTTCTTTTTGGCGGTCTTCTTCTTGGCCTTCTTTTTGGCCTTCTTCTTCTTGGTGGTCTTCTTCTTCGCGGCCTTCTTCTTCACCTTCTTCTTCTTGGTGGTCTTCTTCTTGGCCGCCTTCTTCTTGACCTTGCGCTTCACTTTCTTCTTGGCCACCTTCTTCTTGGCCACCTTCTTCTTCTTCTTTTTCGCCACGTTCTTCCTCCTCAAAACGAGTCGCGGTGATCGAGCGGCTGCGCAGACAAGGTTTGGGCAGCTCTCATCACCCGCATTGAAACGAGCCGCTCTTCCGCAGCGACTCTACGCAACCGACTGAGCCTGCGATCACAACGCCGTCCGGTTGGCTTCGTCGCGATGGATGACGACAACGCAGAACGTTGAGACCCTCCATGCGACTCAGCAAACCGGGCAAGTCACTGCGTTCGCGTTGACCTTATCGGCTGCACCTGCGTTGCTACTGTAAGCATTACTCCAAGCGCCGCAACACGTTTTTCGAAAAACCTAGCGCGAATCTTCCGCGCTCATCGCTTCTATGCGCGCTCAACAACGTTGCTCGAGCGCTCGAAGCGCGTCACCAACCGCCGCGCGACGCGCGGTACTGTTGCAACGTCTCGTAGCTTTGGTAAGCGAGCATGCCGAAGAGCGCCGCGTTCCATAACGAACGCGTGATCACGAAGAGAACAACACCAACCAACGCGGCGCAAAGCATTGAAACCCATAAAGATACGCGGATTCCGGTCGCGGGCGGCATCAGCACCGTGAACAGCTCACGCGCGACGCGACCACCATCGAGCGGCCAGATCGGAGCCAAGTTGATGACGCCCCACGCGATGTTGATCAGCAGCAGAGCGTTCAAGAAGAACGCACCAAGCCGCGCGTTCGGGGGTCCAACGAACTCGAGCGCTGCCCAAACCATGCCCGCTAAAAAAAATCCGGCAAATGGTCCCGCTAAAGAGATCAAAACCTGCCGCCACCACCCGTCATGCACTCCCGGCGCCGAAGCCAACCCGCCGAAAGCGTACAGCGTGATCGAAGGACGCCCGCCGAACGCGCGCTGCACGAAGGCGTGCCCCAACTCGTGAACCACGATCGAAACGAGCACCGCCGCGACGAAGACGACCGCGCCGTCGAGCGGGTACTGGCTCGCCAAGAAGAGCGCCACCACCCAAAAGAAGGGCGTGATCCGCACCGGGATGCCGAAGAGCTGGAAGCTCAGGTCGTAAGGCGAGGGCGCCGAGCTGGCGAAGAGCATCGCGGATCAGGCGGCCTGACGGCCCGCTCCCGGGGTGACTTGCAGTTCTCGCAGCACGTACGCCGCGGCCCGTTCCGAGGCGCCCGGCGTGTCGACCCGCCGACGCAGCTCCTCCATGCGGGCGATCAGATCGGCGCGGGCGTCGTCGTTGGTGAGCCACTCGACGGCGTGGTCCGCGAGGCGATCGGAGCAATCGGAGTAGGTCAGGTACTCGGGCATCAGCGCGTGGGCGTCGTCGGGTGAGTCGGGATCGTAGACGCCCACCTTCTCCGGGAACAGTTTCGGCGCGGTCAGCAGGTTGACCAGCGTGATGTAAGGCACGCGTCGGAAATAGCTCTGCGCCAGGTAGAGCAGTCGCGAGGTCTTGTAGACGATCGCCGTCGGCTTCGCGTGGTGCAGCAGTTCGAGCGACACCGAACCGGAAACCGCCAGGCAGCACGTGGCCGACTCGATCACCTCGGGAGTCTGTCCGACGCAGACCGAGGGCCCCTCGGTCTTGATGAGCCCCGCGTCGTCGATCATGCGGAGGATCCCCTCGGCGTGGGCCGGCTTGAACGCGGCGACGACGAAACGGGCCTTCGGAACTCGGGCGCGGATCTTCTTCATCGCGTTGAGCAGCGTGCCGAAGTTCGCTTTGACCTCCTGCGTCCGCGAGCCGGGCAGGAGCGCGACCAACGGGCGCTCGTCATCGCTCAGGCGTTCGAGCGCCGCCTCGTCGAGTCGCCGGCTGTTGAGTTCGTCGAAGTAGGGATGCCCGACGTACGTGGCGTTCACGCCCCGCTCGCGGAGCCAGGGCTCCTCGAACGGCAGCTTGCAGAGCCCGTGATCGACATCGCGGCGGAGCTTCTTCACACGCCAGGACGCCCAGCCCCACACTTGGGGCGTGCCGTAGTAGAAGACCGGCACGCCGCGTTTCTTCGCGTGCCGGGCGATGTGCCAGTTGAAGCCCGGGAAGTCGATCAGCACCACCGCGTCGGGCCGCTGCTCGTCGAAGATCCGCGCCGCCCGCGAAGAGAGCTTGAAGAACTGCGGCAGCTTCCAGAAGACCTGCAAGAAGCCCATCACGGCGAGCGTGGTCAGGTCGTAATGCAGCTCGGCGCCCGCCTTACGCATGCGGGGCCCGCCGTAGCCGACGCAACGGATCGTCTCCCCCGAACCGGCTTGCAGAGCGCGGATCAGGTTCGCCCCGTGCAGGTCGCCGCTCGGTTCGCCGACCGAGAAGAAGATTGTCTTCGCCATCCGTGGTCACCGCGTGGTGGTTTGCGTAAGTAGCGCAAGCGCGGCGGGAGTGTGGCAGAACGGGCGGGGCGACGCAGCCCCAGTTAGGGGGCCGGATCTCGGGCCTCCCCTGAGTCGCTAGCGACCCGCTCTGAATTGTTGGAAGCGAGCCACCCTCTCGACCCCCTAAACCCGCGGTTTGAGCGGGTGGCCAAAGAAAAAAATGGACACGGGCCGCCTAGCCCGCATGGCGGGGCTCGGCGAGCAGCAGCGTCTGTGCGCCCGCCGCGAGGATCACCACCGCCCCCAGGGCGAAGACCGGTGCGCAACCGATGACGCCCACCAGCGCCCCCACCAGCGGCGAGCCAATGATCACCGGCCACGCCAGGCACATGCCGACGGCGCTCACGTAACGCGGGTGCTCCTCGCGCGGAGCCAGCTCGAGCGTGTAGTTGATCAGCATCTTGATCGTCACGGGCGTGAAGCCGAGCGGCAGGAAGACGATCCAGAACCAGCCGGCGCTCACCTCGGGGGCGAGCCAGCCGAGCGCCGCCGCGGTGAGGGGCGCCAGCGCGGCGCCGATCACACAGAACCGGACCGCCGCCCGGTTGCCCAGGCGATCGGCCATCGGGCCGGTGAACAGGCTCAGCACGGCGACCGCGAGGTGCTGCGTGACGGTCCACACCATCAGCGACGACGTGTCGAACGCGGCGCCGCCGCTCGCCTCGGCAAGCTCGCGCGCCAGAGCCTGGTAGTGCGGGAAGAGGGTGAAGGTCGCACTGAACAGCAGGGCGACGATCGCCACGCGGCGGTAGGGGCCCGGGGCGAACGCCAGGGTCGACGCGTCCCACAGCCGACGCCAGGCGGGCGTCGACTCCTCTTGGAAGTCGTCCCCCTTCTCGCGCACGGCGAGCATCGTCACGCTCGCCAGCGCGAAGCAGACCGCCGGCGCGGCGAACAGCCAGGTGAAGCCGCCGTCGGGCAGCCGCAGCCACTGCGGCATCAGCCACCAAGCGGCGGCGATGGCGATCGGCGCCCCGACGAACACGCCCGCCGCGAACAGCCGCCCGCGCCGCTGCGGCCGGATCAGCTTGCCGCCGATCGAGTGGATCGCCAACTGGTTGAGCCCCGTCAGCGTGAAGAAGACCGCGTAGGCCGCCAAGAAGAAGTAAGGCATCCAGCCGGCCGGCTCACCGTTGGCGTCGCGCCACACGCCGCTTGCCCACACGATCGACAGCACCGCGAAGGGGATCGCCATGCCGAAGGTCGACAGGCAGACCGCCCAGCGCTTCTGCGGCATCAGCTTGAGCGACCGCGCGAACAACGCGGGCGGAACGCTGAAGCCGAGCCGGTTGAAGACCATCAACGAGCCGCGCAGCGTGGCGTCGCCGCCGATGGCGTCCATGAAGAACGGCATCACGATGCTCTCGGTCTTGAAGACCCAACCGACCCGCATGAGCACCTGGTGCAGGGCGAGCCAGACGAAGTTGCGGGGCTCGTTCTCGTGCGTCTCCTCGCAGGGGAGCGGCACGCTCTCGGTCTGCGGCAGGTCGCTCCCCAAGCCGAGCACCGCTTCGTCCGACGACGGTCGGGCGGCGGACTCGTCGAGGGTCGAGGACATACGGCGCAGGCGGGAGGGAGGGCGCGGGCGGGAGCCCCACTGTACGCGAGCCGAGGGCCAACGAGAACGGTGGGGCGATCGCAAGGACCGGCCGCAACGACCTGAGGTTCTACTGTGGGAGGCGTCTCCGACGCCGATAACGCGTGGCGAGCCGTTGCGGCTGGCGTACCGTTATCGGCGTCGGGAGACGCCTCCCACAGGAAAGGGCGACCGAGGGCGCAAGATCAGTCGGCTGCCGCCGACGGCTCGGGGCCATCGGCTAACAACATGCCGAGGTAGCTGCGGGGCTCCGGTTCGGTTAGCCCCAACTCGCTCGCGAGCGCGACGACGGCCGCCTCGGCCGCGTCGCGGGTGGCGTCGTCGGCGAGCGTCTCGACTTCGGCAAAGCTGCCGAGCCCTTCGACCTCGTCGATCGTCAGCTCGAACGCGCGACCCTCGCGTTCCAAGAGGAACGGCGTGCGGCGTTTGGTGACCGTCGCCACGGGGCGGAAGCCGAGCTTCACGAGCACCTCGCCCCAACCGTCCGCCGTGCCGTCGGCGAGGGGGAGCTCCAGCTCGAAGCGAGTCTTCGCGAGGCCCCCCTGCTTCGGTCCTTTATAGGTGACCACCGCCTCGCCCCCGACCGTCCGCACCCGCAGCGCCTCGTCGGTCTGGGCGAAGTCGCGGGCGGGGTGGTTATAGTACGCGTCCGACTGCGTCACCGCTTCCTGAGCCCCGGCGCCAAGCTCCGCGAGCCGCTGACGGAAGGCTTCCGGGTTGGGCAACGCAAACTTCAGTTCGACTTCGAGCATCAGGACCGGCCTCGCAGCAGATAGAACCGAGCCGTCGGCGGCAGCCGACGGATGACCGAAGAAGAGAACCACAAAGGCACGAAGGGCACAACGGCGCGATGCGATTCGGAACGTTTAGAGAATGGTTCAGGATGGCATTCTGGGTCACTGTATGCCTTAGCTTGGTGTTCTATGTCTTGCCCTGGGTAGAGAGTTACTTTGGCAAAGACGCTATTGAGCCTGCCCTAACCATCATCCTCGTATCCATGCTCGTCATCGCGACGGTCAACGCGAACCGTTCGGGCTTTCTCGGATCGAAGCTGCGGCTTTCTCTTCTGGATTTGATCGTCGTCACCACCACCATAGCGCTGTACTGCACTGCATTCAGTTTGGCGTCGCCATTCGAGTGGCCCCGGACGAGCGGCCTCTTCCAGGGCCTGATAGGCTGGTGGGTAGCCGCGTTCGTGTATCGACTTGTTGGCAACCACCTCTATTTCACGGAACGTTGGAGCAATCCTGGAGCTTACTTGCAACAACTCGTTCCGGCACGCTTCGTCCCAAGAGACCACTTAATCATTGCCAGCGCCCTACTGCTGCTCGTCGTCATCCTAAAGCAGCTCCAAGGCGGAGAGGCTTTCACTTGGGTGTTCTTGATCCTGATTGGCGCCGCCATCCGAGCCCACCTCATCGCCTACGAACGGACCGCGATTTGGCAGAATTCTGATGCCGTGCGCCTACTGAGCAAATGGTGGTGCTGGGAGGATGGCAACTTACGCCTCATCCGGGATCGTGCAGCAACACGATTGGCGCCCTCTGATGGCAGCAAGAACCTGCCCGCTAGCTGGTGGCCCCTTGTTCCGGATGGATGTGTCTCGCAGTTAGAAGAGGTTCTCGCCTCGAAACGAAAGCCAAAGAGCAGCCATCGGCGAACAAGTACCAGTAAGTGAGCAGGCGATGCGATGCGGAATCCGTGACCTGATGCTGGCGACGACCCTCGTGGCGATCTACGCGGCCGGGTTCGCTCACCTCGCCCGGCTCGGCGGTCAGCCGGTACGGTTCCATGAGATGCTGGGTGGGTTGGTCATGGTAAGCACCATGGGGGCGACCGTCCTTTGGCTGGGACGCCGTTCGTATCGGCGGGCGGGCGAGCCACTCGTGGCTTGGCGATCAGCCAATTGGTGGGCGCCACACACGATGTTCCTCTTAATGTTCGCCGGCTACCTCGGCTTGTGCACGTGGCGAGGCTCCACGCTCGGGATCATTTTTCCGCTCATGATGGCGTTCCAACAGTTTGCATTCTTGTTCCACCAACGCATTCAGCTTAGCCGAGAGGGGCTGTTGCTAGGCCTGGCGTTCATCCCTTGGGACGAGTGCAAGCTTGTCCCCGTAGAAGGGGTGGCACACTTCGAGTTATCCACGACAGGACGCCTTTTCCCTCCGCGGTGGCCGATCAAGAAGCAAAGACTCGCCGTGCCCGCCGAAGTGCATGAAGCGGTTCTCGAGGCGCTCGCGGAGATTCGGGGAGACGGTCCGATCCCGTGACTTGCGTCTCTCACCGCAGGTAGGTCGCCCCGTCGATGGCGACGCCCTCCGGCGCCCGCTCCGCGACGCCCGCCGCGTCGAGCGCCCAGAGGGGGCTGATCTCGATCGGCGTGTCATCCGGCGTGGAAACGCCGGCAGCATTTAGCCAGCGGCGATACTGGTCGCTCAGGAAACGCTGCACGTACTCGGGCGTGTCCTTCGGCGCGCCGGGGGCATTCTTCAGCGGCGCGAAGATCTCCTCCTCGGCGTACTCGACGACGATCGGCCGCTCCGCCTGGGGCAGCAGGTCGAAGATGAACCGCTCGAACTTCAGGGCGTTGTTCTCGGTCGGCGTGACCGGCTCGCCCGCTCCGTCCTCTTCAAACGGCACGTCCACTTCAAACGGGAGGTGTGAGACCTTCTTCTTCGCGATGTGGAACGGCAACGCGTCCTTCAGAGAAAGCATCCGCTCCAGGAAAGCCACGCCGAAGACGTGCACCGCGATGCTGCCCGCCCAGTACTTGAGGCCGCCCGCTTCGTCCTTCACTTCCGCGACGTCCTCCGGGAAGTCGCTGTACTCGATGACGCAGAGCTTGCCGTCGACCATCACGAAGTTGCCGAGCTTCTCGCCGGGCGTCTCCTTCGCGACGGCGACGCTCGTCAGCTCGCTCTGGGCGCCCAGGTGGTAGCCGAGCAGCTCGGCGTCGCCGATCGGGACGAGCGGGTTGTCGACTTGCAGGTAGAACAGGTTCTCGACACCCCGCCGCCGCATGTGGTCGATCGCGCCCTCGCCGTGCTGCGCGCCCGGCTGCTGGCTCTTGAAGGTCGCGAGCGCCGCGATCGTGCCGCCGTGGCCATCGGGCGAAAGGAAGAGGCGGCCCGGCTCGGCGAGCAGCAGCTTGCCGGTCGCCCTATCGACCGCGGGCATCGTCCCCTGGCAGAAGATGAAGAGATCGTCGTCCGCGAGGCCGAAGTTGTCGTTGGCGGCGAGGAACTCGATTGTGTCCTCGTGCGTGACGGGGCTGGTCATCAGGTAGACGGGCACGCCGACGCCGTGCCGCTTGGCGAGCGCGACCGCCTTCTCCAAGTGGATCTGGAAGAGGGTCGCGTCGGAGACCGGGCCGACCGGGTACATCCCCTTCGGCTTGTCGAAGCCGAGGCGGCTCCCCTGGCCGCCGGCGACCAGCAGGACGCCGACCTTGCCCGCGTTGAGAGCGGCCTTGCCTTGCTCGCGGGCCGCGTCGGGCGTGACGCCAAGTCCCCCGCCCTGCTCCGCCTCGCGATCGGTTAGCCGCATGGCGACCGGCGGCTCCGCCCGGCGGGCGGCGGCGTGCCAGTCGGGCTGATCGACTTCGCCGGCGAACAGCGACGCGAGTTCGTCGAGGTCGATCGCCCCCAGCTGGGCGGCGAGCGTCTGCCGCTCGGACTCGGACAGCTTGTCCCAATGGGCCAGGACGTGCGATTGGTCGTGCTTGGCGAGGCGGTCTGCGAGCTCGGTCGGGGCGGGCATGGCCGGAGCGGGAGTTCGAGGAGGGTTCTTGGCCGGAAGGCCAGTAGTTTCGCACAACGGGCCCCGACGGGAAGTCCTCTTCCCGAGCCCCCGCCCTAGCCCGTTGCGACTCCGGGCGCTTGCCGGGTATGCTTCTGGATTACCAATCCACCGCGGGCCGCAACCGCCGGCCCGCCACTCTCGCGTCCGCAGCGATTCGACAGGAGACCTCCCCGTGGCGTCTGGCAACTACTTGTTCACGAGCGAATCGGTCAGCATGGGGCACCCGGATAAGGTGTCCGACCAAATCTCCGACGCGATCGTCGACGACATCCTCAAGAACGACCCCAACCCGGGCGACGCCCGCGTCGCGGTCGAAACGCTCTGCACCACCGGCCAGGTGGTCGTCGCCGGCGAGGTCCGCACCTCGCACTACGTCGACGTGCAGAAGGTCGTCCGCGAGACGATCAAGCGGATCGGCTACACCGACCCCTCGATCGGCTTCAGCCACGACTGCGGCGTGCTGAACGCGATCCACGAGCAGTCGGTCGACATCGCCCAGGGCGTCGACGCCGGCACGAGCCTCGGCGGCGAGCAGGGCGCGGGCGACCAGGGCCTGATGTTCGGCTACGCGTGCAACGAGACCGACGTCCTCATGCCGCTGCCGATCCACCTGTCGCACCGCATCGTCGAGAAGCTCGCCCAGCTGCGCGAGTCGGGCGAGATCTCGTGGCTGCAACCGGACTCGAAGAGCCAGGTCACCGTCGAGTACGGCCCGGACAACAAGCCGATCCGCATCGACACGATCGTCGTCAGCACCCAGCACGACGCCGAAATCCTCGCCGACTGCGGCAAGGTGATCACCGACGCGGCCAAGCAGGAGATCATCGAGAAGGCGATCAAGCCCTGCCTGCCCGCCGAGTACGTGCAGGGTGACATCACCTACCACATCAACCCGACCGGCAAGTTCGTCATCGGCGGCCCGCACGGCGACACCGGCCTGACCGGCCGCAAGATCATCGTCGACACCTACGGCGGCCGCGGCCGTCACGGCGGCGGCGCCTTCAGCGGCAAGGACCCCTCGAAGGTCGACCGCTCGGCCGCCTACATGGCCCGCTACATCGCGAAGAACCTGGTCGCCGCCGGCCTGGCGGACGAGGTCGAGGTGCAGCTCGCCTACGCGATTGGCGTCGCCGAGCCGGTGAGCGTGAACGTCAACACGTTCGACACGGGCAAGATCGACAACGAGTCGATGGTCCAGCTCATCCGCGACCACTTCGCCCTCACGCCGCGCGGCCTGATCAACGAGCTCGGCCTGACCAAGCCGGTGATGAGCGACACGGCCGCCCACGGCCACTTCGGCCGCGAGCCCGGCCCGAACGGCGAGTTCAGCTGGGAGAAGACCGACAAGGCCGACGCCCTGGCGAAGGCGGCCGAGTCGCTGGCGGTTGCGACCTAGTTCACCACAGAGATCACCGAGGACACGGAGGAAGCGTCGGGGCCTTTGGTCCCGGCCTTCCTTTTTTCTTTCCCTCTGTGCTCTCTGTGCCCTCCGTGGTGAATCTCATGAATCAACGCATCGGCCTCGGCGAGGATCGGCACCGGCTCGATGAGCCCGGCACGGGGCCCCTGCGGTTGGGGGGGATCGACGTGCCGCACGAACGCGGCCTCGTCGGGCACTCCGACGCCGACGTGCTGCTGCACGCCATCACCGACGCGCTGCTCGGCGCCGTCGGCGATCACGACATCGGCGAGCTCTTCCCCAACGACGACGCGGCGAACGCCGGCCGCGACTCGGCCGATTTCCTCCGCCGGGCGCACCAACTCGTCCAAGACGCCGGCTACGAGCTGGCGAACCTCGACTGTGTGGTCCATGCGCAGCGCCCGAAGCTGCTGCCCTACAAGGACGCCATGCGGCAGCGGATCGCGGAGATCCTCGACGTCCCCGCCGGCGACATCGGACTCAAGGCGAAGACGGGCGAGAGCGTCGGCCCGATCGGCCGCGAAGAGGCGATCGACGCCCGCTGCGTGGCGCTCGTGGTGAGAGCAGAGGCTTAGGCCTTGAGCTCTACTTCAGGTCGATACGGAATCCACCGATCAGACCCGCCACGAAGTTGTAGAGCAGAGCCATCAAGGCGCCGCCAATGAAACCCATAACGGGGTACATGATGGCCATCATGATCGCCATCACGATCGCGAATCCCGCCTCGGGCCCCCCCTGCATGGCCGGGCCAATGAAGAACAGGGGGGCTAAGATAAGAGCCAGAATCGCGTACATCAGTCCGAGCACTTTGCCCGCTTGAAGCGGGTGAATGTACTCGAACTCGATCGTCGTCCCGCGCTGCGGCTTCTCGGTGTTCTCTTCGCTCATGATCCTTATTTCTCCGGATTGGCAGGGCGTCGATGGGAAGCTACCGCCCGACACCAAGCCGGGCAACGGAGATTGCTGGCTAGCCGATCTTTCCAGAACCGCCCCAAAGGCCGTACCCTTACGGTTTGCCAAAGGGGCGTCGCGCCGCGGTCGAGACGACGCGGCTCCCGCCCAGATAATCCGCAATTCGAAAATCCCTGATCCGCAATGGCCACCGCCACGCCCTCCGCCGTGTTCGACCCGCAGACCGAAGCCGGACCGCACCCCTCGCTGACGATCTACAACACGCTCAGCAAGAAGAAAGAGCCGTTCGAGACCGTCAAGCAGGGCCGGGTCGGCGTCTACCTGTGCGGGCCGACGGTCTACGGCAAGGCCCACATCGGCCACATGGTCGGCCCCGTCCTCTTCGACACGATCAAGCGGTACCTCACCTACTGCGGCTACCAGGTCCGCTGGGTCGTCAACATCACCGACGTCGACGACAAGCTCATCAAGGCGGCCAACGACCAGGGCATCACGATGGCCGAGGTCGCCGCGCTGAACATCAAGGACTACGAGGACAACCTCGCCGCGCTGGGCGTTACCAAGATCGACGACTTCCCCAAGGCGACCGAGTGCATGGGGGATATCATTGACTTCATCGCCGGCCTGATCGACGAGGGCTACGCCTACGCCTCGCAGGGCGATGTCTACTTCGACGTGGGCAAAGATCAAGGCTACGGCAAGCTCTCCAACCGGACCGTCGAGGGCATGCAGGGTGACGGCGGCGGCGCGGCGGACCGCAAGCGCTCGGCGGCCGACTTCGCGCTGTGGAAGGGCGCCAAAGAGGGCGAGCCCGCGTGGGACTCGCCCTGGGGCAAGGGCCGGCCCGGCTGGCACATCGAGTGCTCCGCGATGAGCAAGAAGCTCCTCGGCGAGACCTTCGACATCCACGGCGGCGGGCTCGACCTCGTCTTCCCGCACCACGAGAACGAGATCGCCCAGAGCGAGTGCTGCCACGGCAAGCCGATGGCCAAGTACTGGGCGCACAACGGCCTGCTGCGGAAGGACTCGGGCGCGGGCAAGATCGGTGGCAAAGCCGATCGCGCGGGAACCTCGTCGTCCCCGACCGAGGCCGACGCATCCTCGGGAAAGATGAGCCGCTCGAAGGGCGCCGGCGGGCTCGACACGCTCATCGCCAAGCAGGGGGGCGAACGCATCCGCTTCTTCCTGCTCCGCACGCACTACCGCAGCACCGTCCTCTTCAGCGAAGAGGCGATCGAGGAGGCGGCCGTCGGCCTTGAGACCTTCTACCGCCTGTTCAAACGGTACGAACGCGTCACCGGCAGCAGCTTCTACGACCTGGAGGCTCCCGCCTCCCGCTCGGCCGAGACGCCGGCGACGGGCGAAGCGGCCGCCAAGGCCCGCCAGAAGTTCATCGCCGCGATGGACGACGACTTCAACACGGGGGGCGCCGTCGCCGAGCTCTTCGAGCTGGCGAAGCTGACCAACAAGTTCTGCGAAGAGAACAAGCTCGAGGACTCCGCCGACGACGACCAGCGGGCGACCCTCACCGCGCTGATGACCCAGATCAAAGAGCTGGCCAGCATCCTCGGCTTGTTCTCTGAGCCCCCGGCCTCAGCGGGTGGCGGCGATGACCTGCTCGCCAAGGTGATGCCCGTGGTGATCCAGCTGCGATCCGACGCCCGCGCCGCGAAGAACTTCGCGGTCGCCGACGCGATCCGCGACGGCCTCGCCCCGACCGGCATCACGCTCGAGGACCGCGCCGGCGGGACCGAGTGGGAGGGGGGAGCCGACGACGCGACCGAGGCGGTCATGCAGATGCTGATCACCCTGCGCGCCGACGCGCGCTCGAACAAGGACTTCGCCACCGCCGACGCCCTCCGCGACCAGCTCGCCGCCATCGGCGTGACGATCGAAGACCGCGCCGGCGGCGCGGAGTGGTCCGCCAGCTAATCCAACTTGAAAGAGTAGACGCCACATGCGGTACAAGATCTCACTCGAACGCTCCGACGAAGGCGTCGCCGCTTCGGTCCTCGGCCTGCCAGGGTGTCACTCCCAAGGCGCCGACGAGTCGGAAGCGATCGCTAGCATCCGCGAAGCGATCCAAGAGTACCTCGCCGTTCAGAACGAGCTCTGGTCCGAACGCGAGACGCTCGAAGTTGAAGTGGAGGCGTAGGCTTGCCGAAACTCCCGGGGTGAATCACAAGGACGCGATCCGTGCCCTTGAGAAATCCGACTTCGTGGTTGCCCGCGAAGGCAAGCACACCGTCATGACCGATGGCGCTCGCATCCTCACCATCCCGCGACACAACCCGATCAACGCCCACACAATGGGCGCAATCGTCCGTGACGCAGGACTCACGAACGAAGTGTTCCGCAAGCTCCTGTAATCCCTCCGCTCATGCGTATCCTCGGCGTTGACCCCGGCTTGAACATCACCGGCTACGGTGTGGTCGACGCGTCGCGCGACGGGGTGCGGCTCGTCGAGGCGGGCGTCGTGCGGGGGACGAAGGGCGCCTCGCTGGCGAAGCGCGTCGGCGAGATCCACGCGGGCATCGCCGAGGTGGTCGAGGCCCTCCGGCCCGAGGCGGTCGCCGTCGAGGAGCTCTACTCGCACTACGAGCGCGTGAAGACCTCGATCCTCATGGGCCACGCCCGCGGCGTGATCGTGCTGGCGGCCGAGCAGGCGGGCCTGCCGGTGAGCCACTACGCGGCGACCCAGATCAAACGGATCCTGACCGGCGCCGGCCGCGCGCCGAAGGACCAGATGCAGCTCGCCATCCAACGCGAGCTCTCCCTCGCCGCGCCGCCCGACCCGCCCGACGTCGCTGATGCGCTCGCCATCGCGCTGACGCACTGGCACCTGGGTTGCCGTCTGCCGGCGCTCGGCGTCACCACCGCGGGCGAAGCCATGGACATCGACTAGCCAAACGCCCTCAACCGCCGGCGGTTGAGATCGACTCGCTAATCAACTTCTATACGAGAAGCCCCTTGATCACCAAAATCACCGGCCGCGTCGTCGCGGCCGCCGGCGACGTGGCCACGCTCGCCGCCGGGCCGTTTGAGTACGAAGTCCTCATCCCCGAGTTCGCCCGCCGGCGTCTGACGGGGCTGATCGGCGAGGAGGCCTCGCTGCACACGCTCGAGTACCTCGAGGGCGACCCGTCGCGCGGCAAGCTCACGCCCCGACTGGTCGGCTTCACCGCGGCGGTCGAGCGTGAGTTCTTTGAGATGTTCTGCAGCGTCGATGGCGTCGGCGTGCGGAAAGCCTTGCGCGCCATGGTGCGGCCGGTCGAAGAGCTGGCGAGCCTGATCGAGGATCAGGACGCCAAGGGGCTCTCGGGCTTGCCCGGCGTCGGCCCGGCGACCGCCGAGCGGATCATCGCCAAGCTCCGCCGCAAAGCGGCCAAGTTCGCCCTCCTAGTCGCCCGCGACGACGCGGCCGCCGGCGGCGAGATCGAGCGCGACCTGCTGAGCGAGGCGTTCGAGGTGCTCCGCACCCTCGGCCACAGCGAGGCGGACGCCCGCCGGCTGATCGACGGCGTCGCCACAACCACCAAGAAGAAGTTCAAAGACGTCGAAACGCTGTTGCACGCCGTTTACGAGCAGAAAAACGGCTAAAATGGTCTGAGTTTGTCCGACCGCGCGGGGCGTGTTAGGATCGCTGGCGGAACTTAGCAGAGGACTCACGCCGGACCGAGGCGTCCGGCACTTCGATCCCACCCCCAACAGGTGGTGCGATGGGTCCGCTTTTCACTTGCCGATCGGCGCCGCTGCTCTCGTTAGCGGTGGCCGCCGCGTCGTGGTTGCTGGCCCCCCCCGCCCTGGGGCGGGTCTGGACCAACACCGAGGGCCAGACCCTCGAGGCCGAGTTCGTCCGCCTACGCGGCCGCGACGCGTTGCTCAAGACCGAGGAACGCACCATCACCGCGCCGATCAACCGCTTGGCCCAAGAGGACCAGGATTGGATCGAGCGTTACCGTGAGCTGACCCGCTCGCGCGAGTGGGGCAAGCCGGGCGCCGAGCCGGTGCGTGGCCAGTTCTTTGGGGCCAAGAACGGCAAGGTCCGTCTGAAGCACGGCAGCAAAGTCCTGATGCTGCCCTACGACCAGATCGGCGAGGAAGACTGGCGGCAGGTCGAGCAGGCGCTCAAGCACCTGGAGCAAGAGATCCCCGAGGACCTGCTCACCTTCAAGCCGGCGGCCCCGGCCCCTAGCGAAAGAGTCGACCTCGACGCGGCGATCGAGCGGACCTGGACCGACGCGAAGGGGCGGGAGATCGTCGCGAAGTACCTCGGGGTCTCCGGCCCGAAGGTGCGGCTCTGGATGCGTGACAAGGAGTTCGTCGTCCCTCTCGCACGGTTCAGCGATGCCGACCGCAGCTGGGTCGCACGCCAGAACCTCGCTTCGCTCACGGGGAGTTTTCAGAAAGCGATGTCGGCCGCGGGCCAAGTCGCCATGCGGGCGCAGATGAACGCCGCCGGCCCCCCGCCGGGAGCGTTCGGCCCGGCGTCGGGCGGACCGCCGAGGCCTCAAGCCCGTCCCGACGCGCCCCGCCCCGAGTGGCAAGAGGGCGGCTACGAAGTCCCACCCGGCGCGCCCCCACGGCCTCAGCCGCGGCGCGAAGTCGATCCGAGCAAGCCGCCAACGTCGCCCCCGCCGGCGACCCCAGTCGAAGCGATCGCGGTCGCCCCGACGACCGACACGCCGCCGACGCCGCTAGCCGACGCAGTCGTCGAATCACCTGCCCCGACGACGCCACGTATCCAACACTTCGATGAACTATCGGATGAAGAGTACGACGCTCTGCTCGACAAGGCTTTCGCCTCCTATCCTCCTATTGACTATGACGATCCCTACGCCGAGGTCTACTGTGACCACTGCGAGGGCGAGTACGTCACCCCCGAAGGGTACACTTACGGTGACCCATGCCCGCTGTGCGGTCTGGCACTCAATCGAGACGAACTCTACATCTACTCGGTAGAGGATGAAGCCTACTCTCGGCCGTGGTACCTCCAGCGGTGGGCCCGGCGGATCATCATCACCTTGGTGATCGCGGGCATCGGAACGGCGGTTAAGCTAGGCATGGGCGGCGAGTAAGCAAGCCCCGTTCGATGGCGACCCGGTTCGCGGCTGCGCTTGGCCCGATTGGTTGGGCCTGCTAGGACGGGGGGAATGTCCACCGAACCCGCCCCCCGCCGCACGAACCTTGCGTTGCGCGTCTTGCGCCTCGTCGCGGTGGCTTATCTCTTGGTCCTGCTGCTGATGACGATGCTGGAGCGCTACCTCGTCTACCCGGCCCCGCCCCTGTCGCGTGGGGATTGGGCGCCCGCGGGGGACGACTACGAGGACGTCTGGATCGACGTGCCCGCGCTCAAGCCTTCCGGCGAACCGACGCGCGTGCACGGCTGGTACTTCGATCACCCCGAGCCGCTCGACGCGGTCCTCTACTGCCACGGGAACGGCGAGGACATCACGTTCAATCTCGACCTGGCCCGACACCTGCGTGACGAGCTCGAAGCCGCCGTGCTGCTGTTCGACTACCGCGGCTACGGCAAGAGCGTCGGCAAGCCGCACGAGGCGGGGCTCGTCGCCGACGGCCTGGCGGCGCAGCGCTGGCTTGCGGAGCGGACCGCGCGCACGCCCGACCAGACCGTGGTGATCGGCCGCTCCCTCGGGGGCGGGGTCGCCACGGCGATCGCCGCCGAGCAAGGCGCGCAGGCGCTCGTCTTGCAGAGCACCTTCTCGCGGATGACCGACGCCGCCGCGTCGCACTACCCCTGGCTGCCGGTCCGCTGGATCATGCAGAACCGCTACGACTCGCTCGCGCGCCTCGCCGCTTACGACGGCCCGGTCCTCATCAGCCACGGCGACTGGGACGAGGTCATCCCCTACGAGCAGGGGGTGCGGCTCTTTGACACAGCGCCGGGAAAGAAGCGATTCGTAGAATTGCCCGGCCGATCCCACAATCAGCCACAACCGGGCAGCTACTACCCGGTGCTCCAAGAGTTCCTTGCGGAGAGCCGAATCCCGCTAGCTGATACCGCGTTGAACGGCGAAGCGACGCCCTCGCCAGCGGCCAACCCCAACGAATAACGAGCGTTTGAATCCTGCCTTGCGCACGCTCCCTAACGGGGGCGCCCCGCCCGCAGCCACGCCCTACCGTGAGCC
Organism: Planctomycetes bacterium MalM25; assembly: GCA_007745835.1. Taxonomy (NCBI): domain Bacteria; kingdom Pseudomonadati; phylum Planctomycetota; species Planctomycetes bacterium MalM25. The sequence goes on from CP036424.1 coordinate 3,183,643, forward strand.
CCGGCACATTCGGGCTCGCCGAACGGCGAACGATCCCCCGCCCTGCCCCGTAGCAGCAGGATCTCCCGCCGGAACCGGGAGGGGAACGTCGCCCAAGAGAAGACACTTACCCGTGATTATCAGCACCCTCGAGCGGACGCTCGTGTACCCGGCGCCCCCCTTCGGGCGGGGCAACTGGAAGACGACTTGGATCGATCGCGAAGACGTCCGCTTCGCCTCGCGCGGTCCGGGGCGTGAATCGGTCACGCTGCACGGTTGGTACTGTCCGCACCCGGATCCGAAGCACGTCGTCCTCTACTCGCACGGTCAGAGCGAGCACGTCGCGAGCCTGGTCAACGTGGCGGCCCGCTTGCAGGAGTCGCTCGACGCCAGCGTCCTGCTGTACGACTACCGCGGCTACGGCAAGAGCTCCGGCTGGCCGACCGAGGCGGGCTGCCTCGCCGACGGCCTCGCCGCCCAGCAGTGGCTCGCCGAGCGGACCGGCCTGCTGCCCGAGCAGATCGTCCTCGCGGGGCGTTCGCTCGGCGGGGCGGTGAGCGTGGCCGTCACCGCCGAACGGGGCGCCAAGGCGCTCGTCTTGGAAAGCACCTTCGGCCGGCTGACCGACGTCGCCGCGTACAAGTTCCCCTGGGCTCCGGTCCGCCGCGTGATGAATGAGCGCTACGACTCGATCGAGCGCATCGGCCGCTACGAGGGCCCGCTGCTGCAGCTGCACGGCACGCGCGATCGCATCGTCCGCGCCAAGTTCGCCCGCGACCTGTTCCGGGCGAGCCCCAGCCGGCAGAAGAAATTCCTCGTCCACCGCGGAGGCCAACACCACGACGCCCCGCCGCTCGGCTTCTATTCCAAGATGGCCGAGTTCCTCGCCGAGCACACCGAGCCGACCCCGGGTCGGTCACGGAGGGTGGCTGGGTAGTGGCCGGTGGCCAGTCGTCAGTGGCCAGTCGTCAGTGGCCAGATGGCGAGCCGACGACGCGAGTCGTCGGAGAGAATCACCAAGCACACTCTCGCAGCACTCCCCCGACTCGCGTCGGGGGCTCGCCGTCATACGGCTAGGCGAACCACCTATCACTGGCTACTGACGACTGGCCACGGACCACTCTTCCCCCCTGCCCTCCGCGGTTTGTCCGCGGGCTGCTAAACTACTGGCCCACCCGCTCCGCAGCGCCAGGAGGGCCAGCCGTGCCTCGCGAAACGATCCTCACCGCCGACGACTCCGGGGACGAGCCCCTCGGGTCGGGCCCTGCGCCGGAATCCGCCGGGCCTCCCCCTCCGAAGGCGGAGACCACGACGGCCGAAGACATCGCGCTGCGTCCCAAGCGGATCCGCGACATCATCGGCCAGCGCGACGTCTGCGAGCGGATCGAGATCGCCGTCTCGGCGGCCGCGCGCCGCAAGGAGCCGCTCGGGCACGTGCTGCTCGACGGGCCCCCGGGGCTCGGCAAGACGACCTTCGCGACCTGCATCCCGCGCGAGCTCGACGTCAGCCTCCAGATCGCCAGCGGCGCGGCGCTCGCCGCGCCCAAGGACCTGCTCCCCTACCTCACCAACGCGGAGGAGGGCTCCGTCCTCTTCATCGACGAGATCCACCGGCTGCCCAAGGCGGTCGAGGAGTTCATGTACCCGGCGATGGAGGACTTCCGGGTCGACATCACGCTCGGCGAGGGGGTCAACGCGCGCACCGTCAACATGAAGCTCCGCCCGATGACGATCATCGGCGCCACCACCCGCAGCGGCATGCTCTCCGCGCCGCTCCGCGACCGCTTCCCCGTCCGCGAGCACCTCGACTTCTACACGATCGGCGAGCTCACGAAGATCATTACGATCAACGCGGCGAAGCTCGGCCTGCCGATCGACGCGGACGCCGCCGGCAAGGTCGCGCTCGCCAGCCGCGGCACGCCGCGCATCGCGAACAACCACCTGCGCTGGGTCCGCGACTACGCCCAAAGCCGCGCCGACGGCGAGGCGACCCTCCCCGTAACCGACGACGCCCTCACGATGCGCGGCGTCGACCAGAAGGGGCTCGACTCGCAGGACCGCCGCTACCTGGAGACGATCGAGCGCGTCTTCCACGGCGGCCCGGCGGGCGTCGAGGCGATCGCCCACACGATGAACCTGCCGCCCGACACGCTGACCGACGAGGTCGAGCCGTTCCTGCTGCGCAGTGAGTTCGTCGTCCGCACCCCAAGAGGTCGCAAGCTCACACCCAAGGCATACGAGCACCTCGGCAAAGCGCCCCCGGCCGAGCTGGAAGAAGAGGCGGGGCCGTCGCTTTTTTGAGTGGGCAGAGGGCAGTAGAGCAGTTGGTACCCTCTCTACGCGCGAGTTGACGACGAGCCCCCGACGTAAGTCGGGGGTGCCCCAAGAGAAGGCTCCGACGTTTGATTTCTTTGTATTGCCTTCCGCGTGACATCCGATCTACGGTACGGCCCTATCTGGAGCGGCGCCTCCTTCAATCCACCTGGACCGGGTCTCGGGATGTCCTTCAAGACGAACTGCCTTTCAGCACTTCTCACGGCCGCTTGCGCCACCTCCCTTGCAGGAGGGCCCATCCCCGCGGTCGATCTGCCGTCGGTGGTCCCGGATTCGGTCCGCGACCGGGTCGCTCGCGAGTTGGCCTCCACACGCGACACGCTTAGTTGGGCAGTCCATCCGTTCCGCGGCGAGTTCCACGGGCTGGGCAACCCTGCCGCAGGGTCCAGCCGCGCGCACGACCTCTCGGCGAACGGCCGCGTCGTCGTTGGCGCCGACCGCGGCGACTTGGGCGGCAGCCAAGCGTTCGTCTGGTCGCCCTGGACGGGGCGTGCTCATTACGACATGGGCCCCGGCGACACGGTGGCGACCGCGATCTCCGCCGACGGGGTCAATGTCGCGGGCAATGCGGGGAACAACGCTTTCCGCTGGTCGCTCGCTGGCGGTGAATCGTTGCCACCGGTTCTTGGCAGTCAACGCGACGCGGCGGCGATCTCAGGAAACGGCGGCGTGGTGGTTGGGTCAATCACCCCCGACCCGCCGGAGTTCTATCCTTGGATCGACACACCGATCTTCCTCAATTCGGACGACGCAGCGACTTTCGGCGGGATCGAGAGCACAGGCGTTGTTCAAGTTGCGCAAGGGAAAAACGCCTATCGCTGGTCGAAGACGACTAGTAGTCAACAGCTGCCGCCTCAGCCGACCTATTTCAATCATACCGCCGCTGATGTTTCAGCAGATGGAGAGACCGTGCTCGGCAACGGAGGCCGGCTCTACTACCTTTCCTTTCCGGGCTCTTTGACACAAACCGTTGAGCCCATCCTCTGGCGCAACAACGAGCCATCGCTTCTGGGTGGGCTGTACGACTTGGATAGCTTAGTCGCCGACGACTTATCAGGCTCGGGCTCGAGTGACTGGGTTGTCTACCCGATCACAAACAGCGTGACCCAATCAACGACAGCCACGGCGATCTCAGCCGACGGGACCACCGTCGTTGGCAACAACCTTTTCTCTCGATTCTCATTCTTCACCGACGCCTTTTTTCCCACAAAGAACGAAGCCGTGCTCTGGCGTGAAGGGACCGGTTGGATCTCACTCGACTCCCGCGTGCGACTTGCGGATGATCTGAATCGGTTCTTACCCGGCTCTTCGGCTACCGATGTCTCCGGCGATGGCTCGATCGTGATCGGCCGGTCACAGGAGTATGTAACCAGTCAAGTTATTGCCAATATCGGTGCCGTCTCTTTTGGCAACCTTGTCGAAACCCCCTTCCTCTGGGACGAGCAGCGCGGCATGCGTGACCTCGCCGAGGTCTTTCAGTTCGACTACGGCCTCGACCTGGGCGACTGGAGACTCGGCGAAGCGACCGCCATCAGCGACGACGGCTCGACGATCATCGGCAACGGGACCAACCCCGCGGGTGAGCAAGAGGCGTGGCGGGCCGTGCTCAATCGTGAGACGCCCGACGGCGACCTCGACTTCGACGGCGACGTCGACCAGCACGACTACGCCGCGCTGAAGGCGAACCTCGGGCTCAGTTCGGAATCCTCGGCCGTCTACTACGCCGACGGCGACCTGAACGCGGACGGCCTCGTCGACGCGGCGGACTCGATGGCGATGCTCGGCCTGTACGAACACCGCGACCGGGGCGACTTCAACGCCGACGGCTTGGTCGATCTCATCGACTACACCGTGTGGCGGGACCACTTCGGTGAGATCGCCCGCGGCGTGGCCGACGGCAACGGCGACGGCCGCGTCGATCACGCCGACCTCGCCGTCTGGCGAGCGAACTTCGGCGACGCGGTCGCAACGCTGGTCGCGCACCAGACGCCCGAACCGACCTCGCTCGTCGGGGGAGTGCTGGGCCTGCTGATCATGGCGGCGATCGGCCGGCGGGACAGCGGGCGCTGAGGGGCTCCTTCGCCCTTTTTTCACGGAAAACCGTGGCCCTCCGGGGTGGCCTCCCGGTAGGATCACCGGCGGAGCAGAGGTTGTCGCAGCCCGTCTCGTCTCACGACCGAGGATCGCGCTATGCGCCGCCGACTCACCTTCACCCTGCTGCTGTTTGCGCTTCACTCGTCGCACTCCCTGGCTCAGACCATCGACTGGACGGGCGGGGGGCCGACCGACCAGTGGGACGATAAGCCCAACTGGACCGCCAACAACATCCCCGACGCGGCCGGCGAGACGGCGCAGTTCAACGTCGCCGGGGGCTTCCCGGTCGAGCTGCCCGGCGACTTCACGATCGACGACCTGATCTCGCTGAGCGGCCTGCCCCAGCTGAGGCCGTCGGCGGGCGTGAACCCGACACTCACCGTGAGCGACGACCTGCTCGCCACCGGCGGCGGCTTCTACCTGAGCACGACAAACGATGAGAAGTTCACCGTCGAGGTGAACGACGCGCTGCGCATCGACGGCGGCGGCTCCTTCACGGCCGATACCAGCGGAGGAGCTGGCGGGTTGGTGTCGATCCTCATCGACGGCCTCCGCTTGGGAGACATCGGGTCGGGCTCGGGCGATCTGAATCTCATCGGCCCCAACTCGACGCTCGACCAAACCGGCCTCACGACCATCAACCTCGGCCAGGATGGGCCGGCTCAGTTCACGCTGAGCGATGGAGCGCGGGCGACGTTCGCCGCGCCGATCGGCATGGCGAACCTTGCCAGCGGGGCGACCAGCGCGAACGTGCTGGTCGAGTCCGGGTCGCGGCTCAACCTGAACTCGCTGCAGCTGACCACCCTCGGCTTCTTCGCAGGCGTGAGCGCCGACCTGACCGTGACCGGGTCGTCGTCGGTCGCGGACCTGTCCGGCTTGCTGACGATCGGCGGCTCTTCGTCGGCGACCGCAACGGTCAACGTGTCGAACAACGGCCGCCTCGACGTGGGCGGGGCGACGACCGTCAACACCAACGGCATCCTGACCATCGACAGCGGCGGCTCCTTCATCGCTCGGAGCGGGCTCGACGCCACGACCGCCGGCGTGGTCGATGTGCAGAACGGCACGCTGCTGGTGGAGAACGGCTCTTTCCGCCCCCTCGGCGCGAGCAGCGCGTACGTCCTCGATGGCGACGCCGCCCCCGCCGACACCGCCAAGGTGACCGTCGGCGCGGGGGCGACCTTCTCGCCGGGTGGGACCACCAGGATCGGGAACGCGGCCGGGGGCACGCTCGAAGCGGCCGCCGGCGGCGAGATCGACCTGGGCTTTGTCGAGGTCGGCGGCCAAGCGGGCTCGGCAGGCGCGTTGATCGCCACCGGATCGGAGACCGTGTTCAACACGTTCGCGGTCGAAGTCGGTCGCCAGGGGTCCGGCTCGTTGCTCGTCGAGGAGGGCGGCAAGTTCGAGTACCTCCGGATTGAGGTCGCCACCGCCGCCGGCGGCGACGGCGCGATCACGGTCACCGGGCCGGGATCGCGGCTGGTCCGCGACCCGAACGGCAACTCCGCGACACTCATCCTCGGCTATCGGGACGACGGTAGCCTGGAGGTCCTCGACCAGGGACGGGTCGAATCCAGCACGATGCAAGTCGGCCGAATCGGCTCGACGGGCGACGTGAATGTCCTGGTCGATGGCGTGGGCAGCGTGCTAGCCGTCGGCTCACTATCCAGCAGCGAAGTCAACTCCGCGACGGTGACGGCCTCGAACGGCGGATTCATCGACGTGGCGGGCGCCTCGGAAATCGGCGACGGGGTCGTCGTCTCCGTCACCGGCGGCGGGTCCTTCGAAACCGGCTCGTTCGTCGACGAGGGGGGGCGGTTCCAACTCCTCAACGGCGACCTGACGGTGACCAGCGCGTCTCGCACGTTGCTGGTGGAACCGGTTGGCCCGACGGTCGACGGCGTCCGGATCGAGCTTCACCCGTCCTTCTCCACCGCCTCGCCGACTCAGCTCACCTCGTCGCACGCCATCGACATGGCGGGCGACATCATCGTGCTGCCGGGGGCTTTTTTCGACATCGCTGGCGGCACGCTCTCGGGAGAAGACCTGTCCCTCGGCGCCGGCGCCAGCCTCCGGGTGCGGTCCTCGGCGAATGTGACAACGCATGGTTCCTTCAACATGGCGCTCGGTTCCGCCGCCGAGTTCGATGAGGACGCCACCCTCGGAGACGCGACAGCCGTCAACGGCGTCACGATCGCCGGTGAGATCGACACCGGCGCCAACACGCTGACGCTTGAAGACGCCAACGATGTCGTGTTCGACTCCGGCGCGCTCGTCGCGTTCCCCGCGAGCACGTCCCTCTCGGGCGAGGTGGCGGCCGCCAACGGCGCGACGATCGACTTCGGCGCCAACTTCACAGGCCACGGCCAGATCACTTCGCCCGACGATCCGATAAAACCCGTCATCAACAACGGCCACCTAGCCGGCGACTCGATCGCGCGGCCGATCACGCTCACCGGCTACGTGAAGGGCGTCGGCACGTGCGACAACTGTGTGATCACCGGCACCGACGCCCCCGGCTTCTCGCCCGCCACCGTGATCCGCGGCAGCGTCGCCTACCGGGGCACGCTGGAGATCGAGATCGGCGGGACCGGCTCGGGCGACTTCGACCGGCTCGAGCACCTGCTCGGCGCCGGGGTCATCGACCTGGGCGGAGAGCTCTCGGTTGAATTGATCGATGGCTACACGCCGAGCGCCGGTGATGAGTTCCTGTTCATGACTTCAAACGGGGGGGTCTTCAATACGTTCGACACCATCGACCTGCCCGAAGGGGCCGGCGGGCTGTCGTGGGACCTCCAATACGGCGAGACCATCGTCGCCCTCGTGGTCGAGGGCGTGGCGGGCGATTACAACTACGACGGCCTCGTCGATGCCGCCGACTACACGGTGTGGCGCGACACGCTCGGCCAGGCGGGCGCGGGCCTCGCCGCCGACGGCGACAACAACGGAGTCGTCGAGCAGGCCGATTACGCCATCTGGCAAGCGAACTACGGCGCCACCGCCGCCTCGCTAGCCACCACCGTGCCCGAGCCGAGCGGGGCGATCCTGGCCCTGGTGGGGGGCCTAGGCCTGTGGCGGAGCCGCACGCATCGCCTTCTCAAAAATATCTCTTGATCCGGAGGGGCCCTCCGGTACAACATCGGGGGAGCAAGCAGGGGCATCTGTTTTGCGGAGGCGTATCGTGTTCTCTCTTCTTTCCGCCGCGCGGGTTCGCGTGGCGATGGCTGCCTGCCTCGTCGTCTCGGCGGCAGGCTCTCTGACCCAATCGGCCCGAGCCTTCGAGCTCCCTTGGTGGATCGACTCGATCGAGGTCACCTCGCCCAGCACGCCGCTAGGCATCGGGGCGGTCACCCTCAACGGCACGTGGATCGACACCGGCGCGCCCGACGCGATCGGGCACTCGGTCCGCGACGGGGCGTTGCACCTGAGCGTCTCGGCGCCGGGGCTGAACGTCCCCACCGGCGACGCGCTCACCCCCTGGTCGCTGACCGAAGAGTTCGGTCCGCTCGATCCCTTCGCCGGCCCGGGAGGCGTCAACGAGATCTTCGGGTCGGTCTGGTCGGTCGATCCACGCGACCGGAGCGTGCGCGAGCGGGTCTCCGGGCCCGACTTCCTCGGCTGGATCATCCCCCCGCCCCGCGGTTCGTTCGAGGGGCTCGGCACGGGGCAGGAGTACGTCTCCGCGGCTTACGACGTGTCGGCCGACGGCCGCGTCGTCTCGGGCGCGAACCACCTGGCGCCGAACGTGAACGGCTTGATCACGAGCGAAGCCTTCGCCTGGACCCCCGAAACGGGGCGCACCACGATCGGCCTCCTGCCCGGCGGGATCCCCGGCGGCAGTCGCGCGCTGGGCGTCAGCGCCGACGGCAACTACCTGGCGGGCGTCTCCACGAGTGGCGCCGAGCCGAGCGTCCCCCAGGAGGCCTTCCGCTGGTCGCTGGGCGGCGGCATGGAAGGGCTCGGCGTGATCAACGACTTCTCCTCGACCAGCGAGGCCCGTGCCATCTCGCGCAACGGCGCCGTCGTCGTCGGTGTCGACGACTTCTTCCCGCCGCTCGGCGCGCCGGGCGTGTTCGACTTCCGCCGCGCGTTCCGTTACACGGACGAAGCGGGGATGCAGGACCTCGGCACGCTGCCCCAGTACGGCGAGCGTTCGACTTCCGAGGCGGTGGATGTCTCCGCGAACGGCCGGGTCGTCGTCGGCACGGCGTTCCGCGACGCCCAACCGGACGATCCCTTCTTCCCGATCGACCTGGCCCAGCCCTTCCGCTGGGTACCCCTCGACGGCATGCAAGGCCTGGGGAACCTGCCGCGGTTCTTCCCCGCCATCTTCCCGACTCCGCAGCAGATGACCCTCGCCAACGCGGTCTCCGCCGACGGCGAGACGGTGGTCGGCGTCGATCGCGTGGTGACGCCGGCGTTCGTCGATAGCCTCGATCCCTACTTCCAAGAGAGCGCCGTCCTCTGGACACGCGAGGCGGGATGGGTCGATCTCGGCCAGCTCCGCCTCGTCCCCGGTCCCGAGCAAGTCGCCGCCGAGGCGGTGGATGTCTCCGGCGAGGGAGAGATCGTCGTCGGCCAGGCGCTGGTCGTCGCGACCGACGCGGCCAATGACGACTACCTCGACAGCGAGCCCGACGCTTTCGGGCGCGTGAAGGTCCCCTTCATCTGGGATGAGGAGCGTGGCATGCGCCCGCTCGCCCGGGTGCTCGCGGGCGACTTCGGCCTCGACCTGGAGGGCTGGCGGCTCGGCGAAGTGACCGCCATCAGCGACGACGGCACGACCGTCGTCGGCACGGGCCGCAACCCGAACGGGCTGCAAGAGGCTTGGCGCGCGGTCATGCACCGCAACTCGCGCCCCGGCGACGCCGACTTCGACGGCGACGTCGACCGCCACGACCACGCCACGCTGATGGAGCACCTCGGCCTGTCGAGCGAATCGCACGAGCTCTACTACGCCGACGGCGATTTCGACGCCGACGGCGCCGTCGGCGAGGGCGACCTCGCGCTGCTGCTCGCCAACTACGACGGCCGTCACCTCGGCGACTTCAACGCCGACGGCGTGGTCGACGCCGCCGACTACACCGTCTGGCGTGACCACCAGGGCCTGGAGACGGGCGTCGCCGATAGCAACGGCGACGGACGCGCCTCGGGCGATGACCTCGCCGCCTGGCGAGCGAACTACGGCCGAGAGCTCAACGCCACGGGCCTCGCGCTGGCCGTGCCCGAGCCGGCTGGCCTGCTGCTCGTGGTGCTTGGCTTGATGTCCCAAGCCGGACGCGGCTCTCGACGAAATCGCTAATCCGCGGCTTTGGCTTCGCTCCCAATCCGGGAGGGCGAGGCTCCCGCCGAGCCGCGATCGCGTTCGGCTCAGCAGGAGCTTCGCCCTCCCGTTTTCTCTAGGGCGCCGAATGCTGTCCGCTTTTTCCGTGGCGACTATACTGAGTAGTCACCCGCCGATCCGACCTACTCGCCTGCTGCGGAGGCACTTCGGGCCCGCGAAGCAACCTCGGCCGGACCTCAACTTTTCCCTCCGGCTCGATGCTGAACACGCGAAACTGGCCGGTCCTCTTGGCCGCCGCGATGCTCCTCTCCGCCGCGGCGCCGGCGCCGGGGGTCAATGTCTGGATCACTTCGGGCGACCAATCGCGGCTCTTCGCCCAGCAACCGGATATCGTCTTTGGCCCCGGCGGCGGGAACACGATCACGATCGACCCAACCGATCGCTATCAAACGATGGAGGGCTACGGCGCGGCGGTGACCAACTCGTCGGCCTCCCTGCTGCAGAACCAGCTTAGCGTCGGCCAGCGCGAGCGGTTGATGGATGATCTCTTCTCGCCCACGGAGGGGGCGGGCTTGAACTACCTGCGGCTGGCGATCGGGGCGTCCGACTTCACCGCCGACGGCTTCTACACCTACAACGACCTGCCGGCCGGTCAGACCGACGGGCCGCAGAGCAACTTCTCCCTCGATCCGGACCGGGCGACCATCCTGCCCAGCCTGGACGACGCCCGCGCGGTCAACCCGGCGATCCGGCTCATGGGCTCTCCCTGGAGCGCCCCCGCCTGGATGAAGACGAGCGGGTCGCTGATCGGCGGCGGCCTGGCGCCGCAATGGCGGGGCTCCTACGCGACCTACCTGCGCAAGTTCGCCGAGGCCTACGCGGCCGAGGGGCACCCGATCGACTCGCTGACCCTCCAGAACGAGCCGCTCTTCACGCCGGGGGACTACCCCGGCATGGCGATGTCCGCCGTGGAGCAGATCGACCTGGTGAAGAACTACGTCGGCCCCACGTTCGCCGCCTCGAGGCTCGACACCAAGCTCATCGCGTACGATCACAACTGGGACAACACGGCCTACCCGATCGAGGTGCTGAACGACGCGGGCGCACGCCAGCACCTGGCCGGGACCGCGTTCCACGGCTACGCCGGCGACGTCTCCGCCCAGTCCACGGTGCGCGACGCGCACCCCGACAAGGCGATCTACTTCACCGAGATCACCGGCGGCGACTTCGCGCCCGATTTCGAGAACAACTTGGTGTGGTACGCGCGGAACCTGCTGATCGGCGGCGCGCGCAACTGGGGCTCAACGGTCATGCTCTGGAACCTCGCGCTCGACGAGAACAGCGGCCCGCACCAGGGGGGCTGCAACGACTGCCGGGGCGTCGTCACGATCGACTCGGCGAGCGGCGCCATCACGCACAACGAAGAGTTCTACTCCCTCGCCCACGCCAGCCGGTTCGTCCAACCGGGCGCGACCCGCATCGGATCGAACTCGCTGGACAACCTGCTGGAGACGGTCGCTTTCGAGAACCCCGACGGCTCGCGCGCGCTCCTCGTGCTCAACCCGACCGGCTCGACGCAACCGCTACGGGTCGTCGACGGCGGCGATCGCTTCGTCCACGACGTCCCCGCCCGCAGCCTCGCCACGTTCACCTGGACCGAGGACGACCGGGCCGACTTCGATAACGGCGGGTTCGAATCGGGCGGTTTCCACACCACCGGCGGATCGCTCGACGGCTGGCAGGCGTGGGGCGTGACGGGCGACAACGTCGCGGTGACCGACGCGGACGCCTTCCAGAGCGACAACGCGCTCCGCCTCACCGAGCCCGATGGCTTCGGCGGCTTCTCGGGCGTCTCGCAGGGGATCAGCGTCGAGGGGGGCGATCGCTTGGTCGCCGACGCCAGCGTGCTGCTGCCGCAAACCGGCTCCCTCGCGGGCACGGGCAACCAACTCTTCATGAAGGTCGAGTACTACAGCGTTTACGGCGGCGGTTTCCAATCGCCCGAGTACCTCGGCCAGTCGGAGATCGTCGCCGGGGGGGGCCAAACGCCAACGGGCGTCTGGCTGCCCCACCAGATCGACAGCGTCGCGCCGGCGGGCGCCGCCGAGGCGAGGCTCGTCTTCACCTACGCGAGGAACCAGAACGACGTGGGGGCGGTACTGATCGACAACGTCGGATTCCGCCTCGTCGAGCCGCTCGCGGGCGACTTCAACGCCGACGGGGTCGTCAATGCGGCCGACTACACCGTGTGGCGGGACGGTTTGGGCTCCACGCACACCGCCGGGGATTACGACCTCTGGCACGCAAACTACGGGGCGACTGCTCCGCCCCTCGCGGCGACGATCCCCGAGCCGACCGCCGTGTGGCTTCTGCTCGCGTTATCGATCGCTCCGCGTCTTAAGGGCTGCTCAAGCCAGCGGCCGGCTCACCAGACGAGCTTCGTCGCGTCGAAGACGGGGCCCTCGACGCACGTCCGCTTGTAGTCCCACTCGCCGTCGGGCTGGACGACTTTCGCCACGCAGCTGAAGCAGATGCCCAGGCCGCAAGCCATCGGCGTCTCGAGCGAGGCGTCGCACGCCACGCCGGCGGCGGCGGCCATCTCCGCGACCGCTTGCATCATCGGCTCGGGCCCGCACGTGGCGACCTTACGCGACGCGCCCGCCGTCTCGTCGAGGGTTTGGCGGAGCAGGTCGGTCACCAGGCCGTGGTGGCCGATCGAGCCGTCGTCGCTCGCGACCCGCAGGTCGATGCCCGCCGAACGGAAGTCGTCCGCGCCGGCCAGGCGGCCCGCGTTGCGGACGCCGTAGCAGAGCGTGACGCGTTTGGCCTGAAGCGGCGTCCGCGCGGAGACCCCTCCTACCGCCTCATCCTCTTGGCCATAAACGGCGCCGCCGAGCGCCTCGCGACCGCACGCCAGGAAGGGCGTCTGACCGACGCCGCCGGCGACGAGGATCAGGTGGTCGAGCCCGTCGTCATCAGGCCCGTCGCCATCAGGCCCGGCGCCGCCCCCCTCGAAGCCGTTGCCCAGCGGCCCCCACACTTCGACCCGGTCGCCCGGCTGGCGCGTGGCGAGGGCGGTGGTCAGCTTGCCGTGGACGAGGTAAACGACATCGACCGCCGTGCGGTCCTCGGAGAGGTCGTACATGGCGAACGCCCGGCCGAGCAGCGGGTCGTCGATCCCCGCGAGGCGGACCATGACGAACTGCCCGGGCGTGATCCGCCGGGCGAGGTCGGGCGCCTCGAAGCGGAGGCGGTAGGTCGCGTCGGCGATCCGCACGTTCTCGACGATCGGCGCGGCGACGAAGCTCGACCCGTCGGCGTAGTGCTTCGCGTGCAGCGGCGTTTGATCGAGTTGGCAATCCATGCTTCTCTCCCTCTCCCCTGGGGCGATCCCATGTCCTAACGCTTACGGCCCATCTTGCGCTGGGTCGGTTTGCCGCCGCCAGTGGGCTTCTTCTTGGTCGGCTTCTTCGCCGCGGGTTTCGCCGCCACGAAGTCGTCGTCGGCGCCGATGACGCTCCGCCCCCCCGCGGGTCGGGCGGTCTTCTTCTTCGTTTTGTGCGGCGGGCTCTTCCGCTTGGCGCCGGCGGCCTTGGGCTTGGACTTCTTCTCGGGCTTCGCTTCGGCGGCGGCGCGGAGGGCGGTGATCTCCTCGCGCGTGAGCGGGCGGTACGCGCCGGCGGGCATCTCGCCCAGGCGGACGGGGCCGACCGCGATCCGCTGCAGCTTCTGCACCTTGTGGCCGACGCGGGCCAGCACGCGGCGGATCTCACGGTTGCGTCCCTCGTCGAGCACGACCTCGAGGACGGTCGAAGCCTTCTTGCGTGACTTGACCTTCACGTTCGAGAAGGCGACGCGTCCCTCGTCCAGGTAAACGCCCTTGCGGACCTGAGCGATTGCCTCTTGCGTGGGCAGGCCGGCGACCTGCACGTGGTACAGCTTCTCGACCCCGTGACGCGGGTGGGTGAGCTTGTTGGCGAGGTCGCCGTCGTTGGTCAGCAGGATCAGCCCCTCGCTCGACATGTCGAGGCGGCCGACGTTGAACACGCGGCCGGCGCTGGGCGGGATGAGGTCGGTCACGCGCTGCCGGCCCGAGGGGTCGCGCGCCGTGCAGACGACGCCCTCCGGCTTGTTCACGGCGAAGTAGACCCGCTTGGGCTGCTTGAGCGCCTCGCCATCGACCTCGATCGCCTGCGTGTCGGGATCGACCCGGGCGCCCAGCTCGCTGACGATCTGGCCATCGACTTTGACGCGGCCCTCGACGATCAGCTCCTCGCACTCCCGCCGGCTCGCGACGCCCGCGGCGGCGAGCACCTTCTGCAGGCGTTCGCCCGCGTCGGCCGGCGCGATCCTCGCCGGGCCGCCCCGACCGGGGCTCCGCTTGCGGGGCTTCCGCTTCGGCGCGGCGCCGTGGCCGGGCGTCTTGCGGGGGCCCTTCTTCTTGGCGGTCTTTTTGCCGGCGCCGGCCCGGGTGGGTCGCTTGGCGGACTTCTTGGCCATCGGGGGGCGACCGGGGCGGAGTGGGAGGCGGGTGGGAGCCCCCCATCTTAGTCCGGTGGATCAGCGATCCGTAGGGGCTGGATCGGATAACTCGGGTTCAAGGTCCGGCTCAGCCAGGCTGACCGGCTCCCCGTCGGCTTCGACTCGGAACCCCTCTTCATCGATCGTGATCAAGACCCTCTCCACGCCACTCCCCAGCTCGGCGGGGGGCCCGCCGTTGAGCGTGATCGCCTCGGGGGTCACGACAAACGTTAGGCGGTCCTTGATCACGGTGACCCGCGGATCGCTTCCGAGGCTCGGCGAGATCGAGGAGACCTTGCTCCTCACGCTGGAGACGCACTCCACCGCGAGGACAGTCCCGTCAGCCCTTGGGATCTGTGAAGCCAGATGCTCACGATGGTAACTGGCATAGCAGCCCACAACGGAGACCAGCCAACCGAGAACGACCGCACGATGCGTCATGTTCACATCAGCCCCTTAGAGAGAATCCGAAGACTTAGGCACGCAATGACAGCGCACCCCCTACGTGATTCGGCAACGGGAGTTCTCCCTTGGCAAGAATCCAGCAATACCGCGAATCACCGCGGCGGGGGCGCCATGCCGGGCGCGATCGGCCGGAGGCCGCGGCCACGGGCGACTTCGGGCACCGGCTGCTGGTAGCCGCGGGGGCGACCGCCGACGATCTCCGGCGCCACGTCGGGCATCGGGTAGGGGTCGTGGAAGATCGCGTCGTACCGCTGCGTCGCCGCGTTGCCGGGATCAAAGAGCCGCGGCTTGCGCACGTTCGGGCCACAGCCGACCAGCAGCGGCGCGGCGAGGGCGAGCGACAGGAGCGGGCGCAGGGGGAGCATCCGCGGAGGGTAGCAGGACGGTTCACCCATCCCTACGCCAATCAGGAGCCACCTGCAGCATGCAACTAACCTGTGGGACAGCACGCAACTAACCTGTGGGAGGCGTCTCCCGACGCCGATGACGCGCTGCTAGCCGCCTTGCGCTGACAAACCGGTATCGGCGTCGGGAGACGCCTCCCACAGCATGCCGCCCCTCACAACATGCTGTTTGTCAGCGGGCCTACGGCAACTGCATGCGGATCAGCTGGCTCGCTTCATCCGCTTCGAACGACGCCGCCGGGCAGGATGCTGGCAGCAGTAGCGTCGTGCCGGCCCGCATCAGCTCGCGGAACCCCTCGCCGTGCAGCTCTCCCGCGCCCGACACGAGCGAGACGATCGCGAAACCGCCGGCGCGATCGACCGCGACCCCCTCCCCCGCCCCGACCGACGCCCGGTCGAACAGGAACTTGTCGCAAGCGACCAGCCGCTCCCAACCGCCCGAGAGGGGCTCGGGCGCCTGCGGGCCGACCGGGCCACGCTCGTAGTCGGAGACCGTCAGCGACTCTTCGATGTGCAGCGGGCGGGGCTGGCCGTCCTTGCCGACGCGGTTCCAGTCGAACAGCCGGAACGTCGTGTTGCTCGCCTGTTGGATCTCGGCGATGACCAACCCGGCGCCGAGCGCGTGGACCGTGCCCGCCGGGATGAAGACGCAGTCGCCCGGCGCCGGCTCGAAGGCGTTGAGGCAGCGATCGGACTCGCCCGCTTGAATCGCGTCGGCCAGCTGCTGGCGATCGACGCCCGCCTTCAGTCCCGAGTAGATCAGGCTGCCCGGCTCGGCGGCGATGACGAGCCACGCCTCGGTCTTGCCCAGGTCGGGCGGCGTCTGCTTGGACGCTTGCTGGTCGTTCGGGTGGACCTGAACGGAGAGCGTCTTCTGCGCGTCGAGGTACTTGAATAGCAGCGGGAAGCGATCGGGGATCGCGCGCTTCCCATAAAGGTCGGCGGGGAACTCCTGGGCGAGCTCGCCGAGGGTCTTGCCCGCTAGCGGGCCGTTCTCGACGACGCTCTGCCCGTCCGGGTGATCGACCACCTCCCAGCTCTCGGCGTAGGTCTCCCCCTCGCCCAGCGGTTTGCCGAGCAACGACCCGAGTCGGCGGCCTCCCCACAGGTATTCCTGGAGGATCGGGCGGAGGCGGAGCGGGTAATCGAGCGCCATCGGGGAGTATCCTGACTGAACTGCGGTCTGCCGAGTGTAAGCTAGGGTTCTAAGGCAATCCGAACCGTTGTAGGAGGCGTCTCCGACGCCGATGACGCGTTGCCAGCCGTCTGGGAGCTGGCAGACCGCTATCGGCGTCGGAGACGCCTCCTACCGTTTGCTGATCTTAGGTCGTTGCGTCACTTTGCCCCGCGTTGTGGGCCGAGCGACCGGCGGCTATTATCGCGCCGCGACGCCGCCCCGCCACCCACCGCCCGCACCCGCGCTCCGTGAAACGCCTGTCCAACGCCGATCCGCTGGAAGACTCGAAGATGTCTTTCGGCGAGCACCTGGAGGAGCTGCGCTCGGCCCTCTGGAAGGCGGTGATCGCGCTCTTCCTGGGGTTCTTGGTCGGGCTGCTGCTGGGCAACCACTTCATCGAGTTCGTGAAAGCGCCGCTCGTCGAGACGCTCAACCAGCTCGACCAGCAACGGGGTGAGAACGACTACGCCCAAGAGAACGGCAAGGCGAGCGAGAGCGACAAGCACTTCACCAAAGAGGGCTACGTCCGAGAGCGGTTCATCCTCGACCCGCAATCGCTTATCGAGACGCTCCGCGGTGTCGGCGTGAGCATCGAGCCTCCCGAGGAGCTGCCCGAGCAGATGGACCTGTGGGTCTGGCGCCCCGCGGATCAGCAGCAGCTGATCGCGATCGGCGTGCAGGACGTGTTCACCGTCTACATCAAGGCGTCGCTCGTCGTGGGCGCCGTGCTCGCGAGCCCGTTCATCTTCTACTTCCTGTGGTCGTTCGTCGGGGCGGGGCTGTACCCGCACGAGAAGCGATACGTTCACATCTTCTTGCCGTTCAGCATCGGCCTCTTCCTGCTGGGGGCGACCGCGGCGTTCTACATCGTGCTGAAGTACGTGCTGGTCTTCCTGCTCGGGTTCAACGAGTGGCTCGGCATCGAGGCGATGCCCCGCATCAACGAGTGGCTCGGCTTCGTGCTGATCCTGCCGGTGATGTTCGGCTTGGCGTTCCAGCTGCCGCTGGTGATGCTGTTCCTCGATCGGATCGGCGTCGTCACCACCAAGATGTACGTCGAGTACTGGCGCTACGCGGTGCTGATCATCTTCATCCTGTCGACGATCCTCACCCCCGCCGACCCGCAGAGCCTGCTCGCCATGGCGGGCTTCCTCACGCCGCTCTACTTTGGCGGCATCTTGCTCTGCAAGTACCTGCCGAAGGGCCAGGCGTCCTTCGCCGAGCGGCTGGATAGCTAAGCAAACCGAGGACGTTCGCAGCCGCAGAAACGACGAGCTGCGCCCGTCAGGAAGCCGCGAATCAGTCTGCTTGTGTGGCTACCTCCTCCCCATCGATTGAGAGACAACGCTCCATCACCGTGACTTCCCTGCCGGCGAGATCCAGGCGTAGTAAACCGGGCTTTAGAGTGTCGTCGTAGAAGGCAACGGTCGCTACTTCTGCGGGGATTTCCTCACGCGTGAGACGGGTGATGTCCCGCGGGATCGTGCTCCCTTCAAGCAAGGCTGAGTAGGCTGGAGCCACTGCGCCTTCAACGTAAAACTCGATGGCGACGCCGTCAGGGGTGTTGCGAGCTGACACCTCCCAAGCGGGCTGCAGAGCTATCCATAGGAGGGGGCCCCATAGCCAGGCCGTCGATACCAACAGGACGGCCGCAATCCGAAAGAGATGCTTAGGACGCATTTCAATCCAACCGCCGCTGCGTCCACTCGTACTCGGGCTCGGCGAGGCGTTCGTTCAGGAAGCGGACGATCATCGCCTCGCCGTTGCGGCCCGCTTGCTTGAGCCAGCGCGTCCCCTGCAAGCGCGATTTGCCCGGCGCGCTAATCACCGTCCGCTCCGGCGCGGGCTGGCCCTCCACCGCCTCGGGGACCGGCGGACGGGCCTTCTCCAGCTGGCGAACGATCCGCTCGGCGTCGTTGGCGGCGCTCTTGAGTTGGTCGCCGTACGTGACCAGCACGGCGACTTGGCTCTGCACGCCCGGCTGACGCAGAGCGGCGAGCATCTCCAGGCCGAGTTGCTTCCACGGGGGCGACACCAGGATCAGCGCCTTCACGTCGCGGCCCTGCTTGCCCCGGTTCAGCTGCGGCACGGCCCAGTCGACCGCCGCCGCGTTGGTGGCGACCAGCGCGCCGAAGCCGACGCCGAGGTAACACAAGCGGTTGAGGTTCAGCTCGCCCGCGTCGTTCTTATCGACCAGGTACTGCCGGACCGCCTCCATGTCGAGCTTGACCATCGCGGCCGTGTCGGAGGGGGTGATGCGGGCGCCGCGGCGTTGAACGACCTCCCCGCTAGCAAGCCGCACCCGCGTGCTGTCTCCCTGCCCTCGCAAGGCGACCGTCATGACCGACATCGGGGGGCGCGCCTCCTCGTTGTCAGAGAACTGCAGCGCCAACGCCAGCCGGTTAAACACCCGCGGCGATTCGCCCTCGTCGGCCAGCATCACCACGATCGGCGTGTCGCGGCCGGCGTCGTCGGCGGCGAAAAACGTGCCCGTGAGCAGAACCCCGTCCTTCGTCGTGAGTTCAATAGGTACCGGGTCCGTCGGATCGGCCGGCGCCTCCGCCAGTTCGGATTGCCCCCACGCGGGCGGAGCCAGCAGGAGACCCAAGATCGCGAGAAACACGGTCCGGAAGGCGAAAAGCGGTCCGATCGGCGAACGGGGCATGGCGGTGCGGGGCGTCGGAGACGGGCGAAAAAGGGCTTTCCCAAGTATAGTTGAGACAGCCGAACCGATTGCAGTCTACTAGTGGCCTCGGCGGGCCGCCCCTCGCGGGCCGGCTCCCACCACGACAGGAAGAGGCGAACAGGCAAAGCAAGCCCCACGGCATGGAAACCAATCCCGAGACCGACGACAAGCCGCGTTCGTGGCGCCAAAGGATCGCCGACCGTTTCGGCGAACCGGTCGCGTGGCTCACGAGCCTGGCGGCGCACGCCGGCGCGCTCGTGCTGCTGGCGATGCTGACGAGGCTCACGCCGCTCGATCAGGCGCCGCTGCTCTTCTCGTCGCCGCCGCCCGAGACGCCCGAGCAGCTCGACGAGGCGTTCCGCGTCTCCGAGGAGCTGTCGGTCGACATCGGAGCCCTCTCCGACGGCGGCGCCGGCGACGCCGCGGCCGCCGCCCCGCTCGAAGCGGTGATGACCGAGGTCTCGCTCGACCTCGAGGCGGTGACCGACCTGGGCCAGCTGCCGACGCTCGAAGCGGCCAACCCGTTGCTCACCTCGCCCAACCCGGACGCCAACCTCGTGGTGCGGGGCGTGGGCGCCGTCGGCACGACCGGCAGCAGCGGAGCGGTCGATCGCCTGACGGGCGAGATCCTCAACTCGCTCGAGCAACGCCCGACCGTCGTCGTCTGGTTGTTCGATCGCTCGGGGAGCCTGAGCGGCCAGCGCGAGGAAGTGGTCGAGCGTTTCGACCGAGTTTACGAAGAGCTCGGCGTGGCAGTGGACGCCTCCGCCGATGACGAGGACGCCCCGTTGCTCACAACGGTCGCCGCGTTTGGCGCGGGGGTCGAGTTCATGACCGAGCAGCCGACGGCCGACGTCGACGCCATCAAGGCGGCCGTCCGCGCCATCGAGCCCGACGAGGGGGGCGTCGAAAACGTCTTCAGCGCCGTGCTCGAAGCGGTCGAACGCCACAAACGGTACCGCCTCCGCAAGCCGCGGCACAACGTGATGCTGGTCGTGCTCACCGACGAGTCGGGCGACGACCTGGGCCGGCTCGACCGCGCGGTCGATACGTGCCGCAAGATGCAGACGCCCGTCTACGTGGTCGGCTCGCCGGCGCCCTTCGGACGCCTGGAGTCGTACGTGCGCTACGTCGACCCCGATCCGAACTTCGATCAACGCCCGCAGTACCTCGCCGTGCGGCAGGGCCCCGAGTCGCTGATGCCCGAGCGGCTGCGGCTCGGGTACTTCGGCGCGGGCGACTTCAACGGGCCAACGCTCGACTCGGGCTTCGGGCCATACGGCCTGACGCGGCTCGCCTCGGAAACGGGCGGCTTCTTCATCGCGGTGCACCCGTTCCGCGTCGACGCCGGCCGCGCCCGCCGCCGGGGCGACGCGCAGATGGTCGCCAACCTCGATTACTTCTTCGACCAGCGGCTGATGCGGCGTTACCGGCCGGACTACGTCACCACGCGCGAGTACCAGCTACGCCTGAATAAGAACCGCGCCCGCAAGGCGCTCGTCGAAGCGGCCGCGCTGAGCTGGACGGCGCCCCTGGAGAACATCCGCCGCGACTTCCCGAAGCTCGACGACGCCGAGTTCGCCCAAACGCTCTCGACCGCGCAGCGCGCGGCCGCGATCCTCGAGCCCCGGCTCGAGCAGCTGGTCTCGACCCTCAAGCGAGGCGAGAACGATCGGCCCAAGCTCGACTCGCCCCGCTGGGAAGCCGGCTTCGACCTCGCGATGGGGCGGGCGCTGGCAACCAAGGTCCGCGCCGAGGGCTACAACGCGATGCTCGCCCTCGCCAAGCAGGGCATGGAGTTCACCGCCGAGGAGCGGGACACCTGGGTCATCACCCCGTCGGACGAGGTCACGACCGGCAGCCGCGCGCAGAGCGAAGCGAAGCTCGCGACCGAGTACCTCAGCCGCGTGGTCGAGGACCACGAGGGGACGCCCTGGGCGCTGCTCGCCCAACGCGAGCTGAACCGCCCGCTCGGCTGGGAGTGGCGTGACGAGTTCCGCAATCTGGCCGAACGCCGCGAGCGCCAGCGGAACAACAACCGGCCCCGCCCCGAACGGCCCGAGCCGAAACCGAGGCGACCGCCGCCCAAACTCTGAGGAGATCGGGGGATCGTTTAGCCACTGGGTGGCCTCGGGGATGAGGTCTGGCCGCCGGCGGGATGGCTTCTCGATTGCAGGGGATGGGGGGGATGCCAACTCGGTTCTGCAAACCGAATGGCTAAGCAAACGCGTTGGATGTGAACGGGCGGAGCGCTCCGCTTGTTCACGTCAAACGGGATGGCGTCGCCGATCGATGATCAGCGCCGAGTTGGCATCCCCCTATCCCCAGCGAGGGAGTGTCGACGCCATCGGCAGCTTGAACGCATCTCCGCCGCCAACCCACGCAAGGGCTATCCCCCCATCTCCTCAGCGGTTGGCCAAGGCGTCCATGGCGAAGTCTTCGTGCCGCGGGTGCTTGTAGTAGTTGCGGGCGACCTTCTCGGAGAGGATGCCAACGAACTCCTTCTGGAACTGCGAGACCGCCTTGTCCTGCACGGCGATGCCGCTGTGGACCGGGAAGAGGACCTCGCCCAGCTCGCTCTTCCAGACGAGCTTGGCGTTCTCGTTCATGTCGTAGGTGCTGACGGTCACATCGGCGTTGCCTTGGTAGACGGTCTTGCCCTTGAACAGCTCGAAGTGGCCCAGCTCGATGTGGACCACCATATCGGCGCCGACCGCTCGGCCGAGCTCTTCGTAGTCGTCCGTGTCGTTCTCATCGACCCACTGGTCGACCTTGCTCTGCTTGACGACCTCGACCTTCGGCACGTTCATCTCGAGCAGGTCGCTGACCTGCTTGGCGATCATCTGCGACGCGCCGGCGTGGCGGAACTCGTGCGACGCGGGCGGGCGGCAGAAGACGACCACCTTCTTCTCGTCGAGCGCCTCGCACTCGGGGTCGACCAGGTCGCCCCCGTCGATCATGTACTGGGCGGTCGCGATCATCAGCCCGGGGTGGCACCCGGTCGACACCATCAGCAGGAAGGCGGCGAGGACGAATCCGGTCCGAGAAGCGTTGCGATCCATCGCGATTTCGCTCGGTTGGTAGCGTAGTAGAACCCCCGCGCCGCTGCGCAGGGCGGCGGGAGGTTAGCGACCCCTCCGAGACCACGCAATGCCACCAGAACGATGCCGAGCCCCAGCCGCCAGCGAACGCGAAGACGCTAGCAAGACTTCAACGATCGCCGGTTGATTCGACCGTGCTGATAATCTCGCCCTCGGCAACCCGGGTCGTCAGCCGATCGCCGACCTGCACGCCCTCCGCCGAGCGGACGACGCGGCCCTTCTTGTCGGTCGTCAGGCTGTAACCCCGCTCCAGCACGCCCAGCGGGCTCAGCGTGTCGAGCTTCCCCGCCACCGCCGCCAGGTCGGAACGGCCCCGTTCCATCAGCCGACGGACGGCCCGATGGCTCGCGCGGTCGAGTTCGTCCAGTCGCCGGGCGGCGTCTTGCAGCATCGCGTGCGGGCGCTGCATCGGGCGGGCGAGGGCGAGGCGCTCGACCCGCTGCCGCTCCGCCGCGATCCGCCGGCGGGCGCCGCCGTGAAGCCGCTGGCCCACGGCGCGGACGCGGTCGAGCAGCTCGTCGGCCGACGGGGCAACGCGCTCCGCCGCCTCGCTCGGCGTGAGCGCGCGGACGTCGGCCGCCAGGTCGGCGAGCGTCACGTCGATCTCGTGCCCCACGGCGGAGATCGTCGGGACCTTCGAGGCCGCGATCGCCCGCACGACCGGTTCCTCGTTGAAGCACCACAAGTCCTCGAGGCTGCCGCCGCCTCGGCCGATTACCAACGCGTCTAGCCGCGGCTTGAGTCGGTTGGCCTGCTGGATGCCCGCGGCGATCTCGGCGGCGGCGCCCTCCCCCTGCACGCGGGCCGGGATCACCAGCACGTCGACGCCCCGCCAACGGCGCCCGAGCACCTGCAAGAAATCCCGCACCGCCGCGCCCGTCGGGCTCGTCACGAAGCCGATCCGCCGCGGGAACGTCGGCAGGGGGCGTTTGCGGTCGCGGTCGAACAGCCCCTCGGCGGCGAGCTTGTCCCGCAGCTTCTGCAGCGCGAGCTCCAGCGCCCCCACGCCGCGCGGCTGCGCCTGGTTCACCACCAGTTGGTAGCTGCCCCGCGGGGCGTAGACGTCGAGGTGGCCGTGGCAGACGAGCTCGAGCCCGTCGTGCAAGTTAAACCGCATCCGCGACGCGGAGCCACGCCAGATGACGGCCCGGACCTGCGCGGCGTCGTCCTTCAGGGTGAAGTAGCAGTGCCCCGACTGGGGACGCGAGAAGTTCGACACCTCGCCGGCGACCCACACGTCGCGGAAGCCCCCTTCGAGCGTCCCCTTGATCTGCTCGGTCAACGCGGCGACCGAGAGCGGCTCGGCGCCCTCGGCGTTGGGTTGGGGGGTAGCGCGTGGCACGTTGGATCCTCCTGACAGGGTTCGTATTGTGCCCCGAAGCCCGAGGCAACAACAGCCTCACCTCAGCGGATGCTCTACCGATTGTTACAGCCGGGGGCGGCAGCCCCCGGATTCGCGCGAATCCCTTGAGGGTTCGTGTTCGGGGGGGGGCTGCCGCCCCCGGCTGAGATCCCTCGCGAGTGGTGAACTAATCGTGGCTCACGCAGCGCGGCGCGGCGTGGACGGGGCCGCTTTGCGTTCCCTCGGCCGTTCGCGCCGGCAGGGCTTCGCGTCGGGGCGCGAGCGGCCGGTGGCGGCCCATGCCTCGGCCTCGTCGGTGAGGCGGTTCATCGTCTGTTCGATTTCGAGCCGCCGAACTTCGAGCGCCGCGCGGTCGAGCCCCGCGGCGACCGGCAGCTCCTCGCCGAGGAGCATCCGCCCCGTGGTGAAGGGGCGCGGCACGGCGAAGCGGTCCCAGGTGGGCGTGCGCCAGCAGCGGTCGTAAGCGACCACGATGGGGACGATCGGCAGGCCGAGCTTCGACGCCAGGTAAACCGGCCCCGGCGCCAGTTGGCGACGCGGCCCGCGCGGCCCGTCGGGCGTCATCACGAGGTGCTGCTGCTCGCCCCGCGCCGCGAGCTGCCGCAGCGCCGCCACGCCGCCACGGTTGGTCGATCCCCGCACGCAGTCGAAGCCGGACGCGTCGGCGATCGCCTGGAGGACGTCGGCGTCGCGGTGGCGGCTGACGAGGATCGCCACGTTCGCGTCGGGGCGCAAGTAAACCGGCGCCAGCAGGTACTCGTGCCAGACGAGGTAGATCCGCGGCCCTCCCTCTTGCCGCACCGGATCGAGCGACTCGTCGAGGTAGACCGCCTCGTAGCGGAGCGTGCTCATCCACGCGCGTACGAAGCCGGCGAACCGCCGGCCGAAGAAGCCTCGCATGCCTCGGACTTTGATCTTCATCGCGTTGACCGAAACCCGAAATCTGTTCCGAGGCGCACCCACACGACCGCCTCCCCCCAACTAACTACCGAATCGGTGGGAGCTGGCGGAATAGCGATCTAGTTGCCTCCAGCCGTAGCAGCCAACTCGATGTGGGAGGCGTCTCCCGACGCCGATGACGCGTTGCTAGCCGCCTTGCGCTGACAAACCGGTATCGGCGTCGGGAGACGCCTCCCACAGAGAAATGCTAGCTAGCTAGCTATTTGGCGCTGAATCGGGCCACTCGCCGGCAAAGACCTCGACCGCGGGCCCGGTCATCAGCACGTGGCCGTCCGACTCGCGCCACGCGAGGTCGAGCTCGCCGCCGAGCAGTTCGATGGTCAGCTCGCGCTCGGCGCGGCCCGTGAGCACGGCGGCGACGGCCACGGCGCAGGCGCCGCTGCCGCAGGCGAGCGTCTCGCCGGCGCCCCGCTCCCAGGTCCGTTGCATCAGCCGGGTCGGCGACAGGGGGGCGACGAACTCGACGTTCGTCCGCTCGGGGAACGCGGGGTGGGTCTCCAGCTGCGGGCCCATCGAGGTGACCAGCGCGTCGTCCGCCGGCTCGTCGAGGAACAGCACGCAGTGCGGGTTGCCCATCGACAGGACCGAGACCTCGACCTCGCCGCCGCCGAGCGGCGCCATCACCCGCCGCAGGTCGCCCTCGGCGCCAGCCGGTAGGAGGCAAGGGACTTGCTCCGGCGTGAAGATCGGTGAGCCGAGGTCCGCCTCGACACGGGTGATCGACCCGCCGGGCTCTTCGGCGAAGGTCCGCATCGCGACCGGCGTGTCGGCCGAGCGGACCACCAGCGGCTCGCCCGCCGGGTGCGCGCCCGATTCGACCAGCCGCTTGCCAACGCAACGCAACGCGTTGCCGCACATGCCAGAGTACGACCCGTCCGGGTTGTACATACGCATCTCGAAATGGGCGTCGGAGCCGTCGCGGGTCTCCGGCAGGATCAGCACGAACCCGTCCGCCCCGACGCCGAACCGGCGGTCGCACGTCGCGCGGGCGAGGGGCGCGGCCTCCTCGACCGGCGCGGTCGCGTAGCGCTCGGCCAGCTCGCCCGTCATGGCGTCGACCACGACGTAGTCGTTGCCGCAGCCGTGCATTTTGAGGAAACGCATAGGGGGTCGATCGCTGGCGGAGACGGGGCGTCAGGCGATCAAGTCGAGCCGATTGTCGTCGTCGCCGGGAGGGGGGGCCGCCTCGGCGGGGGCCTGCTCCTCTTCGGACGCCTTCTCGGGCTCATCGGTTCGCTCCCACAGCCGGCGGCCGTCGGCGTCGCGGTCGGAGGCCTCGCTGTCGCCCTCCGCCTGGCCGACGCCGGACGATTTCTCGGCGCGGAGGTCGAGCTCGTCCGCCTTGTCCTGGGCGGCCGCCTCGCGGGCTGAGCGCTCTTCGCTGGTTCCCTTGGTCTGTGACAGCGGCGATCCGGCGACGCTGCCAACGATTCCGCCTAACGGCCCCATGCTCATGATCGGCTCCGGGGTTAACGGTTGGGGATCGCTCTGGGGTGCGGGCTCGGGGTGGTGAGTGCGTGTTGGGTTAGTGTGCTGGGTTAGTAACGACGGGCGGGCACGGGGGGCGACGGCACGCCGGCGGTTTCGCGCGGCCCGAAGTCGCCCTGCAGTTGCTCGAGCACGTTGCTCACCGCCGGCAGCATCTCGCGGGTGATCGAGGGGCTGTTGATCGGGCCGTGCACGTGCAGCCGCATGAGTTGCTCGCTCGCCGAGCTGACGAACGAACGGAGCAACGGGATCGTCCCCTCGTTGCGCCCCACGAGGCTCGCGAACGACATGTCGACGTCGCGGCCCGGCGTGGCGCGGCCTTTGCCGTACAGGCTGACCGCGTCGCCCAGCAGGTTGAACTTCTCGAACTGGATATCCTCGCCCTCGATCGTGAACTTCGTGTCGAGCTGGTTGAACGCCGTGTTGTCGGGGGTGCGGTTGCGGAGGTACTTGAGCAGGCTCAGGAAGAAGGGGAGCTCGTAGAGGTCGGCGTCGTTGACGATCATCTCGCCCGCGCCGGTCAGGCCGTAGGTCGTCGCGCCCGAGCCACGCAGCTCAAGACGGCCGTCGAGGCTGCCTTGCAGGGTCTCCGGCCGGCCGAGCCACTCGGAAGACAACCGACGCACGTCGACGCCCGCCATGCCAATCGCTAGGCCGTAGCGCTGCTGGCCGCCGTGGCGGACCCAACTGGTAAGCCGGACATCGCCGCCGTACGCCTTGGCGGTGACGGGGCGGGGCTCGGTGGTCTTGAGCTTGCGTGCGGCGCCCTCGCCGAGGAAACAATCGGTCTGGTCGACCCAGAGGGGGCCGCGGATGTTGGTGAGCTGCAGGTCGTTCCAGAAAAGCGAGTCGAGGTCGAGCTCGCCCGCGGTCGTGCCCTGCACGCCGTCGCTCGCGCCGCTCAGCCGGACGACGCCCGAGATGCCCTCGAGCGGCACACCCGAGCTGATCGCCGCCTGGTGGCAGTTGAGCCCCATCCGCCAGCGGGCGGTGACCGCGCTGGTGGGGCCGGCGGTCTGCTTCACTTCGAGCCGGCTGTCGAACAGATCGATCCCGCCACGCGGCTGGAGGTCCTCGATCGCGCTGCGCAGCCCCGCGGGGGCGGCGAGCAGGAACTCGCGGTTGAACTCCAGGCGGTCGGCGTGCAGCCCCTGCAAGTCGAGCTTCCACCCGCCGCCCGGTTGCGACTCCCACGAGCCGTCGGTCGCGTAATTGGTGCGGCCGTGCGACGCGCGGACGTTGCGCATCGCGAGCAGGCCGCTCGCCCACTCGAAGTCGCCGTCGAGCCGCTCCAGGCGGTAGCGATAGTTGCTCTCGGACAGCGGGGGTTCGATCGTCAGGTTGCGTTGGTGCGGGCGCATCGTGAGGCGCACGGCCGGCTCGCCTTGCCCCGCCGAACGCGTGATGTCCGCGACGAAGTCGATCTGCCCGCGCGGCCGCAGCGTGGTCCACGCGGCC
The DNA here is from genome assembly GCA_007745835.1 of Planctomycetes bacterium MalM25. Lineage (NCBI taxonomy): Bacteria > Pseudomonadati > Planctomycetota > Planctomycetes bacterium MalM25. The sequence continues at coordinate 3,210,957 of CP036424.1, forward strand.
TGCGGGTCGGGACGGAGCGCGTCGTAGAGCGTCTGGTCGAGCGGCGTCGCCTCGCCGGTGAGGCGGAGGTCGAATCGGCAGCCCCCTTCGATCTGATCGAGCGATCCCTTGCCCGACACGACCGTGCGGCCGCGTGTGTCGCGGCTGCGGAGTTCGTAGAAGTCCCATTTCTTGCCGCGCTGCTGCACCCAACCGGTGACTCCGCTGAGCGGGTAGGGGAAGTCGTCGTAGTTGATGCGGCAATCGACCAACCGGAGGTTGAGCGCGAGGTCGGGTTCGTGTCTCTCGGGGTCCAGCCGCTCGGCGCGCCAACGGACGTCGATCCGCCCGGCGGGGTGGAGCTTGTGGATGAAATCGCGAGCGCCCTCCTCGGGGACGGCGTTCACGAGCCGATCGCTGATCGGCACGCCTGTGCCCTGCACATCGATCCAGCCCAGGGGCATCAAGGGGCGGGGCTGCGAGGGGTCGCGTGGCTTGCCGACCTCTTTCAAATCGCCGGTGATGGTGATCGGGGCGCCGTCGGCCAGCGCGTTGAGGTTCAGATCGATCCGCGAGCCGCGCGTCTTGGGGGCGACGATCGGCTCGTTCGAAACGCCGCCGTTAACGCGGAGCGTCCCGGTGCCACCAACCAATCGGTAGGGGAACTTTTCGCGGTCCTCGAACGACGCGTCACGCAGCGTGACGGTCGCCCGCGGCGCCCAGCGGACGCCGTCGTAGCCGACCTCCACCTCGACGTCGGCGCGGCCGCGCGGGCGGAAGCGATCCCAAGCCCGGGCGGCTTCGGCGGGGAGCAGCGAAGCGGGTGTCGACGCCAGGTCGTACTCCTCGACGCGCCCCCGCACCGCGAGCGGTGCGAACAGAGACCAGCCGGTGCGTCGGCCGGCCAGGCGGACACGCGAGTCGCCCCAGCGGGCGGAGCCGCTGTCGATGCGCAGACCGTCCGGGTCGGCGGCGCCGGTCAGTTCGACCTCGGTCACCGGACGCTCGACGCCCGGCAGGCGGCAGCGCCCCTGCGCGACCGAGAACGCCGCGTCCCACACGAGCGGCGACCCAACGCCGGACGAGACGACCGAGCCGGACGCCGACAGCCGACCGCTCACCGGCAGCGGCGGCGCGCGGCGTGAGCTGTAGCGGTTGATCGCGGCAAACAGTTTGTTCGTGACCTCGAGCCCCTCGGCGCGGTACTTGAAGTCGTAGGCGGAGCCGTCTTCGGCCGCCTCGCCACGCAGCTCCAGCTTGCCGGCGAGGGTGTTGGTGGAAGCGACCGTGATCGCCATGCGCCCCGGCGTGTCGGCCGAGGGGGCGACGATCGCGTTCACGTGGCGCAGGCCGATCGTGTGCTCGGGGGAGCCCCGCTCGGTCGCCAGCAGGATGGTCGCGTCGCGCAGCTCGATCGTGGGGGGCCGATCGCCGCTGGTCGGCGGCGGCTTCAGCCGAGCAAGGTTCCACGTCCCGTCGCGCATCTTGGTCGCCGCGAACCGGGGGGTCTTCGCGATAACGCGACGCACCGTCGGTTTGCCACGGAGCAGCGCGCGGAGATCGAAGTCCCCTTCGACGACCAGCTCCTCGACTTGCAGCACACCCCGCGCTGAGCCGCCCGCGGTCTCTTCGACGATCTGCACGTCGTGCATCGTGACGCCCCGCCCCGGCACGAAGCGCGCGTCGCCCACGTGCGCCCGGAAGGGCTGGCAGTAGCGGTTGAGCGCCGTCTCGCAGAGGCGGTGCGCCTCGTCGTCGATGCGGAAGTAGAGGAACGTGCCCAGCGCAATCGCCAGCAACACCGCCAGCGTGATCACGCCGCGGAAGACCACCCAACACGTGTTGACCAGCCGGCTGAAAATTGTGGGAGTCCATTCCTCTAGCGCAGAGCGGGCCGACTCAGCGATCCTTCGCCGAGGAGATTCGTGCCCGCAGGGGGATATTGGTCGGTTTCGACCGCGTGCAGGGTGGCCGCCAATCCAAATAGGGTCAACACGAACCGGGGCTTTCCGAAGACGCTAGCACGAGACAACCGTCGCGAGATTCGGCCCGCACCCCGCCCGGGAAGACCTCCGCGGCGAAGGGGGCCGCTAGCGTCGCCAGCTCGCCGAGCCGGCGCCAGGCGGCGGCGGTCATCGCCCCTTCGGGCCACCCGGCCCGCCACCACGCGAGACGGATGGCGGCGGTCACGAGGCCCGGGGGCTCGTCGGCTAGCCGACGCGAGTCAAACCGCCAGCCGGTCGCTTCGCGCAACGCGGCCTCACCGAGCAAGCGGTCGGCGAGGGCCTCCAGGGTGTCGGACGCCTCGGCGGCGTGGTCGGCCAGGCCGGCCAGGTTCGCCCGGGCGGCGGGCACGCGTTCTTCGAGCTGCGGCAGCACTTGGTTCCGCAACCAATTGCGGGTGTGGACGTCCGCGGCGTTGGTGGCGTCTTCGCGGTGCGGCTGATCGATCGACCTTAGATAGGCCTCGACCTCGCTGCGGCGGACCGAAAGGAGGGGGCGAACCAGGGTGCAGGCCTCGGTGAGGGGCGCCGTCGGCCGGATGCCCGCCAGGCCGCGGACGCCCGATCCCCGCAAGGCGCGGAAAAGGACGGTCTCCGCCTGATCGTCGGCCGTGTGCCCGGTGGCGAGGTAGCGGGCGCCGGCGTCTTGAATGGCCTGGCGGAAGAACGACCGGCGTTCGTCCCGGAGTTGCTGCTCGCTGCGGGCGCCGCTCTGGCTCGAAAGCCCCGTGATCGAGTCCCACCCCAGGGTGTTGGCCAGTTCGGAGACCCATAGGGAGTCCCCTGTGGAGGCTTCGGAGCGGGCCCGGTGGTTGTAGTGCAGCACGAAAAGCCGCCCCCGCCCGCCCGCCTCGTCCTTCAGAGCGTGCAGCCCCCGCAACATCGCGACGCTGTCCGCCCCCCCCGAAACCGCGACGGCGACGTTCACGTCGCGCCAAACCGCGGGGGGCCAGGCGGCGCGGACTCGCTGATCCAGGTCATCGGCAGGCGGTGTTGCGGACGCCCTATCTTGCATCGTGCCAAGAGTTTCGGTAAACAGCGGGCTTGCCGAGTGGCCCCCCCGGAGGCGAGAATCGCGGGGCGCCAGCGGCGTGCGAGCTAGCGAGTGAAGCCGGCCCAACGTCCCCCGTTGGGGGCCGTAAGCCCACCGCTTCGCCATCATTCATATAACCTAAACGCGTCTTCTCTCACCCCTTGCTGACAGGCGGCCAACACCGCCTGGTGATTCGCGGCGAACCGAGCGACCGAACGGACGACCCGATCGGCGCCTGGCGACCCCCCCCCTCGCGAACCCGGCTGAAAGCATCGGAGAGGCTGACGCGAACAAACGGGCGCCGCCAAGGCAGGCGGTGACTCGAAAGTACTTCCCTCTCCATGCGCGATTTACTCTACCCAATCGGCTTGGCGGCAGCGACCGGCCTGGGATTTCTTGCCTGCGTCTTGCTCGGAAGGCTCCGCAAGTGGGACGCCGAGAAGGAGGCCGCCCAGATCATGGAGCGGGCCGAGCTCGAGGCCAAATCGCGTCTGAAGGACGCGGAGCTCGAGGCCAAAGAGGTCGCCATCGCCGAGAAGGGGAAGATCGAGGAGCAGATGTCGGTCGTGCGCGACAAGCTGCACGAGCGTGAACGCCAACTCGACAAGCGGGACGACGCCGCCACGGGTCGCGAAGATCAGCTCGAGAAGCAAGAGAAGATGGTCGAGAGCAACCAGCGGCGCCTCTCGGAGAAGCTGGCCGACGCGGACGTCCACGCGAAGGAGCTCGAGGGCCTGCTCGACGTGCAGCGTCAGGCCCTCCACAAGGCGAGCGGCCTCGGGCCCGACGAAGCCAAGACCATGCTCTTGGAGCAGCTCGACCAGGACCTTGCCCACGAGCAGGGCGTGCGGATCGCCAAGGCGGAGAAGCAGCTCGCCGAGAAGGTCGACGCCCAGGCCAAGGAGATGCTCATCACCTCCGTGCAGCGCTTCGCCGCCGCCCACACCGCCGAGGCGACGACCAGCACGGTCGACATCCCCAGCGACGAGATGAAGGGCCGCATCATCGGCCGCGAGGGACGCAACATCCGCTCCTTCGAGAAGGAGACCGGCGTCGACGTCATCATCGACGACACGCCCGGCGTGGTGATCGTCAGCTCGTTCGACCCGGTCCGCCGTCAGGTCGCGCAGATGGCGCTCACCAAACTGATCGCCGACGGCCGCATCCACCCCAGCCGCATCGAGGAGCTGGTCAAGGAGACCACCGCCGAGGTCGAGAAGCTCCTGGTCAAATACGGCGAGGAGGCCGCCCAGGAGGTTGATATCCGCGGGCTGCACCCGAAGGTGATCCAGCTGCTGGGGCGGCTGCACTACCGAACGAGCTACAGCCAGAACGTGCTGCGGCACTCGGTCGAGGTGGCGTTCGTCACGGGCATGCTGGCCGAGGAGCTCGGCTACGACGGCGACCTCGCCCGCCGGGCCGGCCTGCTGCACGACATCGGCAAGGCGGCCGACCACGACGCCGAAGGGGGCCACCCGAAGATCGGCGCCGACCTGCTCAAGCGTTACGGCGAGAACGAGACGGTCGTCCACGCCGCCCTCGGCCACCACGACGACATCCGCGTCGACCGCCCCTACACGGTCCTCACCGCGGCGGCCGACGCGTGCAGCGCCTCGCGTCCCGGCGCGCGGCGGGAGAACCTCGACCGCTACATCAAGCGGATGCAGGAGCTCGAGTCGATCGCCAGCGGCTTCGAGGGCGTCCACCAGGCGTTCGCCATCCAGGCGGGCCGCGAGGTGCGCGTCATCGCGAAGACCAACCAGACGACCGACGAGTCCGCCTCGAAAGTCTGCCGCGACATCGCCAAGGCGTTCGAGGAGCAGCTCACCTACCCGGGCGAGATCAAGGTCACGATGATCCGCGAAGCGCGGTTCTCAGAAACCGCTAAGTAAAGGGGACGGCCGGCGGCTGTCAGCTATCGGCTGTCGGCGGATCGTGCCTCCTGCCGATAGCCAACCGCCTCAAGCCGATCGCCATGCAGCTGCTTTTCATCGGCGACGTCGTCGGCAAACCGGGCCGGCAGATCATCCAGCGGGCGTTGCCCGGGCTGATCGCCGAGCGCGGCCTCGATCTGGTCGTCTGCAACGCCGAGAACGCTGCGGCCGGGTCGGGCTACACGCCGAAGATCCACAACGAGCTGATGGAGGCGGGCGTCGACGCGATCACGCTGGGCGACCACGTCTACCGCAAGCGTGAGGTGCTGTCGCTCCTGGAGTCGGCGGACAACGTGGTGCGCCCCTGCAACCTGCCCGCCGAGGCGACCGGCCGCCGGTGGGCGCTGGTGCGGAGCAAGTCGGGCGCGCCGGCGATCGTCTGCTGCGCGCTCGGGCAGCTCTTCATGAAGTCGATCGATAGCCCCTGGCGGGCGCTCGACGCCGCCCTCGCCGAGGCGCCCGCCGACGTGAAGGTCCGCTTCGTCGACTTCCACGCCGAGGCGACCAGCGAGATGCAGATCACCGGGCGCTACCTCGACGGGCGCGTGTCGGCCGTGCTGGGCACGCACACGCACGTCGCGACCGCCGACGAGGCCGTCCTGCCAGGCGGCACGGCGTTCCAGTGCGACGTCGGCATGACCGGACCGCACGACAGCATCCTCGGCCGCCGCACCGACCGCGTGCTCGCCGCCACGCTCACCGGCATGCACCACCCGTTCGATGTCGCCGAGAACGATGTGCGGTTGAACGGCGCGCTCGTGACGATCGATCCCGAGACCGGGCTCGCCAGCGCCATCGAACGCATTTCGATCAACGAAGCCGAGGCGGAACGGTTGTCGAAGCTTGAGCCCGCTAAGAACTGAGAACGAGTCGACCGATGGCCAAGAAGAAAAACAAGCCGAAAGCCGCCGCTGCTCCTCCCTTCGAGGAGTCGCTCGGGGAGCTCGAGTCGATCGTCGCGGACCTGGAGGGGGGCGAGCTCGGCCTCGCCGACGCCCTCGCCCGCTACGAGGAGGGCGTCAAACGGCTGAAGCAGTGCCACGGCCAGCTCGAAGCGGCCGAGCGGCGGATCGAGTTGCTCAGCGGTGTCGACGCCGACGGAAACCCGGTCACCACGCCGTTCGACGACGCGGCCACGGCCGACGACGCCTCGCCCGGGGCCCGTTCCCGCAAACGGACCGCCCGCGTCGCCGACGAGTCAGACGTGGACGATTCGACCCGGCTCTTTTAGACTAGAAGATTGCCCGACCCATCTTGTTGTGGGCCAAGGCGTTACGGCGTGGCGGGCGACGCCCCCACGCCGCCCCTCGGGTGTTAAGCCGCCCGCGTCTCGGAGGTTAGACCCTCGGGAACGAAGCCGCCCCGCCCCACGCGAACCAGCCGTCGATGCTCACCAACGCCCCGCCACAGGACGCTACGCCACAGGACGCTGGGCCCGCCAAAGCTGGAGCGAGCGATGTCGCGGCGATCGAGTCGGCGCTCGAAGCGGCGCTGGCCGATGGCCCCGGCCGCCCCCCCCGCCTGATGGAGGCGATGCGGTACGCGGTGCTCGGACCGGGCAAACGGCTCCGCCCCCGGCTGGCGCTGATGGCCGCCCGTGCTTGCGGGGGGGATCCCAACGCGGCGCTGCCCGCGGGTTGCGCCGTGGAGTTCGTCCACGCCTACTCGCTGGTGCACGACGACCTGCCCGCCATGGACGACGACGACCTGCGTCGCGGCCGCCCGACCGTCCACCGCCAGTTCGACGAGGCGACCGCCATCCTGGCGGGCGACGCGCTGCTCGCCCTGGCGTTCGAGACCCTCGCCACCGGAGCGACCACGCCCCGATTCGCAGCGGAGGGCTGCCGCTCGCTCGCCGCCGCCGCCGGACCGGCCGCGCTGGTGGGCGGTCAAGTCGACGACCTCGCCGGCGCCGACGGCGCGCCGGAAGACAATGAGGCCCGCCTCGCGCACCTCGAACAGATCCACCGCCGAAAGACCGGCGCGATGATCAACGTGTCGCTCCGCCTGGGCGCGCTCGCCGCCGAAGCGAGCGACGAGCAGCTCGAAGCCCTCGCAGCGTTCGGCGACGCGCTCGGCCTCTTGTTCCAAGTGACCGACGACCTGCTCGACGCCACGGGCGACGAGTCGGCCGTCGGCAAGCGCGTCGGCAAAGACGCCGACCTCGGCAAGCTGACTTACCCCGGCCTGCTGGGACAACAAGCGAGCCGCGATTACGCCCAAGAGCTCGCCGCCACCGCCCAGCAGAGCCTCGCCCCCCTGGGTGAACCGGCGGAACCGCTCCGGGAGCTGACGCGACTAATCCTCGAGAGAGACCGATGAGTTTAATCCCCCTCCCTGCTAGGGAGGGGCTAGGGGAGGGTAACGATCGTCCGTGGCGCCTCGCTCCATAACAGCCAATCGTCACTCATTCAACGAACATCCCCCCACCCCCTCCTAAGGTCACCAAGTAAAGTAGCTGATGCCCGACCCCCTGCTCCCGACGATCTCCTCGCCCCGTGATTTGGACGGGCTGTCGCGCCAGCAGCTCGAGCAGGTCGCGTCGGAGATGCGCGACACGCTCTGCAACCTGGTCGAGGCCCGCAGCGCGCACTTCGCGTCGAACCTGGGCGTCGTTGAGCTCTGCCTCGCGTTGCACACGACCTTCGACTTCTTGCACGATCGATTGATCTGGGACACGGGCCACCAGATCTACCCGCACAAGCTCATCACGGGGCGCTACGACGAGTTCCCGTCGATCCGCACGAAGGGGGGCCTCATGGGCTACCCCAATCCGGAGGAGAGCGACTACGACCTGTTCGTCACCGGCCACGCCGGCTCGAGCGTCAGCACGGCGCACGGCCTCGCGAGTGGCGACCGGCACTTGCGAAACCAGGAGAACCGCTGGAGCGTCGCGGTGATCGGCGACGGCGCGTTCCCGTCGGGCGTCGTCTACGAGGCGCTCAACAACCTGAAGCGCGACGGCCAGCGGCTGCTGGTCATCCTCAACGACAACAAGATGTCGATCTGCCCCCGCGTCGGCGGCGTGGCCGATTACCTCGACCGCCTGCGGATGAACCCGATGTACTCGGGCCTCAAGGAGGAGGTCGCCAAGGTCCTGTCGAAGGTCCCCGTGCTGGGCGACCCGGCCGAGCGTCTGCTCGCCCAGATGAAGGAGGCCGCCAAGGCGGGCCTGCACGGCGGCATGTTCTTTGAAGACCTCGGCATGCGCTACCACGGCCCGATCGACGGCCACAACCTGCCGCTGCTGAAGAAGTACCTGAAGATGGTCAAGGCGGGCGACGGCCCCGTGCTGCTGCACGTGGTGACCGAGAAGGGGCACGGCTTCCGCCCCGCCGCCGAAGACCCGGTCACGTTCCACGCGCCGCCGGTCATCGAGCGCGAGGAGGACCGGGTGGTCTCGATGCAGAAGTCGGGCGGCCGGACATTCACCCACACCGCGAGCGACGCGATCCACGCCGCCATGACGGCGAACGAGCGCGTCACCGTCATGACGGCCGCCATGTGCCAGGGCAACAAGCTCGAGCGCGTGCGCGACGACTTTGCCGACCGCTTCTTCGACACGGGCATCTGCGAGGCGCACGCGGTCTCTTTCGCCGCCGGGCAGGCGAAGGTCGGCATGCGACCGATCGTCGACATCTACAGCACCTTCCTGCAGCGTTCGTTCGACCACATCTTCCAAGAGGTCGCCCTGCAGGACCTGCCGGTCACTTTCATGCTCGACCGGGGCGGGCTCTCCGGCCCCGACGGCCCCACGCACCACGGCGTGTTCGACCTCGGCTACCTGCGGGTCTTCCCGAATATGGTCGTCATGGCGCCCGGCGACGCCGGCGACGTGGCGCCGATGCTCGACTTCGCCCTGCAGCACAGCAGCCCGTGCGCGATCCGCTACCCGAAGGCGGCCGCGATCGAAGTCGAGGGCGAGCGCACGCCGATCGAGCTCGGCAAGGCGGAGGTCCTCCGCGAAGGGCCCGACGGCGCCCTGATCGCCGGCGGCGCCATGCTGCTCGACTGCCTCGCCGCCGCCGACCGCCTGAAGGCGGACCGCGGCCTCGACCTGACGGTCGTCAACGCCCGCTTCGTGAAGCCGCTCGACACGGAGACGATCGTCCCGATCGTCGAGCGGAGCCCCTTCACGGTCACGATCGAAGAGGCCGCGCTGGCCGGCGGCTTCGGCTCGGCCGTGCTCGAAGCGTGCAACGACGCGGGCGTCTCGACGACCAATCTCAAACGCCTCGGCATCCCCGACCGGTACGTCGAGCACGGCGACCGCGGCGAGCTGCTCGCCGACCTCGGCCTCGACGCCGACGGCCTCGTGAAGGCGTGCGAAGAGCTGGCGGGCGAGCCCTCGGCGAACTTGGCAGGATAGAGTGAACTCGTACCATGGCGGACAAGAATGACGAACTTCTTACCGCAGGGGACGACTCTCACCTGAAGCAGAACGAACGCACCGCGCGCTGGTTAGGCTCTCTAGGTCTAGCAGCCATCGTGCTCGCCGTAGGGGTCACCTACTGCCTCGCGAGCCAAGCTTGGCCAATGGGAAAGGACTCGGGGTTCATCGTACAACTAACGAATCGTTACGGAATCATCGCACACCCGGCGATGCACGCCGTCGTAGCGAGCCTATGCTGCTTTCTTCCGCGGGTTCTAGCCACATTCAAGGAGGGGCGAACTCAAGGATTGATCGCGACATCCCTCTGGATACTGGCCTTTTTTGCCGCGACAAGCTTCGTATGGATCGGTGTCGCCTTCCAGAACGGCTGAGCCAAATCCCCCAGGGGCTCGCGCCCCTGGCTACGCGCTGCCGTCCCTGCGGGACTCCGGTTAAGATGGTGGCATGCCAACGCCCCCCCCTGCCCTGTTGATGTACGACGGTTCGCGGCCCGAGCTCGCCTCGCGGGCCGAGGCGCTGCGCGGCGTCATCGAGCGGATGCTGCCGATCGTCGCCACCGAGAACGACCTCGACGCGCCGTTCGACCCGCAGGGCGCCGAGATCGCCATCGCCATGGGGGGGGACGGCACCATCCTCCGCTCCGCCCGCCGGATGGGCGTGAACCAGCTGCCGCTGGTCGGCGTGAACCTGGGCAAGCTCGGCTTCCTCGCCGGCACCAACCCGGACGACCTGGAGACCGCGCTGGTCGAAGTCGCCGAGCGGCGTTATCGATTGGTCAACCACCTGATGGTCACCTGTTCGCTCGTCCGCGACGGCGAGACGATCGACTCGCGGCTCGGCCTCAACGAGGCGGCCATCCTCGCGGGCGAGCCGTTCGGCATGATCGAGGTCGACCTGCGGATCGACGGCGACCTGGCCGCGACCTACTCGTCGGACGGCATGCTGATCAGCACGCCGGTCGGCTCGACCGCGCACAACCTGGCGACCGGCGGGCCGATCCTCCGCAAGGACCTGGCGGCACTGGTCGTCTCCGCGATCAACCCGCACACGCTCACGGTCCGGCCGGTCGTAGACTCGGCCGACCGCGTCTACGAGCTGACCGTCCCCGCGCCGAACGAGGGGACCACGCTCATGGTCGATGGCCAAGTTGTGTCAAAACTCGAGCCGGGCGACACGGTCCGCATCGAACGCGCGCCGGCCGTCTTCCAGCTGATCGAAGTGAGCGGCCAGACGTACTACCGGACCCTGCGCGAGAAGCTTGGCTGGGGCCGTAGGCCAAGAGACCGGAAGTAGGGATAGCTAAACCACCGACCGCTTGCGTGATCATGCTCAGGAAAGGTCGAACGCGTCGAACGATGAAACCGAAGCTGGTTGCAATGTGATATTATGTGGCATGAAATCGCCCACTCCAAATAAAGTCGGACTAGCGGAAGCGTTGGCTGTAGCTGCGGGTCGAGCAAAGGCTCCAGAAACAGAAGAAGATGCAAAGATGCTCTGCCTTCTTCTACACGACGGTGAGTGCACAGCCGAGATATCGGATTCCAATATATCGGTGTGGTACTCGTGGCTGCGTCAATGGCGCCCTTCAACCTATTTTAAGTGCCTAGCACCGGGCCTCCTGTGGCGTTTGATGCAGTTAGGCAAGGTGACCCACATTGATGACGAGGTCACTTTCCGTGTAGGTCCCGGGAAAGCAGGCACAGGACGGTATGTTTTCGACTACGGAGAGAAGTGGGTCCGTATTCGTCAGGCACCAGAGCAAATTCTCATTGTTATTCGGGATGAGCCTGGCCGCTTAGACGATGAGATCCCGGAGTTCACCGGTAGAGTCGCACGGTGCGAACGCTGTAACGGCGTACTGCGAACACCTCTTGCGAAGCAATGCGTCAACTGCGGCTACGATTGGCACTAGGCGTGCAGGCTACTCGGCGTGAACGCCCCAGGCGGAATGATTGGCGGGGGTCGCCTCCGATCTAACCTGAGCGTCGGCGGGCGGCACAGACATTCGGCCGCGCAAGGCTCTCTTAGCGGTTTGTCGTTGCCCGGCCTATCGTCCGTGGGCGCTAAACCGGCTCGCCTCCTATCCGCCTGTGGCGGACGCCGCCATCTCCGACTTTACCCGGTTCGGCGGGCAACGGGGCCGGCACTGGCGCCATTCCTGTTGACCCATCCGCCGATCTTAGGTCTGCTCCGTGGTCTCTGTGCCCTCCGTGGTGAACCCTTCGACTCCGTCGCGCAAGGAAGCCGACCGATGCGACTCCTCCCGATCGCCGCCCTCCTGCTAGCACTCCCGTTCTCGGCAGCCCCGACTTCCGCCGCTGGCGCCGAGGGGGAGAAGCACCTGCTCCGCTATCAGTTCAAGCCGGGCGAGACGCTCCGCTGGCAGGTCGATCAGCGCTCCAGCGTCCGCAACACGATGCAGGGGACCACGCAGGAGGCCCAGACCAAGACCCTCTCCACCAAGGCGTGGCGGGTGATCGACGTGCTCCCCTCCGGCGAGATCGAGTTCCTCACGCTCGTCGAGAAGGTGCGGATGGAAAACAAGCTGCCCGACCGGGCGGCGATGGTCTTCGATAGCACCTCGGAGGAGAAGCCCGCCCCCGGCTTCGAGGACGCCGCCCGCGCCGTCGGCGTGCCGCTCAGCGCGATCCGCATGTCGCCCCGCGGCGAGGTGGTCGATCGCAAGATCAAGCACCACCAGGACGCCGCCGACCCGCACGAGCAGGTCGTGATGCGGCTGCCCGAAGGCCCGATCGCCGTGGGCGAGTCGTGGACCGACCCGACCGAGATCACCGTGAAGGTCGGCGAGAGCGGCGTGAAGCCGATCAAGGCCCGCCGCCAGTACACGCTTGAGTCGGTCAGCGCCGGCGTGGCGATAATCTCTTGCAAGTTCCAGGTGCTCTCACCGACCACGCCGGAGATCGACGCGCAGCTCGCCCACCGCTTGGTGAAGGGCGAGGTCCGCTTCGACCTCGATTCGGGTCGCATTCTCTCCCAACAGCTGGGCGTCGATCGCCGCGTGCTCGGGTTCGCGGGCCCCTCCAGCAGCATGCACCTGATCACCCAGATGAAGGTCGAGCTGAAAGAGGCCCCCGCCGAGGTTGCTAGCAAGCCGTGAGCGTCTGCTCCCTCCCCTTGATGGGGAGGGCCGGGGAGGGGTGAGGCGTTCAGAACAGGACGACTTGCATGTACTGAGCGGGGTGACCCTCCCCTAGCCCCTCCCTAAGAGGGAGGGGGATCAACTTGAAGCGGGTACCCGGGGCGCCTCCTCCCCTAACCCCTCCTCCTGAAGGAGGAGGGGGATTAACGCCGCCCCCGCGAATCGGTCTACGCGCCGCCTCCGGTTTGCCGATATACGTCGCAGAGCGTTCCCGCGCTTGCCACTCCCGGCGACCCACTGCGAGCCCACCGATGCGCCACTCGACCTCCGCGGCCCGACTGCTAGCACTCGCTCTCGCGCTCGTCGCCACGGGCGAGGCGGCGGCTCAGTACACCTACGCCCCGCCGCGCGACTACTACCGCAACGACACGGCCGAGGGAACGATCACCGGCGGGGCGCTCGGCGCGATCGCCGGCGCGCTGATCGGCGGGTCGGAGGGCAAGTCGCCCGAGGGCGCGTTGATCGGCGCGGGCGTCGGCGCGCTGACGGGCAACCTGTTCGGCCGCTCGAAGGACGCCGCCGACCGCGCGCAGGCCGCCAACGGCTACGCCCTGACCCAACAAGCGAACCAACGCGCGCAGGCGCTGGCGGTCTCGAACTACGACCTCGTGCAGATGACCCAGGCCGGCCTCGGCGAGACGGTCATCCTCGGCGCCATCCAGCAACGGGGCGCCCGCCTCGACCTGAGCCCGCAGGGGCTCATCGACCTGAAGCGCTCGGGCGTGAGCGATCGGGTGATCGTCGCGGCGCAACAGGCGGCGACCTCCGCGGGCGCCGTGGTCCCGCCCCCCGGTCAAGCGTTGGTTCGTCCCGTGGCGCCCGCCGTGGTGGTGGAACGCCCCGTGTACTACTACGAGCCGCCGCGGCCTCGCGTGATGTTCCACATCGGCGGTCGCCCGGGCTACCGCCGGCCTTGCTGGTGAGCGCGGGTCAGCTAGCGACCGCCGCTCACGTCCCTTCGACTTCGTGAACGATCACGATGTCGTGCACGCCGGCGGTCATCTCCGTGGCGCCCTCTTCGCCCGCGGCGAGGTGCGAACCGCCGACGATCACGATGCGGTCTCCCTTCGTGGCGAAGCCCTGCTCGATCGACCAGGCGTCCATGTAGCGGATCAGCTCCTTGGTGCTGCACGCCGGTGCGTCGCGCAGCGGCGTGACGCCCCAGAAGAGGCACATCTTGCGGAGGGTCTGCTCGCAGGAGCTGACGCCGATCGTCGGCACGAAGCTCCGCTGCTGCGAGAGCGCCATGGCCGTCCGCCCCGAGAAGCTCGCCGCCACGACCAGCTTCGCCCGCAGCGTGTGGGCCATCGAGCCGGCGCCGCGGACGACGGCCCGCGTCACGTCGTGCAGGCGTTTGCCGACGGGCACGGCGTCGGGCGTGCGGGGCGGGTTGTCCTCGAGGCTCCGCTCGGTCGCCAGGGCGATGCGGTTCATCATCTGAACCGTCTGGAGCGGGTAGTTGCCGATGGCGGTCTCACCCGAGAGCATGCAGGCGTCGCCGCCGTCGAGGATGGCGTTGGCGACGTCGGTCACCTCCGCCCGCTTGGGCCGGAGCGCGTCGTGCATGCTGTCGAGCATCTGGGTCGCGATGATGACCGGCTTCTCGTGGCGGTGGCACGTGTTGATGATCCGCTTCTGCTCGAGCGGCATCTCCGCGACGTCGATCTCGACGCCCAGGTCGCCGCGGGCGACCATCACGCCGTCGGCGGCGGCGACGATCTGGTCGAGGCGTTCGAGCGCCTCGCGCTTCTCGATCTTCGCGATCACGAGCGCCTCCGATCCGTTGGAGGCCAGGATGTCCTTCAGCGCGCTGACCTCGTCCGGCTTGCGCACGAACGACAGGCTCACAAAATCGACGCCCGCCTGCGCGGCCCACTCGGCGTGCTCGTGGTCCTTGCGACTGATCGCCGGGGCGCTGAGCTTGACGTCCGGCAGGTTGATCCCCTGGCGGCTGCGGATGGTGCCCTGTTGGACAACCTCCATCCGGGCGCGGCCGGGCGTCTTCTCGACGACCCGCATGCTGACGGTGCCGTCGGCCAACATCACGTGGTTGCCGACCTCCAGCTCCTTCACCAGCGGCTTGTAGCTGCAAGTGAACTCGTTCGGCGCGCCGGGCGTGTCGCCCTCGATCATGAAGTACTCGGCGCCCGCCTCGCAGAAGAGCGGATCACCCGCCACCACGCCGAGCCGGAACTTGGGCCCCGCCAGGTCCGCCAGGATCGCGATCGGCTGGTCGAGCTCCTCGCTGATCCGCCGGATGCTGTCGACGTTCACCTGCTGTTGCTCAGTCGTGCCGTGCGCCATGTTCAGCCGGAAGACATCGACCCCCGCGAGGGCCAGCTGCCTAAGCATCTCCGGCTCGGAGCAAGCGGGGCCGACCGTGGCGACGATCTTCGTGCGGGCGCGGCCGCGGATATCGGACAGCGTGGGCATCGGCAACGGCGTGGAGATCGAGGAACGGACCGCCTCGGCAAGTGGCGTGGCGGGATCGGCATCGGCCGAGACCGGGTGGTCCAAGGTTTCTGTCGAGGACATCGTCTCTCCGCGGGCGGGGGGTGCGGAAGGGGCCGGCGGGCAGTCCACGGCGGGCGTGGATTGGTGGCCCCGGGTGGGTGCGTAAAATCGTCGCATGAAAAGGCGGCCCCGGGAAGCGTGCCCCGCTAGGGAATCGCTTGAATAGGCGATCGGCTTCCGCCCAGGCCGGTTGTACCGGCTACGCCGTGGTGGCCGGGCCCTCGGGGGGGTAAGCTCTCGCCATGCAAAGCGGCGCAGAACAGGGAAAACACGGCCTCATCACGGGCGGATCGGCCGGTCTCGGGCTCGCGATCGCCCGGGCCGCCGCTGCGCAAGGCATGAAGGTTACCCTCGTTGGGCGCAATGCGGGGCGGCTCAAAGCGGCCGGCAACGAGCTCATGGAGCGGTACCCCGGCTCCCTTTTTGGCGAGAGGACCGCCGATCTCGCCGTTCCGGGCGAGCCGACACGCCTCATCTGCGAGGTCCAGGAGGAGCAGCCGCTCGACTTTGTCTGCCACGCCGCCGGTCTGTCCGCCCGCGGCCGCATCGTCGAGACGTCACGAGACGAGTTCGAGCGCCTGATGGCGATCAACTTCTTCGCCGCCGCTGAGTTGGCCGGCGCGTTGGGCGAGTCCTTCGCCTCTTCGAAGGGCCGCCTCGTGCTGATCGGCTCGCTTGCCAGCCGGGTCGCCCCGGCGAACCTGGGGGCCTACCCCGCCAGCAAGCACCCGCTCGCGGCCCTCGCGCAGCAGCTGCGGATGGAGCTCGGCCCGCAGGGGCTCCGCACGCTGCTGGTGCTGCCCGGCCCGATCGCCCGCGACGACGCCGGCGAGCGCTACAACGATCAAGCCGCCGACCTCCCCGCCGCGGCGAAGCGCCCCGGGGGCGGGGCGAACGTGCGGGCGCTCGATCCGGATCGCTTGGCCCGGCAGATCCTCGCCGCCAGCCGCGCGGGCAAGGCGGAGCTGGTCACGCCGCTCAAGTCGCGGCTGCTGTTCGCGCTCGCGCAGCTGTCGCCCGGCTGGGGCGACTGGCTGCTGCGGCGGAGCATGCGGGGGTGACCCAACGAAAAAAGCCACCCCCACGACATGGCGTGAGGGTGGCTCTTCTTTCTTGGTCAGCGAGTCGTCGTTGAGACGATCACTTGCGACGCGCGAGGAACCCGGCGGCGCCGATCGCGAGCAGCATGGCCGAGGTCGGCTCGGGGATCACGGCGCTGAACTGCAAGTCGTGGTGACGAGCACTGATGGCGCCGAAATCTCCACCCGAGTTATCGTACAGCACGGTCGCGACCGGCGCGAAATCAACGGCGTCGATGATGAACTGGAAGCCGCCGGTGGTCGGCGACATAACGCTGACGGCGTTGCCATTGATTTCAGCAGTCCGGTTCAGGTTACCGTTGCCGCCAACGCCGATCGCTCCGCCCGTGAAGCCATCGAACTGAACGGGACTGCCACCGTCGGTCGTCACGCCCGAGACGCTGGTCACGCTGAAGGTGACGTCGTTCAGGTTGCCAAAGCCGGTATCGATGCCTTGGCCCCATGCGCGCTGGGCCATGCCGCCGCCAGCGGCACGCAGCGTGAAGGTGATGGTGTCGTTCGCCGAAGCGTCACCATCCAAGTTCAGGTTCGTGTAGGTGATTTCGAAATCGAGGGGGTCAGCAACCGTGGTGCCACCAACCGCACCACCGTTGAGCGTCACGCTAGTGACATCGGGGTGACCAAAGACGCCGCTACCGCGAACGTCGAGCGCCTCGATCGTGATCGAGGCGGCTTGTGAGAGGGTCGCGCAGAACGCGATGGCTGCAAGGCAGCCGAATCCGAGTAGTGAACGTTGCATTAGAACCTTCCTAACGGGGAGACAAGCGGGTGAATCTTGGTGAATCGCCCAGGGAACAGGGAACAGAACTGCACTGATGGACAAGACCTGCGATGGCCTCGCGCGAGAATAGCCGTACGGGTAGAATGGCCAGAGAACGGCATATTGTCAACAATCGGCTGCGGCTTTTACGCTTTTTGCCGAGATTGATCGTCGTAGCGGCAGTTGACCGACAGCCGCATACACCCCCACGGCGAGGGGGTCGTTGCATAAGCCGCTTCGACCCATAGCAGCCCAATCGCTGCTCCCTACAAGCTCACAATCCGTAAAACCGACCCGGCCAATTGTTGACAATCCTCAGTAGACTGGGCACTATGTGAGCTGGTGTCCGGCTAGGCGGCCGGCGCCGGTTCCTCTTTTCACCTGTTCTCACCCACGCCTCATGATTCTGAACTTGGAAGCACTCCCCATGAAAAGACTACCCCTTCTCTGCGCGCTCTCCGCGCTCGCGTTCGCCAGCAGTGCCAACGCCGCAACCATCGTCATCGAAACCCTCGGTTTCAACACCAACGGCGTCGCCTTCGACGCGACGAACGAGGCCAACGCCTCGGGTGAATTGCTGAACGGAGCCGCCTTCCCAGGCGCCAACGTCGCCGGCATGACCCATGACATCACGCTGACCTACAACAACCTCGACCTCGACGGCGACACGACGGCGAACGACTCGGTCACGTTCACCATCAACGTCACCAACCCCGGTCCCGGCTTGCTCTTCAACCAGGGCCTCCACACGAACTGGGGCACCGTTGAGGGCATGGACGTCTCTGTCTCGGGCGTTTCGGGCGTCACGACGGACGGCGGCGCGCCCATCGTCTTCGATGGCTTCGTTGGCGCCGCATTGGGCGCCGGTGATGGATCGGGCACAGTCGATCGGAGCGCTACCATCAACGGAATCCCGTACTCGCTGATGGCTTCCGGTGGCACCGGCTTCGTGTTCGTTCAGGACTTCCAGGACTTCGCTCCAGTTGCAACCCTGCAGTACCGCAACTCGGGCGGCACGCAAGGCACGCTGGTCGCGCGAAACTGGGACCTGCAGTTCAGCACCGCGATCCCCGAGCCCACGACGCTCGGCCTCCTCGGCCTCGGCATGATCGGCTTCGCCGCTCGCCGTCGCTGAGCCCGCGCAAGCTGGCTTCGCGATAGCTGGCTTCGCGATAGTAAGATGAGACGACTCCTGAAAGCCCCTGCCCTAACCGGCAGGGGCTTTCTTCGTTTGGGCCTCGCGCTTCTTATGCGGAGCCAACGCGGCTCGTACTGAGCGGGTGATCCAGGTCGCCTCGGCCTAGATGCCGCTGGGAAAGAACGGCCGAGCAGTCACTGCTGGCGCCACGGGGAACCGGGCGCCGACGACGAAGTTGCCGCCTCGCGCTGTGGCAGCAGTGCGTCAAACTTCGGCGTCGTCACGCCTCGAGAATCACTCGACTCACTAGGTTTGGTCGCTGGATTCTCCGGCCGAGGCCTCGTACTGGTGGGTATTGGCGTCGCCAAGCTTCGTTTCACAACGTACTGTTAAGGAAAGGTTAAGATTCCGCGAACAGGGGCGCAGCCAGTCACGCACGGTCGGCGCGCCAACACACGAGGCGAACATGGGCAAGAACCTTCAGACGGACTTGGCGGACCTCGAGCATCTGCTCTCGGCGCAGGCGGAGCTCGTCGAGGAGATGGTCCTCGCCAGCTACCGGGCTCTGCACGAGCGATCGCTCGATGTCGCGGTGGAGGTCCTCGCCAAAGAGCCCGAAATCAACGCGAGCGAGGTCAACATCGAGGAGCACTGCCTCGAGGTGCTCGCCCTGCAGCAGCCGGTCGCGATCGACCTGCGGCGGGTGGCGGCCATGCTGAAGATCAACTCGGATCTCGAACGCATCGCCGACCTCGCGGTCAACGTCGCCGAGCGGACCAAGTCGTTGAACGAGTACCCGCAGGTCCGTGTCCCCGAGCCGCTCGAGCTGATGCTGGAGCGGGCGCTCGGCATGCTGCGCGACGCCCACGCCGCGTTCCTCCGCGTCGACGCCGACCTGGCCCGTGACGTGTGCTGCCGAGACGACGAGGTCGACGCGATCAACCGCGACGTCATCGCCGGCCTCGTGAAAGAGATGGAGAGCCAGCCGCAGGACGTCGCCGGCTACCTCCACGTCTTCTCGGTCTCCCGGATCATCGAACGCATCGGCGACCACGCGACGAACATCGCCGAGGACGTCGTCTACCTGGCGGAGGGGGAGATCACCCGCCACCACACGCGAACAAAGCGATCGCGTAGCGAAGCTGCGGCCTCGCCACCGAGGTCTCGGCCACCGCCTGGTCACCGGTCACCGTTTTGCGTGAGTTGGCTGAGAGGTCGCGACAAAGGGGCATGCAGGTCTGACCCCAACCGCGTGCCCGCGTTGGCATGCACTCGCATCGTCCAGCACGACGTTCCTGCGCTGCCAACACGATCTCTCCGCAAGGGCATGGCCAGGCCGGCGAACAGGCCCTTGTGCGCTGGCGCCGCACCGTCTCACGAGACAAGCAAGTAGGTGAAGTCCTCTTGCCCTCTTAAGTTGCGGGCCTATGACCCCCTGTGAAACAGCGGTGTGCTCGCTTGCGTGACGTGGCCGGAGGCCGCCGCGTCTGCAAACTCGACTTTGCTCTGGCGGTCGGCTAGGATCACTCGCAAGCCCGGAAGCGATTTGAGATTCGGAGATCGCCGCCTACTTCTTGTCCCCCAGTTGCCGGAGAGAATCATGTCACGATTGCCCGCTGTTTGCGCCTTCGTTCTGCTGGCGGCATCTCTCTCGACGGTCGGGGTTCGTGCCCAGCAGCCGCAGGTGGACCGCACGGTGCTGCCGATCCAGGCGCCCTGGTACCCACCGATCACGACGCTCGACGCCCGCGACGCCAAGGCCCCGCCGGTCTTCGAGGTGAAGGCGCCGAAGGGGGCTCCCAACGTGGTCGTGATCTTGCTCGACGACATCGGCTTCGGCGGCACCGGCGCGACCGGCAGCGTTCTGCCGACTCCGCACTTCGACAAGCTCGCGAAGAACGGCCTGCTCTACAACCAGTTCCACACGACGGCCCTCTGCTCGCCCACACGGCAAGCGCTGATCACCGGCCGCAACCACCACTCGTGCAACCAGGCGAAGATCACGGAGGTGGCGACCGCCTTCCCGGGCGCGACGGGCATGCTGCCGAACGACGTCGCGACCGTCGCGGAGATGCTGCGTCAGAACGGCTACAGCACCGCCGCGTACGGCAAGCACCACGAGACGGCCGTCTGGGAGATCAGCCCCTCGGGCCCCTTCACGCGCTGGCCGAACTTCACGGGCTTCGATGAGTTCTACGGGTTCCTCGGCGGGGAGACCAACCAGTGGGCGCCGGCGATCTACCACAACCTCAACCGGGTCGAGGCCCCCAACGAACCCGATTACCACTTCATGAACGACATGGCGACCAAGTCGATCGAGTGGATCCGGTTCCAGCAAGCGTTGACGCCCGACAAGCCGTTCTTCGTCTACTTCGCGCCGGGCGCGGTCCACGCGCCGCACCACGTCCCCAAGTCGTACATCGAGAAGCAGCGGGGCCGGTTCGACGAGGGCTGGGACGTCATCCGTGAGCGGATCTTCGAACAGCAGAAGGCGCTGGGCGTCATCCCTCCGGAGACCAAGCTCGCCGCCAAGCCGGACGACATCAAGGACTGGGACGACCTGTCCAGCAAAGAGAAGAAACTCTACGCGCGCCAGGCCGAAGTCTTCGCCGCCTTCCTCGACATGACCGACCACGAGACGGGCCGCATGATCCAGGCGATCGAGGACCTGGGCGAGCTGGACAACACCCTGATCCTCTACATCGCTGGCGACAACGGCACCAGCGCCGAAGGGGGCATGTCGGGCCTCTACAACGAGATGACGTACTTCAACGCGGAGCCCGAAGGCTCGGACATCGACGTCATGCTCCAGCACTACGACGACTGGGGCGGGCCCTCGACCTATCCGCACATGGCCGCGGGCTGGGCCGTCGCCTTCGACTCGCCCTTCACCTGGACCAAGCAGGTCGCCTCCAACTACGGCGGCACACGCAACGCGATGGTCGCCCACTGGCCGGACCGCATCCAAGCGAAGGGCGAGGTCCGATCGCAGTGGCACCACGTGATCGACGTCGTGCCGACGATCCTCGAAGCCGCCAACCTGCCCCAGCCGCGGGTCGTCAATGGCACGCCGCAGCGGCCGATCGAGGGGGTCAGCATGGTTTACACCTGGGACTACCCCCGTGCGCCGAGCCAGCACACGACCCAGTACTTCGAGATGTTCGGCAACCGGGGCATCTACTTCGACGGCTGGTTCGCCGGCACGGTCCACGTGAAGCCGTGGGCCAGCCCCGAGAACCGCTTCACCGAAGACACCTGGGAGCTGTACCACGTGGCTGAGGACTTCAGCATGTCGACGGACCTCGCCGACAAGCACCCGGACATCCTCGAGAAGCTGCAGCAGGTCTTCCTGGGCGAGGCGGTCAAGTACAACGTGCTCCCGCTCGACGACCGCCGCGAGGAGCTCTTCAACCCGAAGCTCGCCGGGCGCCCCGACCTGATGTTCGGCCGCCGCGAGCTGACCCTCTACGAGGGGATGTACGGGCTGCTCGAGAACGACTTCATCAACGTCAAGAACACCTCGTTCGAGGTCGTCGCCGAGGTCGAGAGCGGGGACGAACCCGCCAACGGCGTCATCGTCGCCCAGGGCGGACGGTTCGGCGGCTGGGCTTTGCACGTGAAGGACGGCGTGCCGATGTACACGTACAACTACCTGGGCCTCAAACGCTCGGTCGCGACCGGCGCGTCGAAGCTGCCCGAGGGGGCCTCGACCGTGAAGATGGACTTCGCGTACGACGGCGGCGACAAGCCCGGCGCCGGCGGGACCGCGACGCTCTACATCAACGGTCAGTCCGTCGGTTCGACCAAGGTCCCGAAGACCGAGTTCGCGATCTTCTCCGCCGACGAGTCCGCAGGCGTTGGCCTCGACATGGAAACGACCGTCTCGGACGAGTACGAAGAGGGGGACAACCGCTTCACCGGCAAGATCGTGAAGGTGTCGATCGCGCTCAAGTGACGCCTGACCTTGGCGGCCTTCCCGAAGGTGTGACTGGAACCGGGTTCGGTTACAATCACGCCCCGTGACACGCACCCTCAACCTGCTCGCGAACCTCTTCCCCGTCTGGACCGTGTTGTGCTGCCTCGCCGCGCTGTGGCGGCCGGGGCTGTTCGAGTGGTTCGGGCCGTGCATCGTGCCGGCGCTGGGCGTCATCATGCTAGGGATGGGCGTCACCCTTTCGGTCGACGACTTCACCCGCGTGCTGCGGACGCCGCGGCCCGTGCTGCTGGGGTTCCTCGCGCAGTTCACCATCATGCCGCTCTTGGGCTGGGCGATCTCGGCGGGGCTGGGCCTGCCGACCGAGATCGCCGTGGGGGTGATCCTCGTGTCGTGCTGCCCGGGGGGGACCGCGTCGAACGTGGTGACCTTCATCGCCCGGGCGAACCTGGCGCTGTCGCTGTTGATGACGATGTGCTCGACGTTCGGCGCGATCGTGCTGACGCCGCTGCTCACGAAGTGGCTGGTCGGCGAGCGGCTGCCGGTCGATGCGTGGGGGCTGTTCAAGACGACCGTCCTGGTGGTGTTGCTGCCGGTGCTGGCCGGCCTGGCGTTGCACCACCTGACGCCCCGGCTGGTCAAGCGGGTGACGCCCGTCGCGCCGCTGGTGAGCGTGTTCGCCATCGCGCTGATCTGCGCGAACATCCTCGGCCGCAACGCCGAGCAGGTGATCGCCCACAGCGGCGTGCTGGTCGCGGCGATCGCCATGCTGCACGCGGGCGGGTTCGCGTTGGGCTACGCGTTGGCGCGGCTCTTGGGCTTTGAAGAGCTGATCCGTAGGACCGTGTCGATCGAGGTCGGCATGCAGAACTCGGGGCTCGGCGCCGTGCTGGCGAAGGAGCACTTCACCAACCCGCAGACGCTCGTCTGCCTGGCCGCCGTGCCGTGCGCGATCTCGGCCGTGATGCACTCGGTGATCGGCAGCGTGCTGGCGGTCGGGTGGCGACTGCGGGCCGCCGACGAGCCGGCGGTTGATCCGCCGAACGAAGCCGCCCCAATCCAAAGGGGTTGAGTCAACGACGATTCTTGGCCGCGCGAATTGTTTAACGACCCCCCGCGCCAATCCCGGGCGAGAGGCCCGAAACGGGTGGTTCGCTTCCAACAATTCAATCGACGTCCGGCGTGGGCGCCTCGCCGAGCAGGCTCTGCGTGATCGCCGCGAAGACGGGGCCGGCAGTCTTCAGCTCGCGGTCTTCCGATTGGCTGAGGATCAGGTAGGTCGATCCCCCCCGGTGGCAGGCGCGGACGCGGCAGGTGCTGGTCAGGTCGAGGTAGAAG
This sequence comes from Planctomycetes bacterium MalM25, assembly GCA_007745835.1. Taxonomy (NCBI): domain Bacteria; kingdom Pseudomonadati; phylum Planctomycetota; species Planctomycetes bacterium MalM25. The sequence goes on from CP036424.1 coordinate 3,234,243, forward strand.
AAGCTGGCGTCCACGCCGGTGAGCTTCACCTCGGCGATCTCCTCGGGAGCGTCGGTGGTCTCCAGCTCGGGGTACTCCCCCTTGAGGGCCTCGACCGCCTGGCTCACCACGTGCGGCAGATCGAGCGAGTCGGCGTAGACGATCAGCGTCCAGAACGCCGTGTTCGGGCTGGTGACCGTCAGGTTGAGCCGGGCCTCGTCGTCGCTGTCCTCTTCGAGGGTCCAGTTGTCGGGGTAGGCGAACGAGATCCCGGAGCGGTCGTAGGTGGCGAACACGGGCGTGCGAGGGGGGTGCTAGCAAGCGGTTGTGGGCAGAGCCCCCAGCCTAACGCTTGAGGCTGGCGTTGTGACCGGGGCGGGGGGTCGATAGTCTCCGCAGGTTGCGGCCCCCAGCGGCCGATAAATGCGGAGAGTGTCACACACCCTTCGAACCAACTCATCCAGGCTCAACTTGAACCGAGCCCGCCTTAAAACGCGAACCGGCCCCCTGCTAGCGATCGCGTTGATCGGCTCGCTGCTGCTGCCGGGCTGCGCCATGACCCGCCGGAACCAGCGGCCCGATTACGTGGCCCAGGCGAAGCAGATGTGGCGGCGGGGGGTGACGGCGCTCGAATCGGGCAAGCTCGGCGAGGCCGAGTCGTGGCTCCGCCAGGCGGCGGAGGCCTCGCCCGACGACGCCCCCACGCAGCGTCACCTGGCCGAGGCCCTCTGGCAGAGCGGCCAGCACGACGAGGCGCTCGAGTGCGCCGAGGCGGCTTGCCGCTGCGCCCCGCAAGACTGCGAATCGACCGTCCGGGCGGGCCAGATGCGGCTCGCCCAGGGCGACGCGGGGCAGGCGAACGACTGGGCCGACCGGTCGATCGACCTCAACACCCGCTCCGCCGACGCGTGGGCCCTGCGGGGCCGCTCGCACCAACGGCTCGGCGACACCGACCGGGCGTTGGCCGATTACCAGCAGGCGCTCCGCTACGCCCCGAGCGACCCGCAGCTGCTGACCGACGTCGCCCTGCTCCACCGGGCCCGGGGCGACCACCGACGGTGCCTGACGACGCTGCACCAGCTGATCGACGCCTACCCGCCCGGCCAAGAGCCGGCCGGCGCGCTGGCCCTGGCGGGCGAGTCTTACCTCGCCCTCGGCCGCGCTAGCGAGGCCGCCGACACGCTGCAGCTCGCCTCGACCCGCGGGCCGGCGGACGCGGATCTGCTGTACCGTCTCGCCGAGGCGCAAGCCGCCTGCGGCAACCGCGACCTGGCGATGGCGGACGCGCAACGGGCGCTCGACCTCGACGCGCAGCACGACGGCAGCCGCCAGCTGCTCGCCCGCCTGCGGTCGGCCGACACGGCCCGCCTCCGCTGAAGCGGAATAACCGGCGCATCCGGAACCGGAGCGGCCCCGGCCCGTGGCGTGACCTACGGTTGAGCACGAAAACCTCCCGTAGCCCGTGGACCGTCCGATGGCCGACACGCTCCTCCCCGCTGAAACCCCCGCCGCCCCGCAAGCGAACGAGGCCGCGCCGTTTGTCGATCGCCGCAGCCAACGCGGCTCGGGCACGCCCGGGCGCGAACGGCGTCAGTTCACCAACAGCCACAGCGGCCTGTCGGACGAGGCGGCCGAGCTGGCCAGCGCCATCGACAGCTACAAGGCGCGACACCGCCGGCGGTTCATCAACTACGAAGAGATGCTCAACGTTGTGAAGGCGTTGGGTTACTCGCGCTGAGAGCGGCCGATTCGAGTGAAGCCTTCGCGGGGCGCCCGAGGCTAGCGCCTTCGGCTCAAGGTTGCGCGAACTGAGCCGAAGGCGCTAGCCTCGGGCGCAAACGGGTCGGTAGCGTTCGCCTCATGCTCCCTCTTCCCAGAACGCCGTCTGCAGGCGTTCGACGCGGACGTAGCCCGTCACGCGCCCCCCCGCGCCGAGCACCGCCGCGAGCGGCTGCCCAGTCGATTCGAGCTCGGTCAGGGCCTCCAAGAAGGGCGTGGTCTCGCGGAACTCGATGAGCGGCTCCACCGGCAGCTGCCCCTCCTCGGGCGGCTCGGTAAGCAGCCGCGACGCCCGCACGTAGCCCCGCCGAGCCGACTTCTTATCGGTCCGCGCCGGTTCGATCGGCCAGGCGTCGTGGTGATGGCGGCGGGCCAGGCGGAGCACGTCCTCCGGCTTCGCCTTCGTGGTGAGTCGCGGCTCGCTGCCGACCGACTGCAAGTACTCCTTGAGCGGCTTGCTGCCGATCGAGAAGGTCGCCATAGCGAGGTCGCGTTGCGCGGACGACAGCAAGCCAACCGCTTGGCCCTCGGAGAAGGCGTCGGCCAGCTCGCGTCGGCGGACCGAGGCGCGGAGCGGCTGGATCGACGCCCCGGTCACGACGCTCAACCCCCGGCTGGCGAGCCACAGCACCGAGCTGGGCGCGGCGAGCGCCACCGCGGCCGTCACCAGGCCGCCCGAACAACGCCGCAGCAAGAGGTAGGGCGCCTGCAAGAACGCCCGCTTGGGGAGCAGCTCGCCGAACAGGAAGACGACCGGCGCCATGATCAGCGTCATCGCCATCTCGCCCGGCAGCCCGGCCGTCGGCAGCAGCACGCCCGCCGCGGCGACGATCGCCGACGAGGCGAGGTAGTTCGCCACGTTGTTGCCCACCAGCGCCGTGGCGACGAACGCCTCCGGGTGGTTGGACGACCAGAGCAGACCGCGTGCGGACCGCACGCCGGCGACCGCGTCGATCACCAGCCGCATGCGGGGCACACGGTAGAAGCCGGTCTCGACGCCGCTGAAGAACGCGCTGAGCGCCAGGCCGATCAGGAAGACGACGAGGGCGTAGATCATCGCGGTCCCCCCTCGCCCGCTTCGAGCGCGGCCTGGTCACCCAAGAGTTCGATCCGCACGACGAGCGGATCGTCGCCCGTCTCCTCGGCGGAACCGTCGGTCACGATCCACACGAGCCCGCCCGCCTCGACGCGATCGCCCAGGCAGGCGGAACGTTCGAGAACCTCTTGCAACAGTCCGCCGACCGTCAGGCTGCGAGCCTCCGTGAGAGTCGCGGCGAGAGCCTTGCCGGCGTGGGCGCCGCCGTGGGTCGTCGCCCACGGCTTGAGCAGCTTCGTCACCCGCCGCAGCGGAGTGGCTCCCGAGGCCTCCCAGGCCCGTTCGCCGAGCGGGACGAGCCGGGCGGCGTAGGCGTCGTGCGGGTCGATGTGCGTGGCGTCGCGCAGCACCGAGTCGAGCAGCCGTTCGAGCGGCACGATGCCGATCGTCTCGCCCAGCTCGTTGATCACCACCGCGACCCGGCGGCCCTCGTCGCGCAGCCGGTTGAGCGCGTCGGCCGCGGAGGCGCACCAGGGGACGATCGTGAGCGGCTCGGCGCGACGGTCGAGCCGGTCGGGCGGCAGCATGGCGAGGCGGCTGATCGGCACAGCGCCGGCGATCTCATCCGTTTCGGGCTCGGTCACCAACACGTACTCCCCCACGCCCCGCGTCTGACCGACCAGGTCGTCGAGGCTCACCGGCGGACGGAGCACGAGGCAGCGGTTGCGTGGGCGCATCAGCTCCGCGGCGGTCAGGTCGGCCAGCTCGACCAACCGCTGCAAGACCTGCCGCTCCTGCATCATGAGCGACTTGTTATCGATCGACTCGTCCGACCGCAGCTCGACCGCCTTCTCCAGGTCGGCCAGCTCGAGGTAGGGCTCCGGCCTGAGCTTCGGGAGCATCAGTCGGGCGCACGCGTTGCTCGCCGACTGCAACGGGGGGAGCAACGGATCGACCAGCCGCGCCGCCGCGGAGAGGGGGGCCGCCACCAACCCGCTCAGCCAGCGAGGGCGGAGCACCGCCAGGCTCTTCGGCAGCACCTCGCTGAGCAGGATGATCGCGAACAGCGCCCCCAGGGTGAACAGCAGCGGCGCCCAGGCCGAAGCCGTCTCCGCCTTGCGGAGGCGCATCGCGACCACCTCGGTCAGGGCGTAGTAGGTCAGGTTGACGACCAAGTTCCAGAACAGGATCGCCGTCAGCAGCCGCTCGGGACGGGCCAACAGCCCCGCGGCGCGGCGGTCGCTGGGGGAGCCGCCCGCCATGTCGGTCCGGTCGGACCGCGAGATCGAGAAGAGGGCCGCCTCGCTGCCGGAGAAGAACGCCGACGCCGTCACCAGGACGGCCATCGTCGTCAGCTCAAACCAGTAGTCCAGCAGGGGCATCGGCGGATGGCGGGGGAAACCTGAGTGCTCGGCTCAATTCTAGCACACCCACCCCGACGACGCGCCGTCGCTATTCCTCTCGCGCCGGCTGGGACCCCGTGGCGATGTCGAACTCGGACAACGCCGGCACAAGCATCGCGGCCGTCGCGAAGGCGAACGTGCCGACCGTCGCCAGGCCGACCAGGCTGTAGCTGCCCAGCAGGAAGCTCACGATCGCGTAGAACGTGGCGAAGGGCGCCGTGAACGACGCCAGCGCGATCGCCGCCGACGGGTTCCGCCAGCCGAGCGCCACGAACAGCGCCAGCCCGCCGCCGACGATGAAGCCGATAAACGAGGCGAACTGGCCCTCGAACGTGTCGGACAGCGCGAGCATCATCCGCATGCAGGTCGACACGCCCAGGAAAAGGAACAGCAGCGTGCCGACGCTCACGCCGATCGCCTTGCGGCTGCTGGCGTAGATCATCGCCGCGTGCAGGCCGAGCACCGCGGCGAAGACGTCCATCACCAGCAGGCAAGCGACCAGCACGCCGAGTTCCCACGGGCTGATGGCGCCGGTCCAGCCGATCCACAGGCAGAGCAACAGCGGCAGCACGATCATCTCGCGCGCGTTCCAAAACGCCCCGCCGAGCTTGCCGACGATCAACTCTTGCGGTGAGAGGTCGGTCGCGAGCAGCAGGTCGAGCGACTTGCCGTCGCGCTCGCCCGTGAGGGAGGTCACCGACAACGCGTTCACCAGCACGAGGCTCACCACCAGCAGGGGCGCCATCGGCGCGGCGGCGGCGGGGATCATCGACCGGCTCGCGCCCGGCTCCTGAACCGCCTGAACCGTTGCCGCGGCGCAGACAGCGAAGATGACCAGGTAGGCCGCCTTCACCGCAATCACCTTCTTGCCGTACGCCCAGGTGCGGACCTCGCGCCAGAGGACCGGGTTGTTCCAGACCTCGCGCGACTTGCCGCCGGCGTGGTGGACGGCGGCGTCCTGGCCGCGCGCCTTGCCGACGGCGACCGGCCCGGCGGCGTTGGTCAGAGTGGCAGCCGAGTCCTCTTCGGACGACTCGTCACTCGTGGGCCCGGCGGCGCGCAGCTCGCGCGACGGGTTCCAGACCCGCACCATGCCGATCGCGATCGCGCTGAGCAGGAAGGCCAACCCGAAGCCGATCGCCACGAACCAGCCGACCGAGTCGGCGGCGGATACGGGCGCGGCGGATGTCTCATCCCCAGCGAACAACGCCGGGGGGGGGCCGTAGCGGGGCTCCATCGCGGCCGCGAGCGCCCGCCAGGGGCTGATCCGCGCGGCGGCGTCGGCCGCTTCGAGCCCGCCGATCGTCGGCCCCAGCACGCCCGAGGCGACGACCTCCCCCAGCGCGAGCCAGAGGACGAGGCCGATGGCCGTCAGCGCGAGGGCCTGGAACGTCTTTTCCCGCCACAGGGCGAGCGTCGACCCGAGGCTCCCCGCCGCGAGCGCCGCGGCGGCCGTCACGGCGATCGCCCAGCCGACCTGCCGATGATCGATCCCGCCGAGCAGGGCGAGGATCAGGAAGAAGGGGACGACGGCGAGCGTCGCCACCAGCACGGTGAGCAGGCTGGCGAGCATGCGACCGAGGACGAGCTCGGAGTTCCGCAGGTCGGTCAGCAGCAGCAGCACGAGCGTGCCCCGGCTCTTCTCCTGCGACACGGCCGCCGCCGAAAAGAGGGCCGAAAACAGGACCGCGAGCGTCAGCACCAGCGGCGTGAGCAACTCGAAGACGGCCCGCCCGAACCGAGCGAGCCCCCCCGGCCCCGAGATGGCCGCGTCGCTCCCCCCCGCCCCGACGAAGACCTGCCAAGCGGTCAGCGCCAGCCCCAGAAGGCCGGCCACGAGCAGCACCCGCGCAACAAAGAACTGCGGCCTGCGGGGGGCGGTGATCGCTTCGCGGGTGAAGACGGGGCCGATGAACACGTTGGCAGAGAGGGCTTCCTGGGAGGCGATTGGGAAGCTCTCAGTTTACTCGGTCACGGCTCGTGGGGCAGAGGTCCCTTTTCAGCCCCAGATCGTTGTGTCGTCAAGCGGCTCCACGACAGACGTTCTTAGGATCTGCTAACGAGTCGGTCGTACTCAGCATGCGTGCCAATCCAGAACCAGACAAAATCGTCCCCTTCTTCTACCGCGAGCGCGCGATAGTGGCTGCCCACGCGGACGGAGCAAAACCTACCAACCTTCTTGAACTGCAGAGAAGGGTGTGATGCGTCCTGCTTTAGCAGCTGAAAGTCTTATCCGCTATTCTCTGCACCGCTTGGGGAAGTTGCTCGTAGCAATCCCAGAAAGGCTTCGGAGCGTAGTGCCTCATAGCTCGCGGCTCTCGCCTTCCCGATGCGACTGGACGGCGGATTGGGCAAGCTCGTCGAGCCTTCCTGATCGAGCATCTTCAGAAATCTGAGCATCCCATGCCTGCGCGTCGAACTCGCTAAACCAAGTGCGGAATTGCGCCAACTCACCTGGAGGTAAATTGGCGATCGCGGCTTCAAGTTGATCAAGGGACATCTTGGGCTCTCTGCTTCAGAAGAGTCGGTTCCGTTCCCTCAAGTATACTCACAGTGCATCGATCACCATCTGGCCGATCGCGTCGGTGCCGTAGCCGCTGCGGTCGAGGCTCTTGCCCTCGAATTTGGGGGTCACCTTGCGGACGGCGGCGCCGATCTGCTCCCCCGCTTGGATCGCGGCCGCGTTCTGCTTGATGCGGCCCGTCTCGCGGAGCAGGAGGCCGAGCGAATCGATCGTCGCGATCGGGTTCGCCACGTTCTGGCCCGCGATGTCCGGCGCGCTGCCGTGGACCGGCTCGAACATGCCCGGCGCGGCGCCGTCGGGGTTCAGGTTGCCGCTGCTCGCGATCCCCATGCCGCCCGCGATCGCGGCGCCCAGGTCGGTGATGATGTCGCCGAACATGTTCGGCACGACGATCGTGTCGTAGACCTCGGGCTTGCTCACCATGTACATGCAGCACGCGTCGACGTGGTGGTACGCGGTCTCGACGTCCGGGTACTCCTCGGCGACCTCCTGGAAGGCGCGGTGCCACGTGTCGCCGGCGAACGTGAGGACGTTCGTCTTGTGGACGAGCGTCAGGTGCTTCCGCTGGCGGGTCTTGGCGAGCTCGAACGCGTAGCGGACGCAGCGCTCGACGCCGAAGCGGGTCGCCACCATCGTCTGGCTGGCGATCTCCTGTGGCGTCCCCTTGCGGACGAAACCGCCGACGCCGCAGTAGAGGTCCTCGGTGTTCTCACGGACGCAGACGAAGTCGATGTGCTCGCTCGTCTTCCCTTTGAGGGGGGTCTCGATGCCCGGGTAGAGCGTCACGGGACGCAGGTTGATGTACTGGTCCAGCTCGAAGCGGAGCTTGAGCAGGATCCCCTTCTCGATCACCCCGCCCGCGAGTCGCGGGTCGTTGGGCAAGCCGCCGACGGCGCCCAGCAGGATCGCGTCGAAGCCGCGGAGCGCACTGACGTCCTCGTCCTCTAGGATGTGGCCGGTCTCCAAGAAATGGGCGGCCGAGAACGGGAAGTCGGTTGTCTCGTAATCGAGTCCGCACGCGGTGGCGGCGGCCTTCAGGACTTCGAGCGAGGCGCCAACGACTTCGGGACCGATGCCGTCGCCGGCGAGTACAGCGAGTTTCATTGGGGGGTTGTCAGTGGACAGTGGCCGGTGGTCAGGAGAAACCGCTTAGTTTAGCTGCCGTCTGTCCACTGGCTACTGGCCACTGGCGACTTCTTTGACCTGCACCTCGTCGCCGACGACGCGGGTCTCGAACACCTCGACGCCCAGACGCGGGTTGTCGGCCCATTTGCCGTCGTCCAGACGGAAACGCCAGCCGTGCCAGGGGCAGAAGACCTCGCCCTCCTCGACGCACCCCGCCCCGAGCGATGCGCCCTGGTGCGGGCAGAGATCATCGATCGCCCGGTACCGGCCCTCGACGAGGAAGATCGCAACGAGCCGCTCGCCGACGGCGACCGTCTTCCCCTCGCCCTCGGCGATCTCGCCGACGCGGGCGACCGTAACGTAGTCCGCCATGCTCACTCCACCGCCGCCGGCTCAAGCGTCTCGTCGGCAGGGACCTCGCCGGCCGAAGCGGGGGCGGCGGGCTCTTCTTCGGCGGGCCCTTCTTCAACCGAAGCCTGGATCCCCATCTCGGGGGTCTCGTCCTCGGCGACCGACCGCAGCTCGATGTTCTGGACGATCTGGTTGACGATCTCGCGGTCGCCGACTTTGACGATCACGTCCATCTCCTGCGAGACCTTCGAACTGACGAGGCGGCCGAGCTCCGCGTCGAACAGGATCTCGCCGTCGGACGACTTGGTCTTGATCGTGACGTCGAACTGCTGGTCTTCGCCGCCGGTGGACTCCATCTCGATCGACGGGGCGAAGACCTCCAGCCGGCGGCCGTCGACGCGGCGGGGGCCCTTGTAGGTGTAGGTGGTCGCGACCTTCATCGGCCCCATCTGCGGCGCCTGCACCTCGTTGGTGATGGTCCAGTGGTCGTTGAGCACGAGCGGTTCGTTGGGGAACTGCATCGCGCCCTGCTGGCTCATCTGTTTGACCATGTCGGACGACATGGCGCCGCCGGGCAAGCGGTCGAAGGCCTGGGCGAGCTCGTCGCTCAGCTCGACGTCGGTGATCTTGCCGTTGGGGAGCATGGTCGCGAGGAAGTCGTTCTCGATCATCGCCTCGAACATGGGGGCGACCAGCGCGGCCATGCCGGCGGGCGGGTCGCCGTCGTCCGAGTCGTAGTTGAAGCCCTGCCCCATCGGCGCGACGCTCTGCATCACCACCCGCTCGACCCCCTGCCGCAGCCGGCACGCGCCCGACTCGTCCGGCCCGCTGTCGACCGTCCACCGCATGAGCGTCGCGGTCTCGGACGTCGTGTTGATCTGCCCCGCCGGGCCGGCGTTCATCGCCATCTCCATCGACTGCGTCATCAGGTAACGCGTCGTGTCCCCCTCGGCCCACTTCCAAACGAGGGGCTCCTCCGCGAGGGCCTGGCTCGCGAAGACGAGGATCGCGCCGAGTCGCAAAGTCGCGGAGGAGTGGTGCATATTCAATCTCAGTAATCGATGTAGGAGGGGTCTCCCGACCCCGATTCCGGCGTCTTAGCCGATGGGCTGGCCAACCGTCATCACAGGCTGGTGGTCAGTCCCATCATAGCGTGATCGAGCCGCCCGGTTCGAGGACGATCGGCTCGGCGTCGGTCCGCTTCCGGATTTCCTCGGCCCACGCGGCGGCGTCCTGCTCGATCGGGGGGAAGGTGTTGTAGTGGCACGGCAGCACCTTCGCGGGCCTCAGCAGCTTGGTCGCGATCACCGAGTCGGCGGGGCCCATCGTGAAGAGGTCGCCGATCGGCAGCACCGCGAGGTCGAGGGGCGAACCGTTCAGATCCGCATCGCCGATCAATTGCATGTCGGCGAACAGCGACGTGTCGCAGGCGAAGTAGAGCCGCTTGCCGCCGGTGGTGATCTCCAGGCCCATCGCCACGCCGGCGTAGGTCCCGTCGGGCAGGCTGCTGGAGTGGTGCGCGGCGGTCATCTTCACGCGCCCGCAAGCCCCGGACCCCTTGGAAATCAGCTCGTAGCCGCCCCCCGGATTCATGCCGACGACGTGATCCGCCGGCACGCCCTGCCCCGCCAGCCAGAGCGAGATCTCGTACGCCGTGAGGACCGTCGCGCCGGTCCGTTTAGCGATCGCGACCGTGTCACCGAGGTGATCTCCGTGCCCGTGCGACAGGACGAGGTAGTCCGCCTCCACGTCTTCGGCCTTCACGGGCGCGGTGGGCGAGTCGTTCAGGAACGGGTCGATGAGGACCTTCGTGCCGTCCCCCGTCGTCTCAGAAACACAGTCGAGCGACCAAGCGTTGTGGCCGAGCCAGGTGAGCGTTGTGGGCATTCGTCTATCGCCGGGGTTCTGGGTTCACCACGGAGGGCACAGAGAGCACGGAGAAGAGTTAGCTCTCAGTGGCTTGTATGAGTCGGCACTGGCCTGATTCAACGGTGCTATCAGCGCGATTGAACTGGAATGTGCCGGACCCATCTGTACCGATTTCCATTTGGAGATTGAGATCTGCCAAGACAGGCCGATTGAGCAATATGACTCCGTCTTGCATATGGATTACAGATTCTTGCTCGACATGCTTGTTGTCTTGAATCAATGAGCCAAGCGGATGATCAAACAACGCTGAATGCTCGGGAACACCAGTAAACACTGAGTCTATCGGCTCGATTATCTTGTGGATTGGAAGACCCCCCGCGATGAGCAAGAAGCCAAGCAGCTCACCCTCGTTCGTCATTAGCTTAATTGCCGGCATGCTTGCTCTCTCTGTGCTCTCTGTGCCCTCCGTGGTGAATCCTACCTAACTCCGCAAGATCGCGTTCATGTTCTTCTTGTAAGCCTCCACGCCCGGCTGGCCGTAGGGGTTGATGCCGATCAGGCGGCCTTCGACCACCGTGGCGAGCATCAGCATCTGGAGGAGCTGGCCGATCGTGTGCTCGTCGAGCTTCGGCAGGACGAGGTCGGTCGTCGGGCGGTTGTCCTCGGCGTAGGCCTGGTTGGTGCCGGCGATGGCGGCGCGGAGGATGTCGGGCAGGGTCTTGCCAGCCAGCTCGTTGAGCTGGTCCTGGTTGTTGTCCGATTGGCCGATGGCGAGCGGTGTGGAGTCTTGCGACTCGACGATGACGTTCGTGATCAGCTTGTCGCGGACGCCCTCCTGGTGCTGCTGGCCGCGGCTGTGCAGGTCACGGGTGTTGACGATCGTCAGCGGCAGGGCGCCCTGCTCGTTCTTGCCGAGGCTCTCGGCGAGCAGCTGGTCGTACCACAGGCCGGTCGCCTCGAGCCGCTTGCCCCAGGTGCTGAGGATGCGGGTGACGCACTCCTCGGTCTCTTCGAGCAGGTGGCTCACGCCGACGTACTGCAAGACGACGTTCTCAGCCACGGGCGCGGTGGCGAAATGGTCGTTCATCGCCTTCGCGCCGGCGAGGAGCTTCTCGATGTCGAGGCCCATCAGCGCCGCCGGCAGCAGGCCTACCGCCGAGAGGACGCTGAACCGCCCGCCGACGCCGTCGGGGACTTCGTAGAGGTCCTGCGCGCCGAGCGCAGTCGAGAGATCAAAGAGCTTGCCGCTCTTGCCGGTCACGGGGACGAACCGGTCGGTCAGCTGGTCACCCGCCGAGTCGGCCAGCTCGCGCAGAAAAATCCGTGTGGCGGCGGCCGTCTCGAGCGTTCCGCCCGACTTGCTGATGACCACCACGCCCCACGGCTCGTCGCGGCTCTTGAGCAGCTCGATCAGCCCGGTGGCGGCGTCGTTGTCGACGTTGTTCCCCTCGAAGTAGACCCGCGGCCGGCCATTTCGTTTCTCCGCCGGCACTTCGTTGTAGTACGGGTGGCAGCACGACTCGAGCAGCGCCCGCGCGCCCATGTACGAGCCGCCGATGCCCAGGACCACGACACTCTGGCACGCACCGGCGAGGCGGTCGGCGGTCGCCTTCAGGCGGGCCAGTTCGCTGTCGGCGCCCTTCGCTTCGAGCTCGGCGAGCAGGCGGTCCGGCAGCAGGTGGAACCCGGCGTCGAGCGGCTCTTTTTCTGGCGTAGCTTCCGCTCCGCACGCCCACAGGTCGGCGTCGGCGAGGACCTCGGCGCGGGCCGATTCGAGCCGCGGCGCGAGGGCGTCGAGCTCCGCTTGCGAGGTTCCCCCCTGTTCGAAGAGGGCGGCGGACGGGTCGTACTTGAGCAAGGACATCGTCGTTTCGGTGGGTTCGGATTAACCACGGAGAGCACAGAGAACACAGAGGAAAGACCGGTGTCTTCTCTGTGCTCTCTGTGTCCTCTGTGGTGAACTGAATACGTGGCGGATTCTACTGGCAGAAACGCCGTAGGTCAGCCGCCCAAGGCGGCTTCGATCCGCTGGCAGACCGCCTCGGTCGTTGGGCCCGAGCCGTCGACCGTGATCTCGGCGTACCGGCGGTAGAGGGCGACGCGCTCCTCGAACAGCTCCTCGAAGGTCTGATCGGGCCGCTTCGCGAGGCCCCGATCGGAGTGGTCGCCGACCCGGGCGAGGAGTGTCGGGAGATCGACCTCCAGGTAGACCAGCACGCCCTGCTCGCGCAGGTGGGCCATCCCCGCGGGGCTGTAGACGACGCTCCCGCCGGTGGCGATCACCGCGCCCGCCGCGTCGACGCTCAGGACAGCCTGTTCCTCGGCGTCGCGGAGGACATCGTGGCCTTCGGCGTCGACGATCTGCTGCAACGTCGCCCCGGCGGCGGACTGGATCAGCAGGTCGGTGTCGAGGAAACCGAGCCCGAGCCGCTTCGCCAGCACGACGCCAACGGTGCTCTTGCCGCAGCCGGGCATGCCAATCAGGACGACGTTGGGGCGGTTCTTCATAGTCGTGACTGTAGGAGGCGTCTCCGACGCCGATAACGCGCCGCAAGCCGGATCGGCCAGGATACCGTAATCGGCGTCGGAGACGCCTCCTACAAGGGAAGCAGCTTGGCGGTTCCCCCTTGCCCGACGGGCCCGGATGCCGACGATAACGGGACTGACCCGCCCCCGACGGGCCGATTCCCCCTACGCATCCCCCCTCCAGCCTCCCGCCCGCCGCCATGGACATCCACGCTCTCATCAAGCCGCTGCTGCAAAAGAACGACTCGAAGATCGTGATGTACGTCGGCGACGGCCTGGGCGGTCTGCCGCAGCAGCCGGGCGGGAAGACCGAGCTGGAGACCGCCGCCACGCCGAACCTCGACAAGCTGGCGACCGAGGGCGTGCTGGGCGGAAGCCTGCCGGTCGCCCACGGCATCTCGCCGGGCTCGGGGCCGGGCCACCTCGGGTTGTTTGGTTACGACCCCGTGCAGTTCCTCATCGGCCGCGGCGCCCTCGAGGCGACCGGCATCGGGTTCAAGCTCGAAGAGGGCGACGTCGCCATCCGGGCCAACTTCTGCACGCTCGACGCCGACGGGAACATCGCCGACCGCCGGGCGGGCCGCATCCCGACCGAGGAATCGACGCCGATCGTCGAGAAGCTCGCCGCGAACGTGAAGATCGACGGCGTCGAGGTCATCGTGAAGCCGGTCAAGGAGCACCGCTTCGTCGTCGTGCTGCGTCCCCAGGGTGAAGGGGGCGGTGCCGGTCTGGAAGGGAACGTCGCGGACACGGACCCGCAAGCGACCGGCGTGCCGCCGTTGGCCGCCGTCGCCAAGGACGCCGGCAGCGCGAAGACCGCCAAGATCTGCGACGAGTTCATCGCCCAGGTGAAGGCGCTCCTGAAGGACGAGCCGAAGGCGAACTGCTGCACGCTCCGCGGCATCACCGGCAAGCCGAACATCGCGAGCTTCGAGGAGGTCTACGGCCTCCGCGCCGCGGCGATCGCCGTCTACCCGATGTACAAAGGCCTCGCGTCGCTCGTCGGCATGGACATCGTCGGCGAGGCGCAGACGCTTGAGGAGCAGATGGCCGTCCTCAAGGAGAACTGGGACAAGTACGACTTCTTCTTCGTCCACTTCAAGTACACCGACTCGACCGGCGAGGACGGCAATTTCGACGCGAAGGTCAAGCGGACCGAGGAGTACGACGCCGCCGTGCCCGCGATCATGGACCTGAAGCCGGACGTCTTCATCGCGACGGGCGACCACAGCACGCCCGCCATGCTCGCCAGCCACAGCTGGCACCCGGTGCCGACGCTGCTGTGGGCGAAGCATTGCCGCCCGGACGGCGCCACCACCTTCGGTGAGCAGCCGTGCCTCACCGGCGGCCTCGGCACGTTCGAGGCGAAGAACCTAATGACCCTGGCGATGGCCAACGCCGGGCGCCTCGCGAAGTTCGGGGCGTAAAGGCGAGCCATCGACGCCAGCCCGTGGAGGACCCGGCGGCTGGCTAGTCGATTGGCAGCACGACGTTCTGTGGACGTGTCAGTTGCTGGTGTGTAAACAGCGGAGGCGAGCCGTACTCTGCCTCGCTGACTTCTGCTCCATCGACCCAGAACTGATCGACCGAGCATGTCCGCTTCTTGTCGTAGTACCAAGTAACACCGTTCCACGGTTTGCCTGATCGATACTCAGCCTGAAACGACTTCATGTGGGCAATGTAGCAGACGCCATTCCACGGCTTGCCGTCGCGGTACTCGTGGACCCGTTCGATCGCCCCGTTTGTGTCGTAATCGACCCAGACACCGTGTCGCTCGCCGTCCCGGTACTGCTGCCGACTCGAAAGACGCCCACGGTCGTCCCACATACGAACGACCCCCGAGTAGGTATCCCACTCCTTGCCGACAACGCGTCCCGATGCTTGCCATACAAGGGCATGCAACAATTGCGCGTGCCCATGATGGAACGGAGTGTTGAACGGGTGTGTCAGCAGAGCGACGATTACAAACATCAGCAGAGCTAAAAACACCACGCCGCCCGCGCCGATTAGCATCCGGCTGACGAGGCTCGATTTACGCTGATTCGTTTCGCTCACGCCCCCACCGGCTCCACGGTCACGTGCGCGATGTTCATCATCGCACAGTGTTCCAGTCCCTTGTCGCTGCCGACGATGAGCATCTCGTCGTAGACCATCCCTTGATCGGGATGGCGGACCTCGAACTTCGCGCCGTTCGTTAAGTGCACGACTAACGGCCGGAACGGCTGCTTACGGAACAGATCACGGAGATCGTCGGCGGTCATCGGGCGATCGAGGGTTCAAGATCGGTTCAGGCGACTACCCCAATTCTACCTCCCTCAAGTCGTCTCATCGATAGAAGTCATCTACCAGAACCGGGGGCAGCCCGCCTGCAGAAGCCACTGACAGGCCGCGGTTTTCGTGATTTGTTGGCGTCTGTGGTACGATCCGTCGGTGCCAGCCAAGGCGTTTCGGCTCGCGAAGACGTTCCAGTTTCGTTCTGAGGATCGACACCATGCGACGAAGCCTCTTTCTCGGTCTCCTGCCGGCGATCGCCCTGATCGCCGCGCCCGCGGCGGCGGCACCGAACACGGCCGACGCCACGCTCGAACTGACGATCACCCTCACCGGCGTGACGATCACCGACACGGTCTCCGGGACGAGCTTCCCGGCGGTCTTCGAGACGTCCAACGAAGTGGGCGACTTGCTGTTCGAGGACGCCGGGCCGAACGGCTTCACCGCCGACGGCGGCTCGTCGAACAACCCGCCGGGGAGCGTCGGCTCGGGCGGCGCCTCAGAGACCGTGTTGCTCAACGGCATCGATTTGGACGAAGGCGAGTACGACATGGACTCGTTCGGCATCGGCGACAGCCTCGTCACGACGATGGAAGTGAGCGCCACGGCCGAGACGCCCGGCTCGGTCTTCTTCGCCCAGGTCAATAGCGAGAACACGCTGTGGTTCTCGCACTTTGGCGCCGACACGGACCAGTTCACCTTCTCGTTCGATTACTCCGCCACGCTGACAGGCAGCCTGGACACCACCGGGTCGCCAGGGGTCACCTCGGTCACCGTTGATGACGCTGAGGTGATCGGCGGGGCCGAGGACACGCTCTCGGGATCGAGTATCAGCTTCCTGGCCGCGTCGGACTTCGCTAGCTTCGCCTCTTTCAACGACGACAACACGGTCGAGAACCTGGACGAACTCGCCTCCGGCACGTTCGACGTCGCCTTCGATGCGGGCGACAACGCGCTGAGCATCACGTTCGCGTCGTCGCTGGTCGTGAACGCCGGGGTGGAAGACGTGCTGACGCCGCTCGAAGGCGACTTCAACGGCGATGGCGAAGTCAACGCCGCCGACTACACCGTCTGGCGCGATAACGAGTCGGGGGGCTTCACCCCGGGCGACTACGACACCTGGCGGCTGAACTACGGCGCGACTGCCTCTTCGACCGTCGCTGTGCCCGAACCCGGCGCGCTGCTGCTCACCGTGCTCGCGTTCGCCGCGTCCTCTCTCTGGCGGCCCGTCCGGTAAAGCCTTCAACCGCTTCAGGAGCGGTGGAAACGCGACTCAGCGGCCGGCTTGATGTATGGTGAGGCGATCGTGAGGCCGTTCTGGCCCGCTACGGAACACACAGCCGGAAGAGAATCGTCCGATGCCGTCTAACGTTTTTTGGCGAGGCGTCGCCTGCTGGCTTGGAGTCTCGCTCGGCGCCGCCGGGCCGGTAGCCGCTCAGCAGTGGCGCATCGACGCCAACCCTCGGATCGACCAGCACCGCAAGTCGGACCTCACGGTGCGCGTCGTCGATGCTTACGGCAACCGGGTCGATGGGGCCAACGTCGATGTCGAGATGAAACGGCATCACTTCCGCTTCGGCACGGCGGTGACAGCGGGGTTGATCAACAGCAACTCGCAAGACGCCGCGACCTACCGGGCCAAGCTGCTGGAGAACTTCAACGAGGTTGTCTTCGAGAACGACCTGAAGTGGCCCCCGTGGATCGGCCAGTGGGGCGGCGGCTTCAACTGGAACAACACCCGCAACGCGCTCAACTGGCTCGACGCGAACGACCTGCCCGCCCGCGGTCACTACCTCTCCTGGGCGACCTGGAGCGGATCGGACGCTTGGGGCGATTCGCAGAACACCAACACGCTGCCGCAACGCCTGTTCGACCACATCAGCGACATCGCCGGCACGGTGGGCGATCGCGTTTACGAGTGGGACGTCATCAACCACCCGGTCGGATGGACGGGCGACACCTACGAGAACCGCCTCGGGGCCGATTTCTTCGGCGACATCGTCGATCACGCCCGGACCCAGGTCCCGGCGGGCACGCCGCTGTGGATCAACGAGGACGACGTGATCGCCGGCCAGTCACGCGCCAATGACTACGAGCGGATCATCGAGAAGCTCATCGACGACGGCTCCTCGCCGGACGGGATCGGTTTCCAGGCCCACTTCATCGAAGACTGGGGCCGCGTCAGCAACAGCACGCCCGAGCAGGTCTACGACCGCATCGATCGCTTCGCGGACCTCCTCCCGCGTCTGCGAGTCACCGAGTTCGACATCGATGTCGGCGGCAACGAGGCGCAGCACGGCCAGCTGCTTCGCGACTACCTGACGATGATGTTCAGCCACGAGAGCATGGAAGCGGTCACCATGTGGGGCTTCTGGGGGGGCGCGCACTGGCGGGGCGAGAACGGGGCCCTCTTCCGCAACGATTGGACGGAGAAACCCGCCCTCGCCGCCTACCGGGATCTGGTCTTCAACCAGTGGTGGACCGACGAGTCGGGCGCAACCGACCTCGCGGGAGACTTCGACACACGTGCGTTCGACGGCTACTACGATCTCACCGTCAACCACGGCGAGGAGCAGCAGGTCGTTGCCGACTACCTGCTGACGAGCGACGCGACGATCGAGGTCGTCGTCGCGCCACGGCTCGAAGGCGATTTCAACGGCGACGGCGTGGTCGACGCGGCCGACTACACCGTCTGGCGTGACAACGACACGGGCCAGTTCGCCCCGGGCGACTACGACACCTGGCGGCTGAACTACGGCGCGACCCTCGCTTCGTCCTCCGGATCGGCGGCCGTCCCCGAGCCCGGTTCGCTGCTGCTCGTATCGCTAGCGCTCGCCGCCGGGCTCACTGGCAGAGGAACAGCGACCGATCCGACCTGCGGATCGTCTCGAGCATCGTGTCGCCCAGCACCTTGCGGCTGAGCAGCGTGCGGTGACTGTTGCCCATAACGATCAGGTCGGCCTCCCACTCGTCGGCCACCTCCAGGACGCCCGTGCGCGGGTCGCCGGGGCGGTAGTCCCGCTCGACCTCGATGCCGTGGGCCTCGCAGTAGTTGGCCGCGTGCAGCAGGTGCCGCTGGCGCCGCTCGTGGTCGTCGCCGAACGCGACGATCCGCAGCTTCGCCTCGGGCCACAGGTTCATCTGCACGAACCGCCGCATCGTCTTCGCCGACTGGGGCGAGCCGCTGTAGGCGATCAGCACCCGCTCGATCGGCGGCGCCCCATCCTTGCCCTTGGAGAAGACGTGAGGCCCCGCCGCGAGGATCGGCCTCACCCCGCCCGAGACGAGGCGGACCATCGTCCCGGCCGGGTCGTAGTGCGTCTCGCCGTGGACGCCGTACTCGAAGAGACCGTGCAGGCCGATGACCGTGAGGTCGTGGTACCGTGCCTGCGAGATCAGGTAGTCGAACGGCTCGGAGCGCTCCTCGCGTTTGACCGCGTGCCGGACCCCGCCCGTGCTGCACGCGGCTTCGAAGGCCTCGATCGCCGCTTCGACCCGTTCACGGGTGACGGCGAGGCGGTGCTCCCGTAGCTCGATGACGGCGGAGCCGGCGCCGATGGGGGCCGACCCGACCCGGACAAGCTGCGCCACGTCGGCGACCGTCATGCCGGTGAGCGACGCTCCGTGGCGGGCGCCCAGGTCGATGGCGAGGCGCGTGGCGGCCTCGCTGCAGCAGGGGCCTTCCGCTGTCCGGCCGCCCAAGCCTACGAGAATCTTACCGATCATGACGCGCCCTCCGGGTTGGGGCCGGAGGCGCCCGACATCGCGCCGAGCGAGGGCCAGAAACCTCCAGCCGCGAGCTGAGAAAACCGAGAGGCGTGAGAGGCGTCGCTCGGTGTATTCTTAGTACGGCGACCCCCGTTGGTTGGATCGCCGAAACGCGTTTTGTTCGCGCCGATTTCCGAAATAATCGAGAACCATGAACTCCCTTGAACGCCGCGTCCTCGGGATGCTCCTGCTGGCCTGCCCCGCCCTGGCCTTCGCGGAGAGGAGCGTCGTTGAGATCGCCCGCGAGTTCCCCGACGGGGGCGGCTACCACTGGGTCGCCGGGGCCTCGGGCGTAAAGGAGCCGGTCACCTTCCGCGGCGAGACGCTGCTGGAGGCCTGCGACGAGGGGAGCTTCTGCTGCGGCTACACGTTCGCCGTCGCGGTCCGGGCGGCGGAGGAGCGGGGCCTGCTCGCCGACAAGTCGGTCGAGGAGATGAAGCGGTTCCTGAAGCTCTGGTACGGAGCCCCGGGGGGCGACAAGACGCTGGTCGTGCTGGCGGCCCAGACGCTAGGCGTCGGCCGAGCGACGCCGCTCGACGAGGCCGAGCCGGGCGACTTCGTGCAGCTGTGGCGCGAGGGGGGGTCGGGCCACAGCGTGATCTTCCTGGAGTGGGTCGAAGAAGCGAACCAGCGAGTCGGCTTCCGTTACCGCAGCTCTCAGCCGGCCACGGATGGGGTCGGCGATCGGACCGAGTACTTCGCCGACGCCCCGGACCACGACGGCCGGGTGCTTCGTGATCAGACCTACGCCTGCCGCCTGCTGGAGAGCCCCACGATCACCGCGAGTGAAACTCCCCACACCGCTGACGGTTCCGGCACGGCGACCGAGGCGACGCCGGGCGTCGCGCCGTAGTTCGCCGCCCAGATGTCGTAGTCGTCGTTGCCGACGAAGCCGTCGCCGTTGGCGTCGGCGGGGTGGCCCTCTTCGAGGCTCAAGAAAGCGTCCTGCCAGACCGTGTAGTCGGCGGCGTCGACCACCCCATCGGCGTTGAAGTCGCCCACGGCGGTCGGGTTGAACGTGTCGCCCGGGTCCCAGAAGACCGTGTCGAGGTAGACCGTCGCGTCCGACGAACCGAAAAACTGGACCGAGTCGAGCGAGACGTTGATCCCGTCGATCACGCCGTCTCCTCCTGCGGTCCACGCCTCCCAGTCGGCGTTGCGGTCGAGGCCCCACTTGTACTCGTGCCACTCGCCGTCGGCGATCACCGACCGGCGCACCCCGCGTTCGCCGGTTTCGGGATCGTCGATGGCGAGCGACACCTCGAGCCCGGCGTCGTCGGTCTTCAACCAGAAACCGACCGAGCCGATCGACTCGAATTGCAGATTCGCGAGCCGCGTCGCGGCGTTCGAGGCTCCGTCGGTATCGCTATACTTGGCGCCCGACAGGTGCCGCATCAAGAAGTCCTCGCCGGACGCTTCGTTGTAGACGAAGTCGATCCGCTGCGAGTGGCTCCCCTCGTGCGACTCGGCGTCGTCGCGGACCGCGTCGGAACCGGCCAGGTTGGCGGTCGTGCTGCCCGACAGCGTGGGCGAGCGGTGGAACACGCCCTCGTGGCCGTCGATCGTGCCGTCCGAGGCACGGCCGCTGCCGTAGTCGTCGAACGTGGTCAGCACCTTGCGCCCGTACTCGACACTGGTCCCCTCGGTCTGCGCCGTGCGGAGCTGGATATCGGCGCCGTAGTAGTACTTGAGGATGTCGAGGTAGTTGACCGAGTTGTCGGAAAGATAGTCGGCGCCGTTCTGCGACTTGGCGCCCCGGTTGGGCCAGTTCGGGTTGTTGACGGTCCCCTGGAACCCGAGCGGGGTGCCCTGGTTGAAGCCAGCGACCTCGCCGTCCGCGTAGGGGAAAGTGACCCATTGCTGAGTCGAAGTCGGGTCCGTGTCTCCCGGCTCGGAGATCACCCCCGGGTTGTCCGGATCGAAGGGTCCGCTCGGGATCGAACCGGCGACGTAGAACGCGGCGATCAACACGTCGCGCTGCACCCCGATATCGTCACGCACCCAGAGGATCTCCCCCTCGGTCGCCGCGGCGGCGTCGAAGTGGATCTGTCGCGGCGAGCCGGGACCCGAGTAGACCTGATCCGACGTGCCGTCGTTGATGAAACCCTTGTTGTCGATCTGGTAGTAAGCGTACGTCCGCGCCGCAACCGCCTGGGCCTTGAGCGCCTCGAACGAGGCGAGTCCGTTCTCACTCTTCACCACGTTGGGGAGGTAGTCGCTCTCCATCGGCACGAGACCCGAGCCGGTCACGTTGATCGTCGGCTGAGCGTCGAACTCCGACTGCGCGCAGAGCGCCTGCGGCAGGAGCAAACCGAGAGCGAGAGCGGCGTATCGGATCGGCATCGGGGGGCGGTGGGGGCTGGCGGGGCCAAGTCTTGTTCCTAGTATCACGGTAGCCGGAGACTGCGAGATTGGCTCTCTCATTTACGCAGCAGGGAGTCTCCTTTTCTCGTCTTCTGGCAAGATCCGCCCCCGCCAGAACCCCGATCAACGCTAGGAGCTCCGTGTGATCATCATCTCCGCCATGAGCGATCGCCGCGTGATCGGCGCCGGGGAGGGCATGCCCTGGAGCGTGCCCGAGGAGTACCAGCGGTACCTCGATACCGTCGCGAGTAGCACCGTGATCTTCGGACGCAGGTCGTACGAGATCTTTGGCGCGGACCTCGATAAGTCGGAGCTGATCGTCGTGACCCGACGGCCGGCGATCGAGGGCGTCCGGACGGCGGCTTCGCTCGACGAGGCGCTCCGCTTGGCTGAGTTGAGCCCGGGAGAGACCTTCGTCGCGGGCGGGGCGTCGCTTTACGAACAAGCGATCGCGTTGGCCGACCGGATGTTCCTCAGCACCATCCGCGGCGACTACGAAGGGGATGCGTACTTTCCGGACTTCGACCACTCCGATTGGAGGGTCAAACGATCCGAGGAACACGAGCGTTACGTCTTCCGCGAATGGGTGCGGAACGTATAGCTCAATCAAGCCAGTCGGCCCGACCAAACTTGGTCGGGGTTACTGCCTTCGTTCTGCTCACTTCCCCAGGTAGCCCGCGATCTTCGTTTTGATCTCATCGCGGACCCGGCGAAAGAAAACCATCTGCTCCTCCTCCGAGCCGGTCGCGTCGGCCGGGTCGTCGAAGGGCCAGTGGAGCGTCTCCGCCGCGTTCGGGAAGATGGGGCACGCCTCGCGGGCGTTATCGCACACGGTGATCGCCAGGTCGAACGACTCGCCGGCGAACTCATCGACCGATTGGCTCTGCGCGTCGGACAGGTCGAGCCCCAACTCGCCGGCCGCCTTGATCGCGAGCGGGTGGACGTAGCCCGACGGCTTCGACCCGGCCGAGCGGGCCTCCCAGGCGCCCGCGCCCAGGTCGTTCCACAACGCCTCGGCCATCTGGGAGCGGCACGAGTTGCCGGTGCAAAGGATGAGGACGCGTCTCATGTGGCGTAGGGGGTCAGTCGGAGGACTCGGTCGGTTCTTCACTGCGGAGGCAGTTTGTCACGATCGCCGCGAGGATTCCACCGGCCACCGGGGCGGCCAGGTACATCCAGAGGTGTTGCGTCTGCCCGCTGATCACCGCCGGTCCGAACGAGCGAGCCGGGTTCATCGAGGCGCCGCTGATCGGCCCGCCGACGAAGACGTCGAGGCCGACCGTGCCGCCGATCGCCAGGCCGGCGAGGATCCCCTCGGCCCGCCCCGCCGTCGTCACCCCGAGGGCGACGAACACTAAGAAGAAAGTCAGGATCACCTCGAGGATGAATGACTGCGTGACGTTCCCGTCAAGCGGCATCGTGGCGCCCAGCCCCGTAACGCCCGGATAGATCGCTTTGAGCGAAGCGCTGGCGGCGAGGGCGCCGATGCACTGCGCTGCGATGTAAGGACCGACGTCCTGCGCCGGGAAACGCTTCGCCACGCACGCCGCGATCGTCACCGCCGGGTTGAGGTGCGCTCCGGAGATGTCGCCCAACGCGTAGATCATCGCCATCACCACGAGGCCGAACACCAACGCGACGCCGACCAGCGAGACCGATCCGTCGGTCACTCCGTCCACGATGATGGCCCCCGTTCCTGCGAACACGAGGGCGTAGGTTCCGATCGCTTCGGCGAGATAGCGTTTCATGGCGGGGCTCCGGAGATGAGGGGCCCGGGCGGTCTGCCGGGGCTGATGGCCCCAAAAACTATCCGATCCCGCCATCGCCTGTCTGCGCCGATCCGCAAACCGTTTACGCCTTGGCGCGAGCTCGCTTCGGCATCGCCATCGCCACGAGGCCGATCAAGCAGATCACCAGCTGGCTGGCGATGAAGTAGAGCATGTACTGGGCGGTCGGGCTGTCGTTCCCGCCGTACGCGTGCAGGCCGACGCCCAGCTCGTTCACCCCGAACCAGCTCCAGGTCGTCACGATGTTGCCGAACACCGCGAAGGTCGCGAGGCCCAAAGGACCGATCAGCTTCCCCCAGCGGGCGTGCAGCACCAAGGCGTTCCACAGCACGATGATCAGGGCGCCGTTCTCCTTCGGGTCCCACCCCCAGAACCGCCCCCACGAGTCGTCCGCCCACAGGCCGCCCAGCACGGTGCCGACGAAACTGAACAGCATCGCGAAGCAGAGCATGCCGTAGACGATTCCCGAAACGACTCGACCCGCCTCCGAGCCGCTCAGCTCTCGGTCGAAATCCAGCAGCCACATCAGCAGGTACAGAATCCCGAACGCCCCGGCGATGTAGACCGTGGCGTAGCCAAACGTCACGCAGACGACGTGCGTGGCCAGCCAGAACTGGGTGTCGAGCACCGCCTGCAACACCGTGAAGGTGTCGCCGTCGAGCGACAGGTAGTGAGCCACCACTAGCGTGGCAAAGCCAATCGCCGAGGCCGCCGCGCTGCCGAGTCCCATCCGATAAATCGCCTCGATCGCCATGCCCAGGAGCACGGCGCCCCAGCCGATGAAGATCGCGGTCGTGTAGAGGTTCGTCACGGGCGGGCGTCCGGAGATGTAGATCCGGCTGATCAGGGCGAACGTGTGAACCAGCAGCGTGACGACGATCACCGCCGTCGCGCACCGCCCCAGAGTGCGAGGCAGAGTCGCCCCCCCCTGCCCCAGCCACCCGCAGCAGGCGAGCACGAACGCGACGAGGTACATCACCGCGCAGTAGTAGAACGGGCTGAAGGCGGAGAAGGCGTGCTCGAAGCGGACCTTGCCCGCGTCGAGGCGTTCGGCCGGCGCGAGACTCGCCAACGCTTCGGGCGCCGCTTGGAGGCTCCGCTGGTATTTCTCGAGGGCGGCTTCCAAGTCGGTCAGGCGATCCGCGAAGGCCTCCGCGTCCTCGTCGGCGTAGGCCACCAGCGCCCGCGACCACGCCACGCCCGCCGGTTCGGGCGGCAGCCCCTGGGTGCGACGCAACAGGTTCATGAGCTCGTTCTCGAAGAGCGTGGTCCACTCCCCCTCGGCCTTGCCCGGGGGCACGACCCGCACGGCGCCGCTGCGGCGGAGCACTTGCACCATCGACTGGGCCCGCATGAGCTGCTCGCGGATGCCTTCGTCCTCGGTGCTGCTGAAGTTGGGCGTGCCGAAGGCGGTCACCAGTTGGCGGAGCGACATGATCTTCTGCCGCAGAGCGAGCGTCTTGTCCTGGACGAGCGTCAGCGGCTCCGTCGCCGGCCCCCCCTGCTCCGCCTGTTTGATCCGTAGGTACTGCTGATGGGCCTTATCGAGCAGCCCCTCGGTCTTGCCCGGGTCGGCCATCACCTCGGCGTAGCTGTAGCGGAACGAGCCCGGGCGGGGCTCGAGGTCGAGCGCGTCGAGCAGTTCGAGGTTCTCGATGCGGAAGACGCGGTGGTCGCGCCAGCCGTCGCGCCCCGACAGCGTGTCGAGCAACCACTCGGTCGCCGGCACACGCGGCGCGTCCTCATCCTCATCAGCCGGCAGCACTTCCTGCCGGGCGCTGAAGTGCTGCAGCGTGTGCCGGGCGAGGGTGTCGATCGGCTTGATGCGTCCCCCCTCGGCGACCGGCAGGGAGCCGAAGCGCTGAACCGCCATCTGGTTCGGCTCGTCGGTCACGGGCCGCGCCTTGCCGCCGAGGTAGGCGATCGTGACCAGGGCCGCGAGGGCCGGGCCCCAGACCGTTGGCCGTTTCCACAGCTCGGGCGACAACCAGCCGGGCGGGTCCGCCGCGGGGCCGTCCAACTTGGCCGCCTTCCGTTTCGCTTCCTCGACACGGCGGCGGGCGAAGCGGCCGAGCGTGATCAGGAAGTGCGCCAGCATGCCGAGTCCGACGAACACGCAACTCACGTAGGGGATCATCCAGCCGCCGTTGGTGACCACCTGCAAGACGGTCGCCTCGACCGGGCCGCGGGTGTCGAAACTCGATTGATAGATCGTGTCGCCCGCGTAGCGGAGCGGGTTGTTCATCCAGATCTTCACCGGCCGCTCCACGCCGCGCGACGGGTCGGTCAACACGACGTCCGACGAGTAGTTCTTGGCCATCTCGGTGCCGACGTACTTGTCGAAGCGGAAGTCGTTCAGCGTGATCGAATACGGCTTGTAGGTCCGCTCGAAACGGAGCTCAACCTCGTGCGTCTGGTCATCGATGGCGATTGGCTGAGGACGCAGTCCGGTCATCCGACCGTCGGCCCCGATCTGGAACGACGACGATACGAGCCACACGCCGAGCGACTCACCCGACTCCTTATCGAGCGGCTCGACGTACGCGGACGGCAGGTTCACGCCCGCGTCTCTCGACACGCCGGAGACCGACTTAGCGGGCTCCGCCATTGTCTCGAGGCCCGCGCCGGCGGTCGCCGGGTTGTCGCCCCGCACGGGGACGAGGCGTGAGGCGCCCTCGTAGCTTGTCACGCGCAGGTCGAACGGCAGGTCGTCGTGCCGGATCGGCTCGCCTGCTTTGACCGCCGCGGTGAGCATCGACGCCGGCACGGCGGTGACGCGGGTGGCGTCGCCCTCGTCGGTCGAGACCGCCAGTTCGAACGAGCGGATGTCGTCGACGTAGTTGACGGTCGCTCCCTCGGGGATGCGCATCTGCCCCTCGACGGCGGAGAGGTGGGTCACCAGTTCGCCGATCATCAGCAGCCCGACCCCCGCGTGCAGCAGCACGATCCCGGCGCGCTGCTTGAACACCAACCAGCAACCGAGGAAGGTCAGGACCGCGGCGCCGCCGCTCTTGGTCAGCTCCCAAACGATCCGCATGCCGGCGTCGTCGGGGCCGACCGAGGGGTTCGCGTAGAGGTAGACCGCCACCCCGAGCAACAGCGTGGTCAGAGCCGTCGCCAGCCACCACTCGGCGGGGCGGAGCTTGCCGACCTTGTTCATCGACCACCAGACACCGCCCAACGCGACGCCCGCCAGCAGCGCGCGGAGCGCTTGCCAGAGGCCGTCGCAGAACTCGCTGGAGAGCTGGCCCTTGAGCGACTGATCCATGCCCGTACCGATGACGCCGACCGTCGCCGCAATGCCCGCCGCCAGAACGCCGAGCCCGAGCGTCAGCCGGCCGCCGCGCGCGGCCGCCTTGAAGCGGAGCGCGTGGGCCGCCAACAAGTTGGCGAACATCAGCGAGCCGAGCAGCAGCCCGCCCGGGAACCAGAAGCTCCCCTCGATCGGCCGAGCCTCCCCCTTGGTGAACACCAACAGCAGGCGATTGAACGCCTGGTACTCGAACTGGGCGAACCACACGCGGAAGTAGCCGCCATCCCATCCGTCGCCGTTCACGACGAACCAGATGTCGTGATCGACCTGAGCGAGCGTGCCGACGAAGACCAGCACGATCGTCAGCGCGAACAACACGACCGTCAGCCGCAGCGACGCAAGCGCGTCGAGCCAGCCGTAGCTCCGCTTCGGCTGGCGGCGGGCCTCGCTCGGAGCCGACGAGGGGGCGTCGGCGCCGCTGGCGGCGTTGGCGGGGGGCATCGTCGTCACAGGACGTGTCCTGTTAAAGGAGAAGGCGGTGGCTACAGCGACAGCGTGTCGAGCCAGCCGCGGAACGCTTCGCGTTGTCCGGCGACCTCGTCGCCCGGGCCGCGGATCTTGAAGAACCAGGCCAACTCGCCCCGCACAACCATCGCCGCGTAGGTCGTCTCGTCCGGGCCGACGAACTCGAAGTAGCGGCCCGGCTCTCCGAGCAGCGTGATCGCTTCGCTCTCGGCGTCGAGATCCTCTTGGGTGGTCGGGGGCAGCTTCACCTCGCCGCGCCAGCGGTTGGCGTTGCCGAGCGGATCGCCCATCTGGCCGGCCGCCGCGAAGGCGAACGCGGTCACCTCGGCCCCGCCCGGCGTGCGGAACGACGCCTTGCGCATCGAGGAGACCTCGCCATCGTTCCAACCGTCGGGCGTCTCGTACTTCAACTCGTTTCGAGACGGCGGGCGCGCCGCGGGCGGTTTCGCCGGCGCGGCGCGGCCGGCGAACGGCGGCATGCCCCCGCCATCAAACCAGCCGGTCTGGTCGAGCAGCACGGCGCCGTCGGCAACGTCGTCGATCGGAGTGACCGCCTCAACGAGCCCGTCGGCATCGACCGGCGGCCGGCCGATCTGGCCGAGCCAGCGATTCACGTTGTCCAGCACCTGGGCGTCCCACTCGTCGACGAGGCCCAGACCGATCACGCTCAGCTCGATCGGCTCGCCCCCCTCCGATCCGGGGATCATGAGTGTCGCCAGCCGCATCCCGCCGCCCGACTGCTCGGTCCAACCCTCGGGCGTTTCCCAAGTCGGCTTGGTCCCCTCGAAGCGGATCGATTTCAAGTACGCCCCGATCGACTCGCTCACGGGGTCGAGCGCGGCGCGCGGGCCGATCGCCTTGAAGAACCAGGCCTGGTCCGGCCCGGGCACGATGGCGGCGAGCATCCGGTCGGTCGGCTCGCCGGTGCGTTCCGCCACGGGCTTCGCTGGCGGAGGGGACTCGTCGCTCGGCTTCGCGATTCGGTATGTCTTGATCTCGTCGGCGGGGCGGCAGCCGATCGTCGCGCAGAACGCCGCGAGGAGGGCGAGCGAGATCCGGGCGCCATGAGGGCGAGGGTTGGGTGCGTGCATCCCCCCATCGTACGACGCCCGACCACAGCAGGCCTAGCCGAGGAGGTCGCTTAAGGGTGCGTCAGGCGGTCGCACCCATCAGCCCCCGAAGATGCCGGCAAGGCTCTCGATGAGGGCGCTGTTGAAGCTGAAGGGCTGGTCCCAAGCCCACATGCTCTGGATGAGGTCCATCGCCATAAGGCCGCAGAGCAGCATGGTCAGCATGCTGGCTCCGAGGATGCCGACGATCCAGCCCGGGAACGAGACCTCTTCGGCGGCCGCCACGGCGACCGGCGCCGCGGCCGCTTCACCGCCCAGGCCGCCGCCCGAGAACCCGTCGTCGAACCCGCCGGCGGCGTCGTCGTCATCGACGGACTCGAATCCGGGGAGGTCCTCCTCTTCCTCGCTGATCTCCTCGAGGGCGACGATCTGCGAGCTGTCCTCTTCGTCGTCGTCCGAGTCGTCGCTCGGCGTGAGCTGAAAGTCCTCGCCACCCAGGCCCGAAGAGGCCGATCCGGCGTTCGACGGGGACGAGCCGGCCGCCGACAGGGCGGCCAGGTCGAGCTGCGAGCCGATCGCCGATCCGCCGCCCAGATCCAGAGCGACTTCGTCCAGCGCGAAACCGCTGTCGGATGGGGAGAGATTGATACCGCTGTCGCTGCTCGCCAGGTCGCCGCCCGAGTCGTCCGAGCCGCCGAGCACGAGGTCGTCGTCCTCGTCCGCGGCGAGGTCGATCGCGTCGAGGCCCGACAGGCCCGAAACGTTGCTCACGCCGGAGAGAGAGGGGTTGGAGCCGTTGTCCTCACCGCCCCCCAAGATGTCGGAGCCGGCGTTGCTGCCGGAGAGATCGAGCTCGAGGTCTTCCAACTCCAAGTCGCTCGTTGCGGCGGCGTCGCCCGCGTTGGAGACCTTGCTCGCCTCGCCGTCCAAATCGAGTTCGAGCTCTTCGATGTTATCGAACGATCCACCGGCGGCGGGAGCCTCGGGGGGGTCGGACCCGACCACGTCGCTCGCGGCGGCGAGTTCCAGGTCGTCTTCGAGCGACAGCTCGCTCTTGCCGATGATCGTGCTCTGCGGGTGGGGCATGCCCCCTTCGAGTTCTTGGTCGCCCGTCAAGAGGATCGACTCGGCGTCGTCGCCGTCGCCGAGCGGCTCGATCGACAGGTCGATCATGTCGTCGTCGAGTTCCAGGTCGTCGCCTGCCGAGGCGGCCGCCGGCTCGGGCGTTGGGGGCCCGTCGTCGCCGGGCATGGCGAGGGCCAGATCGCTCTCACCGCCCAGGGCGAGGTCGTCGTCCCCTTCGGACGGCACGCCCTCGGCCTCGAGCTTCTCGATCTCCTCGGTGCGGAACTTCCAGCTGGCGCCGTCGCGGTACGCGCGGAGGTCGCCCGCCTCACGGAGGTGGTTGAGCCGCTCCTTGGTGAGCCCGAGGCGGGTGGCGGCGTCGTCGAGGCTGATGAACTTCTGCGACATGGCGTGTTGGATATCGGGCGGCTGGCGCTGGCGAACCCACCCCACTCGGGGAGAGCGACCGCTAGCGGGCCTCCTCAAGCATCGCTTGGATGTCTTTCGGGGCCGGGTTGCTGCTGTTGAACTGTTCCAACCGGAGGTCGGCGGAGAGGCTCCGGATCGACTTCAGCATAATCTGTCCCGAGCCCGAGTCGATGTGGTAAACAGCGAAGACTTGGCGGACTGGGTCAAAAAACAGGGCGGTGTGCGGGCCATTCGGGTTCTCCAGGATCCGCCAGTCGATCGGGGCTCGGGCCGGCGGCGCGGCCGTTGTGACCGTTGCGACCGGACCGGGCTCGAAGCTCGGCGATGGCAGGGGCACGCCCCCGACCGGCGGCTGAGGCGTGGAGGGCGACCGTTCGGGCGCGGCTTGGGCCGGGACAGCGGCCGGTTGCTCCGCCCTCGGCTTGGGGGGCCAGGGGAAACTCTGGGCCAGCGCCAGGGTCGCCACGGCCAGCACGCCGAGGATCGCCAGTAGGCTGCGAGGGACGCCGGTTTCGGGGCGCATCAGGGGGCTCCTTCCTAAATGATGTCGCGGTCGGGGTATCCACTCATGACGAACACCCCCGGTCTCGACCGATTCTAGACCGCGAACGCCACCCCATCCACACGGCCGCATCGTGCCTCGGGACGCTTTCCAAACGAGGCGGGGCCGTTTAGCTTTGGGCGCAAGCCGTCAAAAACTCCCACCCGCGACGCCCCGCCCGGGGCCAGCCCCATGTCGACGCCCACCGCCACGACCACCCCCGCCGACCGCCAAGCCGCCGCCCAGGAGCGGCTCGATTGGGCCCGCGAGATCGCCCTGGAAGCGGGACAGCTCACGCTGGAGCACTTCCGCTCCACGACGCTCGGCATCGACTGGAAGGGGGACGGCTCGCCCGTCACGGTGGCCGACCGGGCCGCCGAGCAGCACCTGCGGAAGCGGATCGAGGAGAAGTTCCCGGCCGACGCCATCCTCGGCGAGGAGTACCCCGAGAAGCCCGGCGATTCGGGCTACAAATGGATCCTCGATCCGATCGACGGCACCAAGCCCTTCATGCACGGTGTGCCCCTCTACACCAACTTGGTAGCGGTCCTAGAAGAAGCGAGTGGCGAGCCGATCCTGGGCGTGATCAACGCCCCCGCGTCGGGCGAGACGATCCACGCCGCCGTCGGCGGGGGCGCCTGGTACCAGAACGGCGATGCCGAGCCCTACCGGGCCCAGGTCTCCTCGGTCGAGAGCCTGTCGGACGGTCTCTTTCTGACCGGCGACGTTGCGGGGTTCCGCACTGACCGGAAGGAGGACGCGACCGACGTTTATTTCGCCCTACAGGACACGGCCCGCATCTCCCGCACCTGGGGCGACGCCTACGGCTACATGATGGTCGCCATTGGCCGGGCGGAGGTGATGATCGACGCCGCCATGAGCCTCTGGGACGCGGCCTGCCTGAAGCCGATCCTGGAGGAGGCGGGCGGCACCTTCACCTGCTGGAATGGCGACCCGACCGTCCACGCGGGCGAGGGCGTTGCGACCAACGGGCGGGTTCTGGAAGAAGTTCTCACGCAAACCCGCGGTAAATAAGCCGACCGATTGCCCCCGAGCTGCCGAAACGCTACTCTGTGCGATTCGCCGCTACGGATAGACGGCGACCGGTGGGGAGATTCCCCGGCGAGACCCCAAAACACACCAGTGGGCCGCCCCGAGCGGCCCGACTGCAAACCAGCTGGCCGCCCGAGCGGCCTTACACTCCGAAGGCAGACCGATGGCTCGCGCTTGTGAACTCTGTGGCAAGGGACCGCAGATGGGCAATCAGGTGACCACCCGTGGTAAGAAGAAATACCTGGGCGGCGTCGGCACCAAGATCACCGGCCAGACGCGACGGCAGTTCAAGCCGAACCTGCAACGCGTGAAGGTCACCGGTGCGGACGGCCAAGGCCGCTACTTGCGTGTCTGCGTACAGTGCATCCGCAGCGGCGCCGTGGTCAAGAAGGTGCGGAACGCCCCGTTCCAGGTTCCCGCGAAAGCCTGAGCGTGAACTGAAACGGTCCCCGCCATGGCCATCTCGCAAGAAGACGTTGAGCGGGTCGCCCTCCTGGCGCGCCTGGAACTCGACGCGGACCAAGCCGAAGCGCTCACGCCACAGCTGGCGGAGATCGTCGCTTACGTCGATCAACTCTCCGAGGTCGACACCGAGGGCGTCGAGCCGATGGCCCACGCCCCGCTCGCCGGCGGAGCCGAGCTGACCAACGTGCTGCGGACCGACGAGGTCCGCCCCGGCGTGACCCACGAAGAGGCCCTGGCGAACTCGCCCCGCCACGACGGCGACGGCTTCTTGGCGCCCGCCGTTCTCGGCGACTGATCGCCGCCCTCCCCTTACCCGCCCGTAGACGATGGCCGACGCCTCGCCGCTTGACCTGTCGGCCGCCGAGCAGCTCCGCCGCCTGACGGCGGGCGAGCTCACCTCGGTCGAGCTGACCCGCGCCTACCTCGACCGCATCGCCGCGGTCGAGGATCGCGTCGGGGCCTTCCTCCGCGTGACCAACGAACGGGCCCTCGGGCAGGCGGCCGCCATCGACCAACGCCGCGCCGCCGGCGAGTCGCTCGGCGTCCTCGCCGGCCTGCCGGTCGCCGTGAAGGACGTCCTCTGCGACCGGGGCGAGATCACCTCGTGCGCGTCGCGGATGCTGGAGACCTTCCGTCCGCCGTACGACGCGACCGTGGTCGCCAAGCTCAAAGCCGCCGACGCTGTGCTGATCGGCCGCACCAACATGGACGAGTTCGCCATGGGCGGCTCGACCGAGAACTCCGCCTTCCAGCCGACCCGTAACCCGTGGGACCTCGATCGCTCGCCCGGTGGTTCGAGCGGCGGGGCGGCGGCGTGCGTCGCCGCGGGCGAGGCGCCCCTGTCGATCGGCACCGACACGGGCGGATCGATCCGCCAGCCCGCCGCGCTCTGCGGCATCGTCGGGCTGAAGCCGACCTACGGCCGCGTCAGCCGCTACGGCCTCGTGGCGTTCGCCAGCAGCCTCGACCAAGTCGGCCCGTTGGCCCGCTCGGTGGAAGATGTCGCGCTGCTGTACGACGCGATCGCCGGGCACGACGAACGCGACTCAACTTCGGCGCCGACCGAGTTCACTCC
The DNA here is from genome assembly GCA_007745835.1 of Planctomycetes bacterium MalM25. Taxonomy (NCBI): domain Bacteria; kingdom Pseudomonadati; phylum Planctomycetota; species Planctomycetes bacterium MalM25. The sequence goes on from CP036424.1 coordinate 3,266,501, forward strand.
CACGGCGCCCACGGTGAACGAGCCACTCAAAGGCCTCCGCGTCGGCGTCGTGCCGGAGCACTACACCGAGGGGCTCGACCCGGAAGTCCGCGCCGCGGTCGAGGGGGCGATCGACGGCTACCGCGATCAGGGCGCCGAAATCGTCGAGGTCGAGCTGCCGCACGCGAAGTACGGCGTGGCGACCTATTACGTGATCGCCCCGAGCGAGGCCTCCAGCAACCTGGCCCGCTACGACGGCCTGCACTACGGCCGCCGCACCGACGAGCAAGCGATGCTGGCCGAGCTCGCCGCGGAGCGCAAAGCGGCCGCCGAGTCGGGCGACAGCGCGGCGGCGGCGAAGATCGACTCGGCCCTCGTCCGCATGTACCGCAAGAGCCGCAGCGAGGGGTTCGGCCCCGAGGTCCAGCGCCGCATCATGCTGGGCGCTTACGCCCTCAGCGCGGGCTACTACGACGCCTACTACTTGAAGGCCCTGAAGGTCCGCCGCCTGATCCGTCAGGATTACGACAAGGCGTTTGAAAAAGTCGACGTGATCGCCGGTCCCGTGACCGCCGCGCCCGCGTTCAAGCTGGGCGAGCTGGTCGACGACCCGCTGGCGATGTACCTGGTCGATCTCTACACGGTGAGCGCCAATCTCGCCGGCCTGCCCGCGATCAGCCTGCCGTGCGGCCAATCGAAGAGCGGCCTGCCGATCGGCCTGCAGCTGATGGCCCCCTCGCTCGAAGAGGACCGCCTCCTGAGAGCGGCCCGCATGCACGAAGCCGCTAGCGGCTCCTTGCCGACGCCACCCCTTTGAGGAATTCGTTAACACGACGAAACGAAGAAACAACGAAGAAGCTGCTTATTGGGAGGGCGAGGCTCCTGCTGAGCCGGCGCCCGGCACCCACTTCAGGCTCGGCAGGAGCCTCGCCCTCCCAGGTAAGTTACGCTCTCGTCGTTCCTTTGTTTCGTCGTGCTAACGGTCCTACCAAATGACATGAGCGATTACCAAACGATCATCGGCCTCGAGGTCCACGTTCAGCTCGCAACCCACAGCAAGCTGTTCTGCGGCTGCCCCAACAAGTTCGGCGGCGAGCCGAACACGCAGGTCTGCCCCGTCTGCCTCGGTCTGCCCGGCTCGCTGCCGGTGCTCAACTCGGAGGCGGTGCGGCTGTCGGTCGTGACCGGGTTGGCGCTCGATTGCACGATCCCCGAGTTCACGAAGTGGGACCGCAAGCAGTACTTCTACCCCGACCTGCCCAAGGGCTATCAGACCAGCCAGTTCGACCTGCCGATCACCGAACACGGGCGTTTGGCGATCCGGGTCGAAGAGAGCGAGCCCCGCGACATCCGCATCACCCGGGCGCACCTCGAAGAGGACGCCGGCAAGAGCTCGCACGACGAGTCGGGCGCGGGGGGCGATTCGGTCATCGACCTGAACCGCGCGGGCACGCCGCTGCTGGAGATCGTCAGCGAACCCGACCTCCGCTCCTCGGCCGAGGCGAAGGCTTACCTCAACGAGCTAAAGCTGCTGCTCACCTACCTGGGCGTCTCCGACTGCAATATGCAGGAAGGCTCGCTGCGTGTCGACGCGAACGTGAACCTCCACGTCGACGACCCGGCCGGGCCCGGGCCCAAGGGTGAAGAACTTGTGGCCGCCACGCCGATCGTCGAGATCAAGAACCTCAACAGTTTCCGCGCCGTCGAGCGGGCGATCGAGTACGAGGCCAACCGGCAGTGGCGCGACTGGCAAGAGACCGGCAGGCGGATCGGCCAGGCGCCGAAGACGACCCGCGGCTGGGATGACTCGGCCGAGGTGACCCGCCCCCAACGCGAGAAGGAAGACTCGGCCGACTACCGCTACTTCCCCTGCCCCGACCTGGCGCCCGTCCTCAACCCGGCCGACGAGGTCGACCGGGTCCGCGCCGCGATGCCCGAGCTGCCCGCCGCCCTGCGGCTGCAGCTGCAAGCGGACTATGCTCTCTCCGCGTACGACGCCGAGGTGATCGTCAACCAGGGCCGCGAGGTGGTCGAGTACTACCTCGCGGTGGCCGACGGCTCGGGCGACCCGAAGCTCGCCGCCAACTGGATCACACAGCACGTGCTCAGCGTGATGAACGCGGAAGAGAAGCCGCTCGCCGACGTCGGCCTGCCCGCCGAGAACCTCGCGGGACTGATCAAGAAGCTCGCGGGCGGCGACCTACCGAGCTCGCGATCGCGCGAGGTCTTCGATCTGATGATCGCCAACGCACTCGACGCCGACGCCGCGATGAACAAGCTCGGCATCGCCGCGGTCGACGAGTCGGAGCTGGTCGAGCTCTGCCGCGAGCTGCTCGGCGCGAACGCCAAGGTCGTCGCCGACGTGCAGGGGGGCAACGACAAGGCGGTCGGCGCCCTCATCGGCCAAGCCCGCAAACGCAACCCCAACGCCGACCCGGGCCGCGTCCGCGCGATCTGCCTCGAACTGATTTCGGCGATGTGATGGTAGCCGGATCGATTCAACCGCGGGTAGGCTGAGGCTCTCCGGAACGCCCTCCCCCGCCCCGCCCGCCATGCTCATCACCCTCACGACCGACTTCGGCCTCGGCGGGAGGTACGTGGCGCAGATGAAGGGGGTGCTCTATCGCAAGGCGCCCGGCGTGACGGTCGTCGACCTGTCGCACGCGATCCCGCCGCAGGACGTCGCCGCCGGGGCCCGGTTCCTCGAACAGAGCACCACCAACTTCCCCGCCGGGACGGTCCACCTGGCGGTGATCGATCCGGGCGTGGGGAGCGACCGCGAGATCGTGGCCGTTCACGCCCACGGGCAGTTCTACGTCGGCCCCGACAACGGCCTCTTCGGCTGGACCCAAAGCGAGCTGACCGAGGCGGTGGCGATCGACCTGCCCCGCCTCAACCTGAAAAAGGTCTCCAATACGTTCCACGGCCGCGACATCATGGCGCCCGTAGCGGCCTGGCTGGCGAAGGGGGCGAAGCTCACGGACCTGGGCGAACCGCGCCAGGAACTCGTAAGGCTCCCCGAGAGCGAACCGCCGGTCGCGACCGAGGGCGGCCTCGAAGGCCGTGTGGTCGAAGTCGATCACTACGGCAATCTGATCACCAACGTCGAAGCCGCGATGCTGGGCGACGCCCCATGCGACGAGCGGCTCCGGATCGCGCTCGGCGAGCACGAGACCTTTGGCCTCTGGCGGACCTACGCCGACCAACCGCCGCAAACGCTGCTGGCGCTCGTCGGCTCGACCGGCCACGTCGAACTCGCGATCACAGGCGGCTCCGCCGCGACGATGCTCGGCGCCGGCGTTGGCGAAGCGGTCCGAATCGACTGGGATAAATCACTCTCCTAACCCTATCAACACGACTTTGCCCAACTCGACCGAACCGCTGCGCGACTGGGACCGCGATCACTACTGGCACTCGTTCACGCCGATGGCGGACTACAAGCCGCTGGTGATCGAACGGGGCGAGGGGTCGACGCTGTACGACACCGCGGGCCGTGCTTACCTCGACGGCGCGAGCAGCATGTGGTGCGCCGCGCTCGGGCACAACCACCCACGTCTCAACGCGGCGATCACGGAGCAACTCGGCAAACTGGCCCACTGCACGAGCCTCGGCATGGGCGCCGATGTCGCGGTGCGGCTCGCAAAGCGGCTCGCCGACCTGGCGCCGGGCGACTTGCAGCACGTCTTCTATTCGAGCGACGGCTCGTCGGCGATCGAGATCGCCATGAAGCTCGCTCTGCAGTATTGGCGGCAGGCCGATGAGCCCAAGCCGGAGAAGACCAAGTACCTCTCGTTCAACCACGCCTACCACGGCGACACGATCGGCGCGACCGCGGTGGGTGGCATCGGGCGGTACCACGAGGTCTTCGGGCCGATCTTATGCGAAACGATCCGCGTCGATCCACCAGACACGCGAGGCGACAAGAATCCCCCTCCCCCCTTGGGGGGAGGGGCTAGGGGAGGGGGCGAGGTAGGTACCCGGGTTCCCCCCCACCCCGACCCTCCCCCACAAGGGGAGGGGGAATGCGCGCACGCCCTCGCTCGCGTGGAGACCATCCTCAACGAGCAAGCCGACCAGATCGCGGCGATCATCCTCGAGCCCCGTGTCCAGTTCGCCGCGGGCATGCTCTTCCACCCGCCCGGCTTCTTGGCGGGGCTGCGGCGACTGTGCGACGAGCACGGCGTGCTGCTGATCGCCGACGAGGTCGCCGTTGGTCTCGGACGCAACGGCAAGCTCTTCGCGTGCAATCATGAGGACGTGACGCCCGACTTCCTCTGCCTCGGCAAGCACCTGACGTCGGGCTACCTGCCGATGGCGGCGACGATCACGCGGCCGCACGTTTACAAGGCGTTCCTCAACCGCTCGCCCGACGAGGACCGCACCTTCTGGCACGGCCACACGTTCAGCGGCAACGCGCTGGCCGCCGCCGCCGCGATGGCGACGCTCGACGAGTTCGAAGAGCGCACCTTCGAGGAGCTGCCCGCGAAGATCGCCCACCTCGGCGAGCGCTGGTGCGACCTCGCCGCGCACCCCGAAGTGAAGCACGCCCGCCAGCTCGGCATGCTCGCGGCGTTCGACTTGGCTGCTTCTTCTGAGAACGGGGGAGCCGGGGGCTTCCTCGACGAATCCTCCACCGGCCGCCGTCTGGCTCGCTACGCAATGGACCACGGTCTCTGGCTCCGCGCGAAGCCCGACCTGGTCTACCTCGCCCCGCCTTTGAACGTGTCGATCGACGACCTCGACCGCATGTGCGACGTGATCGCTGAGGGTCTCTCGGCGGGGAAGTAGAAACACAAAGGAACGAAGAAACGACGGTCGACTCGGTGAGTCGTCGTTTACAGCTAAAACCATGAGATGAAATGAATGGGGCGCACAGCGGACCCTACGGCTAGTGGAATGCCAAACCTTGGACCGCCAAAGTGACGCTAGTGATCGCGAGACTGAGCCAATAACCATGGCGTATCAGAATGTGGTCGATCGCTGAGAGTCGCCCACGTCGCAATAGCAGCATGGCGAGAAGGCATGGCCAATAACATGCGCTCGCGATCAGTGCGATTAGGAATACCCCACCACCATCCAGTACCAGCGAAGCCAACGAGCAGACTATGGCTTGCTGCAAAAAAGCGATTCCGAACGATTTCAGGAAGGTGTCCCTCGGATTCGTACTCGACCTGTGTTCATCCGTGTTCATCCGTGTTCATCCGTGATTCCCTCCCCCATCTCGAGCTGCTTCATCTTGCGGTAGAGATTCGAACGATGAAGCCCGAGGTCGCGAGCCGCGGCGGCGACGTTGCCCCGGCTGCGGTCGATCGCTTGGTTGATGTACCGGCGTTGGAACTCGTGGGTCGCCTCGGTCAGCTCGCCCTCGATCGCCAGCTCGCCGTCGGCGCCGCGTGAGGGTCCGCGTTCGATGATCGACAGGTCCTCGGGCGTGAGGCTCGGCGAGTCGGTCAGGTAGGCGACCCGCTCCATCAGGTTCCGCAACTCGCGGATGTTGCCGGGCCAATCGTGCCCCGTGAGCTTGCGTTTGGCGGCGGAGGTGAGCTTCGGCGGCTTGCGGCCGCGGGTCTTGCAGAAGGTCTTGAGGAAGTGCTCGGCGAGGAGGATCACGTCGTCGCCACGCTGGCGCAGCGGCGGCAGCTCGATCGACACGACGTTGAGCCGATAGAAGAGGTCCTCGCGGAACGAGCCCTCGCGGACCCGTTCGGACAGATCGCGGTTCGTCGCGGCGACAACGCGCACATCGACCTTCCGCTCCTCGGCCCCGCCGACTCGGACGACCGTCTTGTCCTCGAGGACGCGGAGTAGCTTCGCCTGCCCGCCGGGCGACATGTCGCCGATCTCGTCGAGGAGGAGCGTGCCCCCGTGGGCCAGCTCGAACTTGCCGGCGCGCGACTCGCGGGCGTCGGTGAAGGCGCCCGCCTCGTGGCCAAAGAGCTCGCTCTCGAGCAGCGTCTCGGCGATCGCCGCGCAGTTGACCGCCAGGAGCGGCTCGTTCCGCCGGCGGCTCTGGAAGTGGAGCGACTGGGCGACGACCTCCTTGCCCGTGCCGTTCTCGCCGAGGACCAGCACCGCCAGGTCGGCGTCGGCGACGCGGGTGATCGTCGAGCGCAGGGCGAGGATCGCCGGCGACTCGCCGAGCATCCGCACGCCGCTGGCCGCTTGCTCGACGAGCGCGTCGCGTTGCTCGACGAGCTCCTCGACCTGCTGCGTGTTGGCGACCGCCACCGCGGCGAGGCGGGCGAACTCGGCGAGGCCGCGCTCGTCGTCGTCGGAGAAATCGCCCGCCCGCTTGTTGATCAGCTCGAAAGCGCCGAGGCGTTCGCCGCCGGGCGCGTCGAGCGGCACGCAGAGGAGCGACTCGGTCCGGTAGCCGGTCGACTCGTCGGTCGTGCGGTCGACAAGCTCCGTGTCGCTGCGTGACACCTTCTGCGGTTCGCCCGACTGCACAACGCGCCCGACGACGCCCGCATCGGCGGGGATCACGAGGCGGTTGTCGGGCAGGCCCAACGCCGGCCGCCCCACGAGCCGCGACGCCTGGCGGTCCCACAGGAAGATCGTCGCCCGGTCCGAATCGAACAGCCGGGTGGCCGCCTCCGCCATGCGCTCCAGTAGAGCAGCGGTGTCGCTCGACTCGCCCCACTCGAGTGAGAGCCCGACCAGCTCCGCCAGCCGTTCGGTCCGGCCGGCGTCTTGCTGCGTGAGGAAGGCGGCCGAACGGGCCGCGAAGACGAGCCGGCCGAGGGCCTCACCGCCCAGGTTGGCGGGCGGGTTGCGGAGCGTCAGCACGTCCGGCTGGGCCCCCCCTTCGGGCGAGGCGGTCGGGAGGGCGAGCCAGCCCCCGAGCTCGATCGGCCGCTCCGCGTCGAGCGCTTCGGCGGCCGCCTCGGGCAGTTCGCTCGGTCCGGGGGCCGACGCGAGCCGATTCCATTCGGGCGCGGCCGGTCGCCACAGCGCCGTCGCCGCGGCGCCTATCGAATCGTTGACCGCCGTGACAAGCCTGCCATCGAACGAGGCGGGGGCCTCGCCGACGGCTGTCATCAGATCGATCGCCAGTCGGGCCAACGGGGGTGTCGTCGTCATGACCGCCGATCGTGACGCCTCTTCCGTCGCCATGCAATGCCAGCATCGCGATCAGAGCGCCAAGGAGGCTAGCCCTTCGTCGATCGCGGGGGGCTCCGCTGACTCGGTCTTGAGCGGAGGAGCCTCGTCCTCTTCCTCGCCGTGTCTGGCCGAGCCCGTGAGGTAGAGCAGCAACGCGGCTTCCTGATCGACGGCGGGCGAGGCGGTCTCTTCGACAACGGCTGAACGACTCTCTCCCTCGCCCTCCGCCGCAACCAGCAACGCCAGGGGAGACGCCGTCGCCTGGTTCGCAATCGGGCCCGCAATCGGCTTGGAAGCCGTGGCCGGCGCGGTGGGCAACTCGAGGCCGTAGTTCGAACGCCACGTGACGCGATCCACTTCGTCCACCGTACCGCTACCGTCCGAATCGGCAGTGAGGTCGTCGCCGGACTGGCCTAGCTGGTCGCGGAAGACCGAGTAATCGACCGCGTTGACGAAGCCGTCCTGGTTGTAATCACCCGGCAGCGGCGCGCTGGGGGTCGCGACTTGGTAGGCGAAGCGGTCGATCAGGAACGTGCTGTTCGAGCTGTTCGCCAGGCCGCGTACACCCGCGAATAAACCGCTCGCCGCCGCGTAGGTCGCCGACTGGGTGACCGGGATCGTGTTGCGGCCGAGCTCGGCGCCCGTGTCGAGGTTCGTGATCACCATCTCGACGTCCCACACCCCGGCGGTGGCGGTCTTGATCGCTTGCCACGTGATGCGGAGTTCGTCGGTCAGGCGATCGCCGGCGCCGAAGTCGATGCCGATCTGCGCTCCGGTTAGCTCCACCTGCGAGGCGACCGTGGTCGTGTCGGGCCAGAGCGTCAACGCATTCGAGTCGTTCCCGTTGTAGGCGATGCGGGCGGCGAGGATCGAGCTGCCGTTGTTGCCAAGCGAGGGAACAAAACGGTCCCCCGAGTCGCGCGTGGTCACGCCCAGGTGCAACAGATCGCTGGCGGGCCCGGTCCCAAGATCGAAGCGCATCTCGACTTCAAGCCGCAGCACGTCTTCCACGGCCACGTCGGCGCCGTTGGCGTTCGTCACCCCCTGGTAGGCGGCGGTCGACGAAGTCATCTCGCTGCCGGCGTTCACTCCCCAACCGTCCTGGGCGGTCCAGCCGTTCTGGTTTCGGACGTCGCCAGGATCAAAGCTGGGCGCGTCGAACTCGTGGTCGAACAGCACGGTCTCGGCGCCCACCGCCGCGCGGATATCGACCTCGACCACCAGCACGCCGGTCTTCACGCCGTCGGTCGCTTGGACCGTCAGGTCGTAACTCGATTGGCTCGCCCGGTCGATCGGTCCCGCAACAGTAATCACGCCGGCGTCGCTGATCGCGAAGGCACCGGCGGGGTCGCCCGCCACGAGGTCGAACGTCACCTCGCCGACCTCCTCCTCCAGGACGCCGACCACCCCGACCGCCGTGCCCGGCTGGGCCAGCTCGGACAGGAAGAACCTGTCGGCGGCGAGTCGGATCGTCGTGTCGGTGTTGTAGAGCGCGTCGAGCCGGTCGAGCCACTCCTGCGCAGTGATCGTCTCGCCCGGGTCGGCGACGGTCGGCACGCCGGTCCGGAAGTTGATGTCGCGATTCGGGACGAAAGTCAGCCACTCCGCGTTGGTCAGCGCGCCGTGGTAATTCATGTTGAGGCCCGACCCGTTCGCGTAGCCGCGATTGGCCCAGAACCAGGTGTCGCCCTTCGGCGGCAGGTCCGCGTAGTACTGACCCCCTTCGCTGAACCCACTCGGGCGGAAGACGACGTTGTCGATGAAGTAGTTGTTCTGCGTCTGGTTTCCGCCCGCGGCGACGCCCGACGTGGTGCCGTGGTCGACCCAGCCGAGTTGGTAGACGAGGTCGGCGTTGGGATTGCCGTAGTCGACCATGTAGCCGAAGTTGCGGATGAACGCGCTGTCCTCGGCCGCCTCTTCGACGAACCCGAGCCACCGCCCCGCGCCGACGACGACGTTCTCGTAGCCGACGCTCCGGTCGACGAACGCGTCCCAGTCCATGCCGTCGTAACCGGCGTTCTCGACGAAGTTATGGACCGAGACCGAGTCCTTGCTGGTGAGGTGCCAGATCGCTCGTTTCAGGGTGTCGTGAATGTAGTTGTCGCTGAAGGTGACGTTCTTCGGCCCGCCCCGCGCGACGAGGCCCTCCCACACGTAGCCGATCTCGAAGCCCTCGACCGACACGTTATTCGTGCTGCTGCCCGTGACGTAGACCGCCGTGGCGTGGCCCTGCTGGTCGTCGAGATTCGCCCGGCTATGAAGCAAAGCGTTGTTCACGCCGATCAGCTTCACGTTCTGCGCATTACGGACTCGGAAGATGTAGTCGGACTCGTTCTCCGAGGCCTGCCCCGACGTGCGGGTGTGCGAGCCCGCCTTGTAGAGGCTGCCGTCGACGTAGAGGTGGACGTTGCTCGGCACCTCGATGTTCGAGGTGATGGTGAGGTCGCCCTGGATGAGGTAGACGTTCGGGTTGTTCGACGTTCCCGCGCTGATCTGCGACAGACCCGCCACGCTGGTGATGAGCGTCGCGCCCGCGGGGGCGACCTCGGTGTCGGCGATCTCCTCCAGCACGTTGGCGAGCGTCTCGTCCTGGACGATCGCCGCCGCGTACTGGCTCTGCAGCAGCGTGTTGGTCGCGCGGGCGGAGATGCCGGCGTCCTGGAAATCCTGGAGCGTCACCGCTAGCAGGCGGCGATCCTCCAGCGGTTCGAGCCGGGGCGTGCGTCGGGCGTGACCCGGCCGGACTTGATGAGACATGAAGAGACCTCGGTTCCTACCTGTTCCTAGCCGGACGACGCCGAATCGGCACGCCACAGCCGCACCTCACTCGAACTAATGTCCGCCCCCTCCCCGTCGAGCCACGCTCTCGCACCACTTCCGGCTGCTGCGGGCCGCTGTTACCATCGTTTCCACGCTATTTCCACGCTGAACCCCACACCGGAGCCGCCGCCATGCCCGGCCTCTTCGAAGGTAAAAAAGGCCTGATCACAGGCGTCTTCAACAAGCAATCGATCGCCTGGGCGATCGCGGACCGCGTCATGGCCGAGGGGGGCGACTGCGGTTTCACCCACATGCCGGACAAGCCGGACGACGCGCGGAAGAAGAACGAGGGCCGCGTCCGCAAGCTGATCGACGGAAACGACCACGCCAAGTTCCTCGTGCCGATGGACGTCACGCTCGACGAGCACGTCGACGCCGTCGTCGCCAAGTGCAACAGCGAGTTCGGCCAACTCGACTTCCTGCTCCACTCGATCGCCTTCGCCCCGCCCGAGGACCTGAAGAAGGACACGGTCGACACCAGCCGCGAGGGCTTCAAGCACGCGATGGCGATCAGCGTCCACAGCCTCATGGCCCTGGCCAGCGCCACCAAGGACCTGCTCAAGCCGGGCGCGAGCATCCTGACGCTCACCTACTTCGGCGGCGAAAAAGCGGTGCCGGGGTACAACGTGATGGGCGTCTGCAAGGCGGCTCTCGACGCGACCGTCCGCTACCTCGCCTTCGACCTGGGCCCGCGCGACGTGCGCGTGAACGCCCTCTCGGCCGGCCCGCTGCAGACGATCAGCGGCCGCGGCGCCGGCGTCGATGAGATGCTCGGCCTCTACGAGGCGATGTCGCCCCTCGGCCGCAACATCACCCACGAGGAGGTCGGCAAGAGCGGCGTCTACCTGCTCAGCGACATGTCGAGCGGCGTGACCGGCGAGATCCTCCACCTCGACGGCGGCTACAACGCGATGGGCTCGCCGGGGCGGCTGCTGGAGAAGATCAAAGAAGCGAAGGGGTGATTCGATTCACCGCGGAATTCGCAGAGAGCGCGGAGTTACCACGGAGAATAAATCATGAGCGATAATCTGCTTGGCGTTGCAGTCTGTGACGAATGCGACGCGCGTATACGCATATTTCGAAAACACGAAGCTCTAGTAGGCAAGAACGTTCGTTGCCCTCGTTGCCACACGCGGTTCGCGCTCACATTGGAGGAAGCAAGCGAGAAAGACCGCATCGCTATCGAGGCAGATCAAGCCGAAAGATCTGCAAAGCGAAAGAAGCGGAGAACTAAGCATGAGATACGCTACGAGCATGTCGCCACTGCTAGAGAAGGCTTTCGGGCTCTCCATGAACGGCTGAGCGCAATCGCGAACGAGAAGCGGAGCTCCGAAGAGCAAGTACGAGTCTGGTGCATAGATGTGCTGCGTACCGCGCTCGGCTATGAAGATGCCCAACTCGACACCGAATCTAAAGTCATGGGGGGACGTGTCGATATCGCAATTAAAGAGCAGGATGAGGTTCAGCTGATCATTGAGTGCAAGAATATTCGCTCAAGACTCAGAAACAACGTGCGAGAGCAAGCGGGCGTTTATGCCGCCACCCTTTCGGCACCGTGGGCGGTAGTCACAAATGGAGACATTTGGAAGCTTTATCGGGTAACGCCTCAAAAAGGAATGTCTCCCCGAATGGACCTTGTCTTCGATGTTGCTCTCCTCGACGAAGACGGTATCAGCGATGAAGACGCGGAGAAACTCTACCTGCTATCACACAGGGCGTTGAGTTCAGGTGATACGGAATCAGAGTATCACGGAGTCCGATGCAGCGGCCCTTCGAGGGTTTACGAGGCATTGTTCTCAGAGCGTGTCCTCTCAGCCATGCGAATTGAGCTGGCAAGCTCGTACAAAGAAGAAACTGAGCAGTCGGTCAAACTTTCTGACGAAGACGCCGAGGATGCTCTCAAGAATCTCCTTACGCCACTTGAGTTTGGAGTTTAAGAACTAGGCCGCCGCGCGGATCGCCGGGGCTTCGCTCGCGACACGCGGCACGATCGTCTCGAGCGTCGCTAGGGCGTCGCTGGGTGGGGCGTCGATGACCTCTTCGAGCCGGCCGATTTCGTGCAGCACGCGGATCAGCGGCTGAGCGGTGCAGTCGGCGGTCATGATCTTCTCGTGCGATGTCGGCTTGTGCAATTCGCTGTCGTTGTAGAGCTCCTCGTAGAGCTTCTCGCCGGGACGCAGGCCGGTGATGCGCAGCTCGATGTCCTCGCCCTCTTTCAGTCCGCTCAGCCGGATCATGTCGCGCGCCAGATCAACGATGCGGACCGGCTCGCCCATGTCCAGGACGAAGATCTCGCCGCCGGCGCCCATGCAGCCCGCTTGGATGACCAGCTGGGCCGCCTCGGGGATCATCATGAAGTAGCGGTTGATCTCCTCGTGGGTCACCGTGACCGGGCCGCCACGGGCGATCTGCTGGCGGAAGATCGGGATGACGCTGCCCGCCGAGTCGAGCACGTTGCCGAAGCGGACGGTCACGAACCGCGTGTCGGAGCCGACGCTCTTCGCTTGCACGTAGCGCTCGGCCATCTGCTTGCAGGCGCCCATCACGCTGGTCGGATTGACCGCCTTGTCGGTGCTGACCATGACGAAGCTCTCGCACCCGGCCGTTTCCGCGGCGTCGGCGACGTTGCGTGTCGCGAGCGCGATGTTCTTGATCGCCTCGCCCGGGTGGCGTTCCATCAGCGGCACGTGCTTGTACGCGGCGGCGTGGAACACGACGCTCGGCCGGTGCTCCGCAAAGACGGCGTCGAGCCGCTCGCGGTCGGTCGTGTCGGCGAGCACCACTTCGGCCACGCCGGGGGCGAGCGCTTCGAGTTCTCGCTCGAGGAAGAACTGACCCGTTTCGCTGCGGTCGAGAGCGATCAGCTTTCCCGGGCCGCGACTCAGCAACTGGCGGCAGATCTCCGAGCCGATCGATCCGGAGCTGCCGGTGACCAGCACGGTCTGCCCGGCGAGCCATTCGCCGATCGCTTGATCGTCCAGCTGGACCGGATCGCGGCGCAGGAGGTCTTCGATCGAGACGTCGCGCGGCCCGATTGCAACCGATCCTTGCAGCAGCTGTTCGTAGGTCGGCAGGACGCGCACCGGCACGTCGGCGTTCTGAGCGTCGGCCATGACGGCCCGCACCACCCGCCCCGGCAGCTCGCCGGCGACGAGCACCTCGGCCGCCGCAAGCGAGGCGATCAGCCGCGGAAGGTCGTCGGGCGTTCCAACGACCGGCACCCCGCCGATGTGCTGGCCCTGGTGGCGAGGATCGGGATCGACGAAGCCGATCGGCTCCACGGGACGCCGGCGATCGAGCCGCAGCGTGCGGAGCAACGCCTCGCCGTCGTCGTTGGCGCCAACGATCAGCACGCGGCGCCCGGACTCACCGGCGAGGCTCATCCGCAGGTCGCGGTAGGCGCGTGGCGCCGATCGCAGCAGGCCGAGCGCCACGAGCGTCGTGCCCCAATCGATCAGCAACACCCCCCGCGGAGCCGCGATCTCCGGCAGGATGAAGGCGTCCATAAAGGTCAGGCCAACGGTCGCCCAGGTCGTCGCCTTGGCGATGGTCAGCAGGTCGTGGAAGCCGATGTAACGATTAACGTTCTGATCGAGCCGGTGCCAGCAGAACGAGAAGAGCTTCACCCCCAGGGCGCACAGCGTCATGATGCCCATCGTGCCCAGATGGGCCGAGGGAATGGCGCCGCCGAACCGCAGCGCGTACGCGGCGGCGAACGTCCCCGCGGCGAGCATCGCCAGGAGCGTCAGCGTGGTCCAGCGTTTGAACGTGGCGCTCATTCGACGCTTGTCTTGCCTGAGGGGTCGTTGTTGGGTTCGGTTTGCGTGGCCTGTCGGCGTGCTGCTGCCAAGGAGGCCAACCGGGCCTCAAGCCGCTGCTTCTCGCGAGCGAGCCGCTCCTCTTCGCCACGGCGTTTGGCTCCGAGCTTCAGCATCTGCTGCAAATAGCGGAGATCGGGCCGCCGGGCAAGGCACCATCGCAGGTGCGGCTCGGCCTCGTCGAACCGCTCGGCCCGGTTCAGCGCCATCGCCAGCTCGTGGCGGACCCAGAAGTTGTAGGGCAAGGCCTCCAGAGCACGCTGAGCGCACTCCACAGCGGCTTCGCAGCGGTCGATCGCCCGGTTGATCATCGCGAGCTGCCGCCAGCGGCGAGCCGCGTCCCGTGGGGCGTCGCCATCGGCTGCTAGCAACGCTTTCTCGGCGTGCTCCGCGATCGCAATAAGGTCCTCCTGGGAACCGGTCTGGTGGTAGGCGGCAAAGACCAGCTCGGTCGCTGCGCAATCAGGGCGCATTGCTTCTAGAAAGACGGTCGCCGGCATGAACGACGCGAGTGTCGCCACCAACTGGTTGCGATGGCTGCCCGGCAGGCGGAGGCTCTCGCGGTACTGCGTGAGTGCCTCACCGAGGCTCCCCGATGCGTGGAGCAGCCGGGCGGCCTCGTAGCGGACGCCTCCGTCCTGCGGACGCAAGCGGATCGCCTGCTCGATCCAACGATCCAGCGGAACTGACTCGCCCGTAAGGAAAGCGAGGCTCGCGCACTGCAGGTAGGCTTGCGCCTCGAGCGGGCACATTTTGATCGCCACTCGGGCGTGGCGGTGGGATTCGGCGAGCAGCGGCAACGAGGGTCCGAAGGCGCGGGTAGCCCACTCACGGACCTCGTTGACTGAAGCGAACCCGCCGTTAATCGCCGCGTCGCGGATTAGGTCAAGCGTCATCGGGTTATCACCCTGAGCGACCTTATCGCCGAACGCGAGGGCGCAGCGTTGGGCGCAACGAACGCTCGCCCTCGCATTCCCAGGGTCGGCAGCTAAGACTCGCTCAAGCAGACCTTGAGCGCGGGCGTTGTTCTCTTCGATCGTGGCGTGCAAGTTGACGTCCTCGGCCGTCCCCTCCTCGAGTGCTTGGAGCCTCAGGGCGGTGGTGTTCTTCGCCACGCGGACATAACGATCCCACGAGATGGAACCGCAAGCCGGCCCGATCAAGCAGGCGACCGCCGCTGGGGCGGCGAGGGCGACCCCGCCTATGCTCCACCAGGAGGATAGGCTCTCATGCCTCTGAGGCCGGCGTTGCGAGGTCCTTTCAGGGTCTGGCTCTGAATCAGGTAGTTGTGTCAACCGGTAGGCGATAGCGGCAAAGCCGATCGCCAACGCGCCGAGGCTAGGGACGTACCAAACGAAGTCGACTACCGAGTGCGTCGCGGTCACCATCAGCCCGCCGAACAGGCACGAACCGATCAGCATCCGCTCAGGAGTCTGCGCACCGCGCAGCACTCCCAGCACCCACCAGCCGAAGGTCGTCAAGGCGAGTATCAGGACGACCAGGCCGGCCACGCCGCACTCGCTGGCGATTTGCACGTAGCCCGACTCGGCGTGGGTGTACTCCTTGACGGCGGGCTCATCGAAGTACGCTGGGTAGAAGTAGCGGTGCCCTCCGGCGCCACTACCAAACCAAGGGTTTGCGGCAAACGCCTCGGCGTTGGCTTCCCAGATGAGGCGACGGGCACTGTTCGCGTCGAGCTGTTCGATCTCGCCCGACACGAGGTCGTCGAGGCGGTTGGTCACACGATCGTAATCGAATGACGAGACGGCGATGAGCACCGTGCAAACGATCGCTGCGAGCCCGATCGCCTCAACCAGCCGGAACCCACTGACACACCAGCGGGCAATAATCGCCGCTATGATTCCGGCCACCAAGGCGGCGACACCGCCACGCGACATGGTCGCCAGCAACGTCATCAACATGAAGACGACCGCTGCCAATCCGAGTAGTAACCGGGGCGAGAGCTTCGGCTTCCGGCGATGCGAGTACTTCGAACTCGGAACTCTAACCTGGCTCAGAACCGCCGGAACAAAAGCCGCCACGCCGAAGGCGAGGAAATGAGCCAAGTGATTGCGGTTGGTGAAGGCCCCCTGCACCCCATCGTGAAAGCGATCGTAAGGATAGTCATACACCCAAAGGACTTTACCATTCGAGCTACTGCTCTGCAGTACAGCGAGCGCCGCCATTCCCAACGCGACGAATCCGATCCCCCCCAGCAGTCGGCGGATGTCGGAGACCTCCTTCAATCGATTGATAAGAACGAAGAACAGTAGAACGTGGGTGACGATCAAGGCGATCGCCTCGAACGTCTCTCGCGGTGCCAGAGACACGGTCCGCCACTCACCAAACGGTGAATCGGCGGTCCACATCGGAAGCAGCTGAGCGTGCCCGGGCGCCAAGAAAGTGAGGACTGACTGAGGCAACGGCAAGATCTGAACCACTGGGATGGCGATTGCCAGAGCCGCCACGACACTAGGCCAAGTGGGCATCTGCAGCGTGGTCCTTAGCAACCCCGCACGGGCCGCTAGCGCCAACGCGGACAGAGCCACCGACGCCGCGTAGATCAGCCGCCCGATGTCGTGCCGGCCGCCGAGCACCAACGCGGTGACCAAGAAGACCCCCACCAAGCCGGCGTCGGTGGCGTGCAGGAGCCACTCGGCCACCCTCCTGCGTGAAGGGGACTTCGTGAACAGCCAGGCGATACGGAGATCGAACATCCTGTTCTTGATCGCGTGTACCGGAAGGGCTTCAAAGGGATGAGCGTGGTTAGGCGGCGAGCGGTTTCTCTTCGAGCGCTTCGGCCGTGTCATCGTGGCCGTATCCGTATCCGTAACCGTAACCGTAGCCCTTACCGGCTTGCTCCGTGATGCGGTTCGCGACGACCCCCAGCAGCGGCGTGCCCGATGTGAGGAACGAATCGCACGCCCGCGAGACGAGGCGGCGATGATTCTTCTCGGGGGTCACCACAAGCACAACGCCATCAACCAGGCGGGCGGCGATCTGCGCGTCGCTCACGGCGAGGATCGGTGGGCAATCGAGCAGCACTTGGTCATAGCGCGAATCGGCCCAGGCGAGCAGCTCCGCCAAGTTCGGGCCCAGCAGCAATTCGGCGGGGTCGGGCCGGCGAGGACCAGCGGGTATCACGTCGAGTGTTTCGAGATCGGTCCGACGCACACACCGCTCGGCGATCGCCGCAATGTCACCACCGGCCGTCAGGATGTCAGTAACACCCGGCATCCGCTTGAGGTCCATCAGGGCGGTAAGGCCCGGCTTGCGCAGGTCGCAATCGATCAGCAAGGTACGCTTTCCGGTCTGCGCGTAGGAGACCGCCAGGTTTGAGGAGATCGTCGTCTTGCCGTCACTCGGCTCTGAGCTGGAGATAACCAGACGGTCGGAGACCTCGGCGCCCAGGGTGATCGCGGTCCGCAGCGTGCGGAAAGCCTCCGATTCGGTCGCCTGTGGCTTCGCGAACATCTGCACAGCTTGCAGGCCGTGTGAGGCGAGTGGCTGCAGCTCGCGGACCACCGACAGCACCCGGCAACCGAGCTGGTGCGCCATCTCTTCAGGTGACCCGAAGCGATCGTCAAGGAGATCCTGCGTGTAGACAACACCCACTCCAAGGACAAGGCCGCCAAGCAGGGACGCCGCGAGAACCATGCGGAGCTGCGGAGAAGCAGGGCGTTCACTCGGCAAGGGCTCTTCGACGATTGTCGTTTGGATCGGGGCGCTGACCTGCTGGAGGTCGATGCTCTGCATCTTCTCGTAGGAGAGCTTGTTGTGTTCCTCGATCCGGTTGATCTCACGCTGGAGCATCTCGACCCTGACGAGGTCACCGCTCTGCTTCGAGGCCTCGGCGCGGGCGGCCGCGAATGACTCCGTGATCTGTTGCTCGCGTTGCACAGCCTGCCGCCAAGCTTGATCGAGCATGCCCATCAGCATCGGGCCGAGTTCGGCGTCCGCGAGCCCGCCGGGGCGACCGGTGGTGTCACTGCGGTAGGAGGCGAGGTACTGCTCAACGCCGGCGACCTGTTGCTGCAGAGTCGCCACCTGCGGATGGGCCGGCCCGTAGAAGGGGGCCACCTTCTGCAGTTCCATACGTAAGTCCAGCAGGCGGCTCTGCTGAACCGCGAGCACCTCCAAGTCGTTCGGGCCCATCCCCATCGCCGCCAATACCGCTTGCTCGCCGAGGCTCTCCTCAACCAGAGCCAAGTGGCGCGAGAGGTCGGACCCGTTATCGATCGCAGACTGGATCGTCGCCTGAGAGGCCTCGATCTCGATCCGCTCGCGCTGAGCTTCCAACAGAGACTCGTTCAAGTGAATCGCACGGGCGACGATCGGATCTACGACGTTCTCTCGGTCCGGCAGAGCTAGGTGGCCGATCCGCTCGCGAATCTGCAACAGCTGAACCTGCTTGTTGGCAAGTTCAGTCTCAAACTTCTCTCGCTGCACGATGAGCTTGTCGAGGAAGTCCGCCGCAGCGCCCCGGTGCGACTCCGACACAAAATCGAGGTAAGAATCGAGTACCGCCCGAACCACTGCGGCGGCGGTCTCGGGATCGAGCGACTCGTAGCCGAGTCGGATGATGTTTGTCTTGCGGACCGTGGAAGCAGATAGGCGGCTGTTGATCGAGGAGATCCATTTCCGCGGAGGCGTATCAGCCAGATCGACACGGTGCTCTGGTGACAACCGTTCGATCGCTCGGCGGATGACCTCAGAGCTCCGCACCACTTCCCTCTGAGTCGCCATCAGGGAATCCGTCCCCGACTGCTCGCTGATACTAGCCAAGTCTTCGCCGCTCTGGTCAATCACCTGCAAGCGGGCCTCCGACCGATAATACCGGGGCGCCATCGCGTAGTAAGTCAACCCCAGCGCCAAGCAACCCGCCACAATCCACAGAACGGCCTGATGGCGGTATCGCACGATGCGAACCAGACGCACAAGCGATTCGAAAGCATCGCCACCGCCGCCGAGCGCCGGCTCGGCTAGAGCGTCTTGCCGATTTGAGTATTCCTCGATCGCGGTTCCCATCACAGATCGATCGTTGAGTCCTGGGTGAGCTGGGGGAGATCAGAAGAGCGACAAGTTGCCGCCGACGCCCATCGTGATGCGGAACAAGTTCTGGAAGGTGCTTAGCGCCACCGTGGCGGCGGTCGATTCGACGCTCACGAGATCGCCGGCTTGGAGGATTAGGTTCTCAGAGCCATCCTTCTTGGCACGCGAAACACTGGCCTGGATCACGACCGGCTCAGGGGCGCCTTCCATCTGTCGGACGATGAGCACCTTGTCGGCGATGGGCGTGGTCACGCCACCCGCCATGGCGATGGCGTCTAGGATACGGAAGTCGTGGTCTTCGAGAAGCTCGAACTGGTCCGGAGCCTCGACAAGGCCCGTGACATGGATCACCCGCTTCTCTCGTGGCCGGACGACGATCACGTCGCGGTCGTTCAGAGCAAGCTGACCGGGTGGCAGCTTCGACGGGTCGGAGAGATCGATCGATTCCGCGGCGGCAGTCCCGCCCGGAAGGGCGGGCGCGTCAAACGAAACCTGCTGGACTTCGCTGCCGTCGCCCCCGGGAGTCGTGGCAGCGATCGGCAAGGAGGAGGACCTCAGCACCTCGACCACCGTGCCCGCTTCGTCCGTGAATCCACCTGCCGCGGCGACGGCGGTCAGCACGTCGCATCCAGAGCGAGGAAGGTCCTGAACGCCTGGTTCATCGACGGCCCCTAATACCGTAATCTGATGAGTCGCCTGTTCAGCGACGACGACACTCACCTGAGGTCGCACGTAGATGCCGCGAGCCACGGCGGCGGAGGCAATCTGATCCGCCGCCTGAGAGGGCTCGATCCCGGCGACCGCCACGCGGCCGATGAGGGGGGTGTCGATCGATCCATCGGCGGCGACGCGGGTCTGATGCACCATCGGCTCCTCGCCCGCCATGCCGGTCGCGATCGTGGCTTCGAGCAGATCGCCCGGTCCGACCGCGCTGCTCGGCGCCGTCGCCGCTAGCAGTCCGCCGAGTCGCATGCGTTCCTTGCCGGCCATCGGCGTGGCGCGCATGCCCAGGGGCAAGGCGTGGGCACGCTGGTAGCCGGACTGGCAACCGGCCATCGTGGTCATCGCTCCCAGAGCGACAAGCAACGTTAAACAAAGGGTTTCCGAGCGGGTCCGCATACGGCGAGTGGCGAACGGTTTGGGTCGACTAGCTAACGACGCCGAGCGACGAGACGCTCAACGCCGAGGCACGGGGAGGCGGTTAAGTACCGAACGCCCCCCGACACGGCAAGACGACCTTGCCATCTCGTCAGGCCGATCAACGTCGTGAACGTCACCCAGGGGATTGGACTTGTTGCTCGCTCTGAGCCCGCCATAGACTGCCGGCCCGCTCTGGTTGATGGACCAACCTCCGCGCCCCTGCGCAAGGCCCACGGATGTACAAGAACAAGACGCTGCTAGTGACCGGAGGGACCGGTTCCTTCGGCAACGATTTCGTGCGTCTCGTATTGCGAGAGGACGACCCCAAGCGGGTAATCGTCTTCAGCCGCGACGAGAAGAAGCAGCATGACATGCGGCTCTCCCTCGACGACGACCGCGTGTCGTTCGTCATCGGAGACATCCGCGAACCGCGGAGCATCGCCACCGCCATGCGGGGCGTCGATTGCGTGTTCCACGCCGCGGCGCTCAAGCAGGTCCCCTCGTGCGAGTTCTTCCCGATCGAGGCGGTCCGAACCAACGTGCTGGGCACGCACAACGTGCTCGAGGCGGCCGAGGAGAACGGCGTCGAGAAGCTCGTCGTCCTCAGCACCGACAAGGCCGTCCAACCGATCAACGCCATGGGCCAGACCAAGGCCCTCATGGAGAAGCTCACCTTCGCCAGGTCGCGCTCCGACCAATCGCAGGTCACGTACTGCGGCGTGCGTTACGGCAACGTCATGTACTCACGCGGCTCGGTGATCCCGCTGTTCATCTCGCAGATCAAGGCGGGCAAGCCGCTCACGATCACCGAACCCCGCATGACCCGGCTGCTGCTGCCCCTCGCCGAGGCGGTGCGGCTAGTGACCTTCGCCATGGAGCACGGCCGGCAGGGCGACCTGTTCGTCCGCAAGGCGGTCTCCGCCACGGTGCAGACGCTCGCCGACGGGCTGCTGAAGTTGTTCGAAGCGGACAACCCGATCAAGATCGTCGGTGTCCGCGAGGGCGAGAAGCTCCACGAGGTGCTGGTCACCTCCGAGGAACTGGCTCACGCCGAAGAGTTCGACTACTACTACCGCGTCCCCTGCGAAGGGGGACGCGACTACGACCGCTACTTCACGCAGGGCGACCTCTCGGCCCGCTTCCGCGAAGAGGGTTACACCTCGGCGAACGCGCCGCTGCTCTCGGTCGATGAGGTGCAGCAACTGCTGCTTCAACTCCCCGATGTCCGTGACGAGCTCGAATCGTGGCGTGGCGGCAAGAAAACCAGCCTGCGGGTGGTAGCATGAGCAAGACGATCGGCGTCACCGGCCCCGGCGGCTTTGTCGCCCGTTGGGCGATCGAACGGCTCGGGCGCGAAGCGGCGTGCGACGTCGTCACGCTCGAGCGCACGAGCTGGGAGAAGCACAGCGAGCTGCGCGATTTCGTCGCCCGCTGCGATGTGATCCTGCACCTGGCCGGTATTAACCGGGCGGACGACACCTTGCTGGAGAACGGCAACGCCGAGCTCGCCCGCCTGCTCACCGCCGCCTGCCGCGAAGCGGGCGCGACGCCGCACATCGTCTATTCCTCGACGACCAAACGAGAAGAAGACTCCCCGTACGGCCGCGGAAAGCGGAAGGCGGAGAGCGAGCTGGAGGCCTGGGCGGCGGAGGCGGGCGGAGCGGTCACGACGCTCGTCATCCCGAACGTCTACGGCGCCGGCTGCCGGCCGTACTACAACTCGGCGGTCGCCACCTTCTGTCATCAGCTCACGCACGAGGAACAACCGCAGGTCCACGAGGACCGGAAAATCGAGCTGCTGTGGGTCAGCGACCTCGCGGACTGCCTGACCGAGATCGCGTTGGACGCGCCGCCGGCCGAACCGATCGTCGAACGCCTGCGCGGCGATGTCGAACTGAAAGTCACCGAGCTGCTGGCCGTGCTCGAAGAGTTCCGCTCCGCGTACTTCGACCGTGAAGTCGTGCCCGATCTGACGACCCCCTGGCGGGCGAGCCTGTACGGCACGTTCCTGTCACACCTCGAACTGGACGACCACCGCCACCGCCCGCCGGTCCACACGGACGAGCGCGGCGGGCTCTGCGAGGTCATCAAGACCGACGGCGGCGGCCAGGTCTTCTTCTCGACCACCGCCCCCGGCGTGACGCGCGGCAATCACTACCACACCCGCAAGATCGAGTGGTTCTGCGTCGTCCGCGGCGAGGCGACCATCCGCTTGCGGCCGATCGGCGGCGACGCCGTCCACGAGTTCCACGTCTCCGGGGCGAGCCCCGAATTCATCTCGATCCCGGTCATGCACACGCACTCCATCGAGAACACGGGCAGCGATGAGCTGCTGACCATGTTCTGGTGCAACGAGCTGTTCGACGCCGACGACGCCGACACCCACTACCTGCCCGTGGCCGCCTGAAGGCCGCGAGCATCCATTTCGGACCAAGGAGGGCCCGGATGGCGACCAAACTGAAGGTGATGACCGTCCTCGGGACGCGGCCGGAGATCATCCGGCTGTCGCGCGTCCTCGCGCTGCTCGACAAGCACGTCGAGCACGTGCTGGTCCACACGGGCCAGAACTCGGACTACGAGCTCAACGAGGTCTTCTTCGAGGACCTCAAGGTCCGGCAACCCGACCACTTCCTCGGCATCCGCCGCGACTCGCTCGGCGTGATCTTGGGGGACGTCTTGATGAAGTCAGAGGTCGTGCTCCGCGAGGAGAAACCCGACGCCGTCCTCATCCTCGGCGACACGAACAGCGCCTTCGCGGGCGTGCTGGCGCGGCGGATGAAGATCCCGGTCTACCACATGGAGGCCGGCAACCGTTGCTTCGACTTCAACGTCCCCGAGGAGATCAACCGGCGGATCGTCGACCACATCAGCGACTTCAACCTGGTCTACACCGAGCACGCCCGGCGCAACCTGCTGTCCGAGGGCATTCACCCGCGGCGGGTCTACCTGACTGGCTCGCCGATGCGTGAGGTGCTGGACGACAACCTGCCCGCCATCCGGGCATCCGACGCCGTGGAGCGTCTCGGTCTCACGCCGCAGGGCTATCTGCTGGTCAGCCTGCACCGGGCGGAGAACGTCGACATCCAGGACCACCTGAAGCAGCTCCTGAGCGTGCTCAACACGCTAAGCGAGCGTTTCGATATGCCGGTTATCGTCAGCACCCACCCGCGCACTCGGGCGCGGCTCGACGACATCGATGTGCCGGTCGATCCCCGCGTGCAATTCCTTAAACCGTTCGGCTATCACGATTATGTGAAGCTGCAGCTCGATTCGTTCTGCACCGTGTCGGACAGCGGCACGATCAGCGAGGAGAGCTCGATCCTCGGCTTCCCCGCCGTGACGACCCGCACCGCGATGGAGCGTCCCGAGGCGATGGAATCGGGGCACATCGTGCTGACCGGTTTGGACACGGACACGATCGTGGAGTCGGTCGAGTTCGTAACGAGCAATCGCGACCACGCCAGCAGCCACCCGATCGCCGCGGAGTACCAAGTGGCGAACGTCTCCCACCGCGTCGTGAAGCTGATCCTGGGGACGGCCAAGCTGGGCCACCTGTGGGACGGCATCCGCGCGGCTTGAGTGGGGTTTCTGAATACCATGAAGATCCTAGCCGTCTATCGCCACTACTGGCCCGACACCACACCGTACGCAACGCTCCTCAGGATGATTTTGGAGCGGCTCGTGGAAGATGGCCACTCCGTCACGGCGTTCGCCGGACAGCCGAGCTACAACGGATCGACCGCGGCGAAGAGGCCTTGGCATGAAACCCTGTCTGGGATCGACATCAGGCGGGTAGCGCTCCTTCCCGAGCGAAAGAAGCAGCGTCTTGCACGTGGGATCAACGTTCTGATTTTCCTAGCGCGTGCCGTTGTCCATTCGGTGCTTGTGCGACGGTACGACTTGATTGTCGCAAACGCCCACCCGCCAATCGCGATTGGCGTCGCATTGAGGATCATTCGATGGCTCACAGGGGCGAAGTACATCCTTCACCTCCAGGACATCCACCCCGAATCACTCGCAGAGATCAGCGCATCAAAGAAGGGGAGTTTGTACCGCTTGCTGCGACGGATCGATTCCGGATCATGCGGCAACGCCGACCGTCTCGTTACTCTTTCAAGCGACATGAAGGAGTCGCTGAGAGAACGTCAAACCGACCTCCCACCGGTCTCTCTAATCAACAACTGTCCCCAGAGAACCTATGCAGACGAGGCCCACCCACAGGCTATTCATTTGGGCTCAGCGGATAAAACCAAGCTGCTGTTCGCTGGGAACCTGGGGCGATTCCAAAGGCTCGGCTCCTTGGTTGATGCAGTCAAATATGTGAACCATCATGACAAGCTCTGCATGACCATGATGGGGACGGGGTTTCTCGCTGAGCAGCTGAAACAGAGGGCCGATCCGAACTGCGTACAGCTTGTAGACAGGCAGTCTCTAGCCGTGGCCCACGCGGCGATGCGTCAGGCCGACTATGGCATCGTGTCGCTCGAACCAGGCGTCATCAAGTACGCCTATCCCAGCAAGACGATGGCGTATCTATCAGAAGGCTTGCCGCTGCTCCTCATCGTCGAAGACGATTCCGAACTAGCCCGCTTAGTGCGGAAGGAAGGCCTCGGCGTAGTGGCTGAATCTTCTGAACCGAGTGGCATAGGCCGCGCGATCGATGAGGCGATCGAACGTCGCGACGAATGGACTATAGAGCGACGCCGTCAGATCGCCCGATTCTGCGAACACCGCTTTGGTGCTGAGCGGATGCTGCAGGCTTGGTCTGACCTGATCTCTGACCTCGACGCGAGCGCGGCCACACAGGCCCACTCAACAAAGGCAGCCGCATGACACCTACTACAGAAGACCACTGCCTTAGAAGCAACTTTCGGCCGGTTATCATACTGGGGGCGGGACGCTCGGGAACCAACTTGCTGCGCAATGGGATGACGAGCTTCGCGGGGGTCGGAACTTGGCCCTGCGATGAAGTCAACTACCTATGGCGCACAGGCAACGCAAGGCACCCGACCGACGAACTGACAGCCAGCCTCGCTTCGCCCAAGATCCGCAAGCGTATCCGCGATGGTTTCGAATGGGTTACCCGCCACACGCGTTCGCAGTGGGTAGTCGAGAAGACTTGCGCGAACACGCTGCGAGTAGGCTTCGTGGATAAGGTGATTCCCGACGCTCGGTACCTCCACATAACTCGTGATGGTTACGATGTCACCGCATCAGCCATGAAACGGTGGGGCGCTTCGATCGAATTCAGCTATCTCTTGAAAAAAACCCGGTTTGTCCCCTTAGGCGACCTGCCTCACTATGGCTGGCGATTCCTACGGAACCAGTTTCGACGACACCTATCTGAGGACCGAGCGCTATCAACCTGGGGACCACGCTTCGAAGGGCTCGACGAGCTTCGCGTCCGTGAACCATTGGCTGTTGTCTGCGCCACCCAGTGGAGGCGTTGCGTTGACTCCGCTTCGGAGGCACTCCGAAGCATTCCAGATGATCGGATTCACAGCATCCAGTATGAGCAACTCGTAAGCTCCCCCGAGAGCACCCTATCGGGAGCAGCTGAGTTCCTGGGGATAGAGCCTAGCCCAAATGCGATCAAGGCCTTCGCCCACTCCATCAGCAAGAAGAGCATCGGAGCAGGCAGACGATCTCTGAATCTCGAAGAAATCGCTTCGATCGAACCGATCATTGAGCGGCCCCACATCATACCGGAGGCCGCAGCATAATGCCTCGTACGGCCACACAAGAACGGCACGGAGCTCGAGTAAATCGAGATCGCTTCAAGCGTTTCATCGACATAGCGGCGGCGTTGGTCGGCTTGGCTATCACCGGATGGCTTATCGGGGCAGCGGTGCTCGCCGCACGGGTAGACACCGGCTCAAGCGGCCTATTCCGCCAGAGAAGGATTGGGCGTGGAGGCCGACTCTTCTGGGTCAATAAGATCCGCACGATGCGGTCCAATCTTGGTGGTTGCACATCGACCGCCTCGAATGACCCACGGATCACAAGGCTAGGCAGAGTGCTGCGAAGGACCAGGATCGACGAACTGCCGCAGTTCTGGAATGTGTTGATCGGTGAGATGTCGCTTGTAGGACCGCGACCAGAGGTTCCGAAGCACCTCCCGATGTACCGACTGCTGGCGCCGGAGGTCTTGAGCGTCCGCCCCGGCATAACTTGCCCCGCCACCCTGCTCTACCGAGATGAAGAGCTGCTACTAGCTGTGTCCGACGATGCTGAACAACTAGACCGTGAGGTGCTGCTGCCGGACAAACTGCGATTGAATCAAAACTACGTTGAAAGCTATACCATTGCGGGCGATCTCGTTTGCCTGTTTCACACGCTCACGGGGTCCGGCCCTCGTATTAAAAGACATGAAGACCTGCCAGCCCGAAGAACACCCGACAATGAGTGCAGGCAAGCCGCGGCATAGCGCCGTGTCAGCCGCTTGGCCCCGGCTGGACGATCAGCAGATCGAGGCCGCTACGCGAGTGCTTCGCTCGGGCCGACTCAACTATTGGACCGGGGAAGAAGGCCGCCGGTTTGAACAAGAGTTCGCAGACTACCATAATCGTCGCCACGCGGTCGCACTGTCCAATGGAACCGTCGCGTTAGAACTCGCGCTGATCGCCTTCGGGATTGGCCCCGGCGACGAAGTGATTGTTCCATCACGCACCTTCATCGCCACAGCTAGCGCCGTAGCAATTCGGGGCGCGAAGCCCGTCTTCGCGGACATCGATCACGAATCTCAGAACCTCACGGCGTGCACGGCGAGTCCGCTGATCACCCCAAGGACCAAGGCGATCATATGCGTTCACCTTGCCGGCTGGCCCTGTGAGCTAGACGCCCTGCAAGACCTTGCTAAGGAGCAGGGGTTAATCCTGATCGAAGACTGCGCGCAGGCGCACGGTGCAAGATATCGCGGTGAGCCGGTAGGTTCTTTCGGTCACGCCGCGGC
The DNA here is from genome assembly GCA_007745835.1 of Planctomycetes bacterium MalM25. Lineage (NCBI taxonomy): Bacteria > Pseudomonadati > Planctomycetota > Planctomycetes bacterium MalM25. The sequence goes on from CP036424.1 coordinate 3,293,366, forward strand.
ATTCTCCTTCTGTCAGGACAAGATCATGACGACCGCCGGCGAAGGAGGCATGCTTCTGCTCAACGACACGGACGCATGGCAGAAAGCCTGGAGCTACAAGGATCACGGGAAGAGCTGGGAGGCGGTCCACGAGCGTCAGCACCCGCCGGGATTCCGTTGGTTGCATGACAGCTTTGGCACCAATTGGAGAATGACGGAAGTGCAATCTGCAATCGGCCGATTGCAGCTGAGGAAACTCGACCAATGGGTCTCTATACGCCGCAGCAATGCCATGGAGATTGTCCATGGAATAGCACCGTGCAGTGCACTGAGAACACCAACCCCCCCCCGCCATATCGATCACGCGTACTACAAACTGTACTCGTTCGTTGACCAGAAGCAACTTCGCGCGGGGTGGGACCGCGACCGCATCCTGCACACGCTGGCAGAACATGGGCAACGTGGCTTAAGCGGTTCATGCAGCGAAATCTATCGTGAGCATGCCGTCCCGGCCGACTGGCGTCCGGTCAGCGCGAGGCCTGTCGCCAAGCAACTTGGGGATGCGAGCTTGATGTTCCTTTGCGATCCAACTATCTCGCCGAACGAGATGCAGGCAACATGCCGAACCGTCCGGAATGTGATGGAACTGGCCTCTAAGCCGTCCCGGTATGCCGCATAACGCTTCCGCTGCCGTGCAGTAATACTGCCCCTCACCAGCGATGGTGTATCGGCCGCAACTACCTTGAGATGACCAACAAGCAACAGCAATTCTCCGGCCAGCTCCTCAAGCTTGTATCGGCGTCAGTAGCGTCACGCGGCCTTCAACTACTCGCAACGCCGCTCTTGTTGCAGTGGTTCGAGCCACGTGATGTTGGTGCGTGGCAACTATTCATCGGGGCCACCTTGCTGGCTGAGGCTGTGGCCACACTTCGATACGAAGTGGCCATCGTCCTGCCGAGATCTCATCGACGTGCCGCATGCCTGTTCTGGACCAGTCAGATTGCTGCGTTCTCTGTCGCGATCTCAGTCACAGTCCTTGTATGCACCTCATCGCATCGTTTGGCCGCGATGATTGGGGCACCGTTGCTGGAGCCACTGCTGTGGCTCCTGCCTCCGATGACGGTGGCGATAGGATTCGAGCAGGCATGCGCCTACTGGATGACAAGACAACAGGAGTTCGGCCGCCTTGCGCTAGTCAGACTCAGCAAGTCGATAACCATTGCCGTCCTGCCGCTAGCACTGGCTGCATGCGGGCATCGTAGTGAGACAACCCTGATCTGCGGCACGGCTGCGGGCCAGGCGGTAGCATTGCTGCTGTCGGCATGCTTTACGCTGTGGCCCACCCTACTGAGGAAATCATCGCAGGCCCCTCTGCGGGCTATCGCGAGTGCTGCCGCCGAATACCGCCAGTACCCTCTGTATATCGCCTCGTACAGCTTCGCTTCGCAGTTCAGCCGGCGGGTGATCTTTTCTCTTTTCGCCATCTACGCGACCACACACGTGGTCGGTTTGTTTGCGTTTGCTGTGCAGTTGACCATGCTTCCCACCGCCTTAGTAACAACCGCCATGAGTCAGGTGTTCTATCCGAAAATCCAAACGCTGCTGAGGGACGGGCGTTTCCAGCCCTTTGTCCTGAAAGCCCTGTGGCGACTAGCTATCGTGACCGCCCCGTGGTTTATGCTAGCCGGCCACTTTGCCCCGCTGGTCGCTGAGCGACTTCTCCCCGAGAAATGGGCGGATTCCGGACTATACATTGCAGCGGCAACGGCGCCTTGCTTTGCAATGCTGTTGACTTCATGGTTACCCAGAGTCTACGACGTGATGCAACGGCAACGGCTCGCAGTTGTGATGCAGGTGTTGTCAGACTTGGCCGCAATCGGCTTGGTGTTTGCCGTGCTAGCTAGCGGCTGTTCTGCAGCCACAGCAGCCACTAGTTACTTCAGTTTAATCGCGATCTACAACGTTGTGTGGCTGCTAGTAACTTTCCGCATCGTTGGGATTAGCATCCGAAAGCTCGCCCCCCTCGCCGCCTGCACCACGGTTCTTCTGGTCACGACTGCTGGTGCGTGCACCCTATCAACTGCCAACGCCTCCCTCACTCCCACTCGAATCATTGTACTGATCTCGGCCATCCTCGCCTTGCAGGCAGCCGTCATCTGGACATGGAAAGCTGGAAACTTCAATGCTTGGATACTCACGAGATTGGAAAGATTTCTGGGGCCAACAAGAATTGCCCCTGCACGCTGAAGACACCGAAGAATTCTACTCCTCGTACGGCAGGGAACTGAGGGTTCTTCTAGAAGAATTGCCCGGCGACAGAGTACTGGAGATCGGGTGTGGCAACGGCGCCCTATACAAGCACCTGCATTTCAACAAGGCATCGCAATACCGCGGCATCGACATCTCGGAATCGATGTTGGCTCAGTTCCAAGCATCCTCTCCGAGCGCAGACCTCAGAACGGGGGATGGAGCCGAGTATCGTGACAGCCAGCGGTATGAGTTAATCTTCTCGAATGGGGTAATCCAATGCTTCTCTAACTCACAGTTGGATCAGCATTTGGTGAACGCCACGAGAATGCTGGCAGAGGATGGCAGCATCGTCATGGCAATGATCCCTTGGAAAAACGCCAGGTACTCTTTCAGGTCAGGCAGGCTCTCAGGCCATCCTAAGGCCGGCGCTCTCCAATACCTCAAATCATTCGCACGCCGAATGGCGGACGACCGCATGGGGCGATGGTTTGATCACCATGAATTGACGACGCAGGCCCGCAAGCACGGGCTTACTATTAAGTTTCACGGGTCCTTGCATTACCCATACCGCCTCCACGCCGTGATGCGCAGGCCCTCAGATAATGAAGAAAGGCAAAGCCTGCTGAAAGCTGCCTAGCAACTAACACTCTGCCGCCTGGCGAAGGGCAAGAGCGCCCCTCAGTTCACTCAATCACATGAAAGATTCTAAAGGAAAAGGGCGTCAGAACGCCACGACCGCAAAGCCATTGATCCCTAGGCAAGGCGCCAACGAACCCTACAACAGCATTTTCCAGAGAGACTGGTGGCTAGATACGGTTGCGCCAGGTCAATGGCAATCGTTCGAAGTGACACAAGGGGGAAAGATCGTTGCTCGCATGCCCATCGTTCAGCGTCGGCGTGCGGGGGTTCGCCTGTTGAAGATGCCGCGTCTCACTCAAACGTTGGGGCCATGGGTCGCAACCCCAGAAGGAAGCCTGCCTACGCGGCTGGCGAAAGAGGAGGAATGGCTGTCGGAACTCGCCAGCAAAATCCCGCAATTCGACTACTTCTGTCAGAACTGGCATTACTCGGTTCAGAACTGGTTACCCTTCTTGTGGCGAGGTTTTCAATCAAGCCTGTCCACTACGTATATTCTCCCTGATCTCACTGACCTCGAAGCCGTCTGGAGAAACTACCGCGGCGCAACGCGCACTGCCGTAAGAAAAGCCCAACAGGCCATCGTGGTCGATTCAGGAAATGATGCCGATTCACTTTATGAAATGACTTCCATGAGCTTCGGGCAATGGGGACGAACACCGCCCTACAGTCGAGAGTACCTTACTAGGCTGGTGGACGCCTGCTACGAACGCGATGCTGGCAAAGTGTTTACCGCGAAGGACGAACAAGGGAACCTACACGCCGCCTTGCTCTTGGTATGGGATAGGAATACCGCCTACTACCTTGTTTCAGGCAGCGCCCCTGCCCTGAGGGCTAGTTGCGCAATGAGTCTACTGATGCACGAGGCGATCTGTTTTGCGTCGGGGGTATCTAGAACATTTGATTTCGAAGGATCGGTCGTCAAACCTATCGAACGATTCGTTCGCAGTTTTGGCGCCGAGCCACGTCCGTTCATCACCCTGAGAGGCTACAGCAGAAAACTACAGATAGCCCAAGGGTTCCGGGATATGTTCCGCCAAACCGCGGCCTGATCCCCTCCATCGCTCATGCCTAGCGTGTGCACCTCTCTTCCGTGTGAATACGAACAAGAACGCAACTATGGCGACCGCGTCATCCTCAAGTTGGTCATCAGAGACGCATCGCAGAAGGCGAAGGCTGCGAATTCCCATCGCGGCATCTCACCACGTGACCAGATGGCTCGCGGTGAGATTCCCAGGAACCTTTCCGCTGCTGTTCGTTTACGGGTACCCAAAGAGCGGGACCTCCTGGGCCTCACAACTCATCGCGGACGCTCTACGGCTACCGTACCCGCAGCATTCGGTTCTCCCAATCGGGTTTGAGGCGGTTCAACAAACCCATGCCAGCTACTCTCCTGCTAATCAACGCGCAGCGTACGTAATGCGAGACGGGCGTGATGTCATGGTGTCTCTCTACTTCCACCTCATCGCCAATCGTGAGCGGAGCGGCAACGCGGCTCGTTACAGGAGCATAGCGGGACTCGGATCACCCGATCAGATCCACGAGCTCATGCCCGAATTCATTCAAGGGCAGGCTAGCAAGCCTTTCTCATCATCTGTCAACTGGGCAGAACACGTCTCGTCTCGTCTCGACGCCAACGCGAACTGCCCGGTCCTGAGGTATGAAGACCTGCTTTCCGATGGTGTTCGTGCGTTGCAGCTGACCCTTGAAGCATTCAGCTCCAGGGAAGCTCTCGGAGGGGCAGCTGCGGCTGCGATTAATCGCTTCGATTTCGGTAAGACTACAGGGCGAGAACGCGGCCAGAGCGACCCCAGCTCATTTTTAAGGAGCGGGCGTCAAGGGGAATGGATAAAGTACTTCTCAAGGGAGGCCGCCGAGGTATTTGATCGGCACTTCGGCGAGGTCTTGGTCGAGAGTGGGTACGCTGCAGGGCGTGATTGGGTTAGTGAACACTCCGAGTCGATCGTGAATACGAGATCTGCTTGACTGTTCTATCGAGATGTGTCCTAACCATCCATATAGAACCGATTTGGCAGGCCCCTCCCGCGGGAGGCTAACGCCTAACGTTCTCTGCCATCAACGACTTACAGCTTACCCCTCACAAGATGCCTGCCACCGCCAGGACCCCGCCGATAACTCATAGGTTGCCTAGTCGCACAGCAACTTGGACTGCCGGACTACCCCACAGAGCAATCGAGCTTGGGCTGTTCTTTGTTCTCTGCGAAGCGTTCCTGAGACGTGTCTTCCCCTTATACAGCGTCCATATACTCGCAGCGAAGTTCGCGTTCTTCCCTGCGTTGTACTGCCTGTTCTTCTCGAATCTTGAACGTGGCGTGGCTCGTGGCGGCCTCCCCCTTACCGCATTGGCATGGCTTGCCTGGGGCATCGTACTGTCTGCAATCGGGGCACTGACCTCACCCGCTACCCACGCGATTGGCGTGCTCGTTAATTGCGCCTTTGCACCTCTGGCTTTCTTAGGGGCTGCATACTACCGCGATGCTGATTCCGTACGCTCCCTATTGAGCAAGCTAACGATCTTTGGCGCTTGCGCTGGTCTGTTTGCCTTGTTTCAATCTCAACTGCCTGCCTCGCACTGGCTTAATGCCTCGATGGACCTCGAGTCGGGCACTGTGGGCCGGGGCGGGTTCACGCGGGTGGCTTCTTTCTTCCAGCACTGCAATGTTTTCGCTAGCTTTGTTTCACTGGGATTGATAGCCGGTCTGGGATGGTCGAGCATGGCCAAGTCGAAATCGGAACAGACGTACGCCACTTTCTGCATGGTAGTTCTGTACGCGGGCGGCATCGTTAGCGGAAGCCGAATGGCAACCTTAGGAGGAATTGCCATCCTGGTTGCCTCCCTACTACTCTTGCGACAACATACTAGCCGAACCGTTCAGATGGCACTTCGTGGGCTGTTGCTAGTTTGCCTTGCGGCTGCTCTTTCGCCGGCCGCTTTCGACGTCATAGCACAGGCCTCTGGATCACGGTCGTTCCAAACGAACTCCACCGACGATTCGCTTATCGATCGAGTCCGCGATATGTATCTCGGTTCCAACTTCTCTGAAGCGTGGCGGGAATCGGGCCTGTTTGGTTGTGGTTGGGGGCCCTACACGATGGGGGCGAGCCGATACGCCGAGACCCTGACTCAGGAATCAATCAGCCGTATCGCAGAGGTTGAAAGTGGCTATTCCATCATCCAAGTTCAGACGGGATTGATCGGTCTGCTGATCTTCCTGCTACTGAACGGCGTTCTAGTACTCCGCGGCGTGCTACGCAAGCAAGCACATGCGTGGCTGATGGGGGCCCTAGCGGTTTGGTCCCTGATCGGCAGTCTACCCTTATCCTTGCTAGAAATCCCGGTTCTTGCGATTCCGTGGTGGTTGCTACTCGGCATTGCCGCGAGCTCGCCCCGAACCGTTCCTTCTCAGATATCATCCGCCCGCCACCGTCAAACAGAAAGTGAGCGACCATGAACGTTGCAATCAACGCCGTGGCAGTACACCGAGGCGGTGGGCTTACGGTCATGCACGGCTTGATGGAGGGCCTACAAAGATCCGCTGCGTCGGTCAAAGTCCATGCTGTGGTAAGCGATCGGCACGCTTATGAGTCTCTTTCGAGAAGCTTTGGCTGTGAATTCGTGCATCGCGTTCTGCCAGGTGCTGGGGCGGCTAGACGCTTGCTATGGCAAAACGTGCGTTTAGGAAAATGGCTCGAACGGCTGTCCCCTGACGTGATCCTCAGCATCAATCACTATGCTCACCGTGTACCATTCCCTCAGGTCGTGTACCACTTGAACCTGCTTAGGTTTATTCAGGACGACCGGCCAGCCTCATTCTTCGCGATGGCGACCGATCGGCTGCGCGACGCACTCGCGCACAAGGCCCTCAAGGCAGCTGAGGCGAATGTCTTCGAGTCCGACTACTTGCGGCAGGCGGCCCACGCTTCCGTCCCTAGCGAGATACGCAAGAGCCGAGTCATCTACATCGGCCTGCCTGATCACCTAGTCACCGAAGCCAATCAATCCCATGACTACAACTCTGCGCAGCTTACGGCGATCACCAGCCCGGCTCTTCACAAGGACAACGCGACATTAGTCCGGGCCTTGGCTGACCTGGTATCGAACGAGCCCACGCATGATTGGCGGCTCGAAGTAGCAGGGGGAGCGAACCCCGGGGTCTGGAGTGCGGAACAGGAACTTGCCAAGAACCTTGGAGTTGCGGATCGAATCCAGTGGCATGGATTCTGCGACCCAGACAAGCTCACTCGGCTGCTCAACCGATCGGTCTGCCTTGTTTCCGCCAGCCGAGTTGAGTCGTTCGCGATGGTCGCCCTAGAGGCGATGGCTCGGGGCTGCCCGCCGGTCGTCTGCGACCGCACCGCCATGCCAGAAAGCGTGGGTGAAGCCGGCCTAGTTGTGCCCGCTGGTGATGCATCCGCTATGAGCCAGGCCGTTCTCCGGCTAGCAAACAACCGTAAAGAACGCCATCGCTACTCGATGCTTGGCCAACAGCACGCTGAGCGCAGCCGTTGGTCGAATGCAGGAGCCCAGTTCTATGAGCTGTTTAATGAAATACCTCCTGCCCGCGCAGCCGTCGCCTAATTCGGCAACGATCAGAACTCGATGAACGTCTTTGCGTCCACGCTTGCTAAGACTTCGTCAACGGCTTGTTTGTCCCCGATGCGATCCTTGACGACCGCCTCGTCACTCGACTCTTCATGGTCCTCCGTGGCTACGGAGCCCTCAAGTCTCTTGAACAGCATGCTGTCCCTCCCCGGCTGAACCGCTGACGCCTTGGCGCCATACGACATGCTCTCAATGGCGGTCTGTGTGCGACCTGCAGAGCCGTTCATGAGTCCGAGGGCAAGCTCTTCTCGCATGGCCCCAACACCTTCTGTGGCCTGCGAGCCGTGGTTCCATGCGCCAGTTCCCGTCCCAGCGACACCGAAGGCCTCATCAAAAGCGACCTGCAAGGTTGATGGTGCAGCAGCCGCGTAGAGGAGTGAAGGATCTGTGAAGTAATCGCCGGTGAGCGTGGCCACCAACGGGTTCTCTGCCAGGCTTGCGATGTTGGTGAACTGATACAGATTTCCGTCAGACGTAATGAAGTACCACTGAGCATTCGCGTTGGATCGCAGCCACTTCTCTCCCCAACCGGCAAAACTCTCGTAATAACTGCCGACAAAGTTCAGGTCGAGTTGCTGGTTTACGTCGTACGCAATCTGCTCAACAGAGGCATTGGCTGCCGAAGCTTCTGTGAGTAGCTCCGGGCTGCTATGCACAGAGGAGTCAAGCTCTACGAGCAAGACGCACTCATCCAAGTTCTTCCCCGCTTGCCATTCATACAGGCCCCCCTCGGCGTCCACGAAGTACCAATACCCGGAATCGGCCCCAAGCCACTGAACCCCACCGCTTGCTGAGTTGCCCTCGGGCAAGGTCAAGCCAAGCACCGAATCGATTGTGGCGAAGAGCCCCGAATCAACCACCCCGGTATCTGGGGCGTCGTACACCAGTTCGAGGTTCTCATGATGTGTGGCAGAGAGCGAAGCGGTCAGAGAGCCGTTCGCGCCGATGCCGCCATCCCAGGCGTGGACAGCTCCATCCGGGGTAATGAAGTGCCAAGATTTATCCGCGGCCTGAAACCATTTCTCCCCACGACCGCCATAGTTCTCGAACTCATTCCCGTTGGAGTAGTAGCCGTTTTGCTGATCCAGGTCACGCGCAGTTGCGAACACCGAGGCGGCCTGCTCATCGGGTGACTGCGTTAGTGACATGTCGAGGTCGTAGTAGCCGAGCCCATCGGACGACGAGAGGGCGACCGTGTAGGTCTGGCCGGCGACGACATCCAGCACGCAGGAGCCGCCCCCCTGGTCGTTCCAAGAGCCGCCCCACGCGTCCCACTCGGCCACCATGCCGTGGGTCATGCCGTTGGCGGTCACCGTCACGGTGCCTGTAGCGCCCGCCGTAAAAGTGAAGTAGTCGGCGTCGTCGAGCGTGGTGATCGCGCCGCTGACGAGGCTCAACGGGTTGCTGCCAGAACTGTCGTTCAGCGTGCCGAGGTTGTGCGCCGTCGCGACGCTCGAGCCGAAATCGTCCTCGGGCATGAGGGCGTCGATCGCCGCCTCGAGGTTCAGCCGTTGGTAGTTCGTGTCGGTCGCCGAGTCGTAGAATGTGTCGGCGGTGGCCATCATGTGGTCGTAGATATCCCACTGATCGACGCCCGTCTGGCCGACGAAGTCCATCGCTTCGCGGATGAGCATGCTCGCGCCCGCCACGTACGGCGCCGCCATGCTGGTGCCGCTCATGCTGAGCCAGTCGTCGTCGATCGTGTCGCCGTCGTTGGCGGCGTAGTCGGGCACGGTGCTGGTGATCCAGCGCCCCGGGGCGGCGATCGCGTACTCGGCCCGCTGGCTGAAAGGGGCGAGCTGGCCGTCATTGCCGGTGGCCATGACCGGGATCACGTGGTCGCTCGCCGCCGGGTAGCTCACCCCCTTCGTGTTGTAATCGGCGTAGCTGTTGCCGGCCGAAACCGACACGAAGATGCCGTCCGCCTCGAGCTGCGCGAACTCGTTCTCCAGCATCGCCCAGCTGGGGACGCTGTCCGAGTTCCACTCGGTGCCGAGCGATAGGTTGACCGAGGTGATCGGGTTGTCGAACGCGTTGCGGTTGGTGTGGACCCACTGGAGAGCCTGCTCGACCCAGCTGAAGTAGCCGTTGCCCGCGTCGTCGAAGACGCGCAGGCCGACCATGTCGACACCGGTCGCCACGCCCGAGTGGGCGCCGTCGCCCACGGCGCCGACGATCCCCGCGACGTGCGTCCCGTGGCTCCCCTCGGGGCCGTCGTCGTAGAAGTCGGCGTCGTTCTCGGTGAAGTCCCAACCGCCGACGACTCGGTAGCCCTCGCCCACGCCCCCGCCGAGGGCGTAGTGGTTGTAGGCGATGCCGCTGTCGATGACGGCGACCGTCTGGCCCGTCCCGTCGAAGCCGTACCGGTTGACGACCTCGTCCTGGCCGGTCAGGTCGTGGGCCTCGTTGAGCAGCTGCTCGATGCGATCGAACTGCTCATCGACCTCCTCCCAACCGATGTCCTCGACGCGCTCGATCCAGAAGTCGGCGTCGGGATCGACCGCGGGCGCCGACTCAACGATCGCGTGACCCATTGACGGTCCGCTGCCGTGCTGCGAGAGCATCGGCTCCTCGTCCACGATCGAGTGATGCCCCATCATCGGACCACCAAGCGGGTTGGCGGACATCACGACGCGGGCTTCGAGCGTCTCGTGCTTGCGGGGCTTGGGCGTCTGCGGCCGGGTCTGCCGGCGTCGGGATCGACGAGCCATGGCGGTAGCGATAGCGAGAGGAGAAAAGGAGCCGGACGGGGCGGCCAGCGAGCCGGTGCGCCGCGTCGGTGAGGAGGAGGGGGGCCGTGCACTTGGCGCGGCCGAAGAAGCCTAGGTCACCCAGGCTCGCCGGGCGTCGGCTTACCGAAGAATGCCGCGCGGGGGTGTGGCGGCGACGCGGCGTGTTGCCCAAGGGCCACCGGGCGGGCCACAATGCGTCCTCCAAACACGACACGGACGCGCCAACAACTGTTGAAAGAAGGCAACCGATGCGAACCAGGATCGCCAACGCCACCACGATGCTGCCGAGCGGCCCCGAGCGGATCGACGTCATCCTCGAGGGGGGCAAGATCGCCGACCTCGATCCGGGCGTGGGAGTCGCCGCCGATGAGACCATCGACGCGACCGGCCTGCACCTCCTGCCAGGCGTAGTCGATGACCAGGTCCATTTCCGCGAACCAGGGCTCACCCATAAAGAGGACCTCGAGCACGCGACGCGCGCCTGCGCGAAGGGGGGCGTCACCACCTTCTTCGAGATGCCCAACACCTCGCCGACGACGACCACCTGCCAGCGACTCGACGAGAAGCTCGCGATCGCGGCGAAGTCCTGCCGGGTCAACTACGCCTTCTACCTCGGCGCCACCCCCGACAACGTCGAAGAGTTGAAGGCGGCCCAGCGCACGCCCGGCATCAAGATCTTCATCGGCAGCAGCACGGGCAACCTGCTCGTCGACCAGCAGGAGGCCCTCGAGCGGATCTTCGCCGAGACCACGCTCCCCCTCACCGCGCATTGCGAGGACGAGGCGACCGTCCGCGCCAACGCCGAGCGGCTCGCCGGCACGACCGACGTCGCCGACCACTCCCGGATCCGCGACCACGCCGCCGCCCGGATCGCCACCGCCCGCGCGATCGACCTGGCGGAGCGGCACGACCATCGGTTCCACGTGCTGCACGTCTCCACGGGCGACGAGACCGACCTCATCGCCGCCGCGATCGCCAGCGGCCGTGGCCTCATCACGGGCGAGGCCTGCCCGCACCACCTGCTGTTCTCGATCGACGACTACGAGCGGCTCGGCACGCTCATCCAGATGAACCCGTCGCTGAAGACCAAGGAGGACGCGGCCCGGCTGTGGGACGCCCTGCGGGCGGACACGCTCCAGGTGATCGCGACCGACCACGCGCCGCATACGCTTGAGGAGAAGAAGAAGCCCTACCCGCAGTCCCCCTCGGGCCTGCCCGCGGTTGAGAACTCCTTGGCGTTGATGCTGAACGAGGCGAGCCGAGGCCGCTGCACACTTGAGCAGATCGTCCACTGGATGTGCGACGCCCCTGCGCGAACCTGGGACCTTCTTAACAAAGGCCGCATCGCCACGGGCTACGACGCCGACCTCGTGCTGGTCGATCTAGAAAAACGGCATACGATCCGTTCTGTGGACCAGCTCACAAAAAGTGGCTGGAGCCCCTGGGATGGGGTCGAACTGACCGGCCAGCCGGTGCGCACGTGGGTGAACGGGCTCACGGTTTACAGCGACGGCCGCGTCAACGACGCTATCCGTGGGGCCGAAGCCAAGTTCGATCACACCCGCGGCGGCTACTGGGCCACGGCGGATTGAGTTGAACCGGGCGTCAAGACAGCAGCCAATCCAGCGGAAGGCCTACGGGACGGGCAGCCCCCGCTCTTCGGACCGACACCGAGTGCAGCATGACCGAAGAGCTTTGGTACCTAAAACAATGCGACCTGTTCCGCCGGCTGAGCCCGGAACAGATCGCGCGGCTGGAGCCGCTCTGCCGCTCCCGCACCTTCCGCCGCGGCGAGCCGGTCTACCTGCCGTCGGACGCCGCCGAGGCGGCCATGGTCCTTGCTGAGGGGCGGGTGAAGATTGGCTCGCTCACGAGCGACGGTAAGCAGACGATCCTCGCCTTTATCGAGCCGGGCGAGCTGTTCGGCGAGCTGGAGGCCCTCGACGGGGGGGCCCGCGAGGAGTTCGCCGAGGCGGCCGAGAAGTCGACCGTTGTGCTGCTCCCTGCCGACGCGTTGCGCGGCCTGATTGAACAAGACCCGACGCTGGCGATGGGCGTCACCAAGCTGATCGGCCTCCGTCGACGGCGGATCGAACGGCGGCTCAAGTCGCTCCTGTTCCGCTCCAACCGCCAACGCCTAGTGAGCCTGCTGACCGAACTCGCCGAGCAATACGGCCAACCGAGCACCGACCCGCCCGGCGTGCGCCTCGGGATCAAGCTTTCGCACCAGGACATGGCCAGCGTGATCGGCAGCACCCGCGAAACGGTCACCGTCGTGCTGGGCGAGCTACAGTCCGAGGGGCTGCTCACGGTGGGGCGACGTAAGCTGGTGCTATCGGACCTCGACACCCTCGTCCGAGCAGCCGACGGTCCCCTGAAACCGGCGGAGGCGGTTTCAAGCTGATGTGCGCCACCGTGGGCTGCAATACGGTCCTCAACCCCCAATCCCGACGATAATTCACCAAGCCCCGGCGTCACGCCTCGCCCTGTTCGCTCTGGCGTGTCAGAATCCGGGAAGATGACGCGAAACGGCGAGCACGATATGAGCACTCCCGAACCCAGCAAAAACCAGGACGACTGGTCCCCCTGCCCCGCCGGCATGCTCTGCCAGCTGGGCGGCCGGATGCGCGATAACCAGACCCGCCGCACGGTGCTGAAGACCGCCGGCGGGGTGGCCACGCTGGCCCTCGCCGCGGTGCTGGCGGTGAACCTCATGCCCTGCCCCACGCCGGGCGGAATCAGCTGCGATCAGTGCGTCGCCCAGATGCCCGCCTACAACCTCTACCTGACCGCCGACAGCGACCTGGCCGCCGACGACCTAGCCGCCGACGACGCCGAAGCGATGGCCACCCACCTCAAGACCTGCCCCAAGTGCCGCAACTACTTCGAACGCAAGTACCCCGGCGTGCTTGCGGCGACCGTCTCGGCGGGCCTCGGCTGGTTGTCCTTGGCGGTGCTCGGCGCGCGACGTGTCTGAATCACCCGCTCCCGCACGGGCAACGCACGTCGCGATCGTGACCGGCGCCGCGGGCGGGATCGGCCGCGCGATCAGCCTCCGTCTGGGCCGACTCGGTTATCGACTCGTCTTGCTCGACCGAGACGACTCGGGCCTGCGTTCCCTTCAGGCCGATCTCTCGACAGCCTGCCCCGGCGATCATGAAACGGTCGCGGCCGACGTGTCCGACGCCGACGCGTGGCGGGGCCTCGCCGACACGCTGCGGCACGACGGCGCACGCGTCGAGTTGCTGGTCCAAACCGCCGGTCGACTGCTCAGCGGCAAGCTCATCGACTGCGATCCCAACGACCTGCGGTCGATCGTCGACACGAACCTCACCGGCATGCTGCTCGGCGCGCGCGAGATCGGCCCGCTGCTGGCGGCCGACTCCGGCGGCGCCTCCCCCCTGCCCCGCGGCATGCTGCCCCCGCTGCCCCGCGGTATGCTGGGAATCGCTTCGATCTTCGCGGCGGTCTCCCCACCGCAATTCGCCGCCTACAACGCGACGAAGGCGGGCGTCGTCGCCCTGGGCGAGACGCTCCACGGCGAGTGGGCGCCCCTCGGGCTGACCGTGACCACGGTCCTGCCCGGCGTCACGCCGACCGGGCTGTTCGACGCGGCCGTGTACAGCGCCCCAAAACTCCGCGAGCAAGTCGCCCGCCGAGTCGAGCAAGCGGAACTGACCGCCGAGGCGGTCGCCGACGCGGCCCTCGAAGCGTACCGCCGCCGCCGGATCGTCGCCCCAATCGGCCGCCGCGCGGGGCGATACCATTGGCTCAAGCGCTGGCTCCCCACGATGCTGCTCAAGCGGGTCGCCCGCGCAGCGGAGCGGGAACTGGACGGCTAAGCCGCGCCCTTCCCGCCGCGCGAGCTTGCGACGCAAGCCTCGAAGGAGGGTCACACCTTACGCACTTGGCGGCATCCACCATGAAGCCGACGCGGATCCGCGTCGGCCGGAGCGGCCATGGGCTCCAAAGAGACGCTGATACCATTTAGGCACCTCCATCCGCCAAGGAGTGCCGTTCTCGTACAACTGCAGGCGGCCGAGCATCCCCTCCTTGTCGTCATCTTCACTGGCGACAGCCAAGGCCTTATTTTGAAACGAGATGGCCGACTCGAAGTCGTCTAACTCTGCGTAGGCAGCGGCCAGCGACGTAAGGCAATCGGCATCGCAGTAGTCCGTGAGTTCGCAGGCTTCCGTGCAAAGTTCCATCGCGCGACTTCCATCGCGATAGCGCCACTTCGGGCAACCCGCTAGCACACCGCCAAGAACGATGCGCCGTAACGATGATCTCGGGTCGCGTTCTAGGGCTCGTTCGTAATCGGCGATCGCTTTGTCATAGTTCCCCATGCGACACCATGCGAAACCACGGCTGTTGTAAGAGCGGGGGTCGTCGGGGTCCAAGCGAATGGACTGCGTAAAGTCAGCGATCGCTTTGCGATACTTGCCGAGGTGGGTCCACGAGTTACCACGGTTGTGGTAAGCGTCGGCATACTCAGGATCATTCTTGATGGCCTGATCGTAGTACTCAATTGCTTCCCGGTGTCTACCAAGACGTTGCCAGACGAAGCACCGCATGTCGTATGCATAAGCGTGCCGGGGGTCGAGACGTATCGCTTCGCTGAGATCTGCGAGCGCGTTATGCTGCTCGCCGTTGAAGAATCGGCTGCGGCCTCGGTTGTAGTAGCACCATGCCAAGCTCTTATGCCCGGGTCCGAGGCGAATCGCTTCGGTGAAATCCGCTATCGCGAGGTCGTGTTTGCCAAGCTGGCTGAAGGCCACACCGCGGTCGTAGCGAACGTCGGTGCGATCTGGGGCCCAGCTAACCGCCTTGTCAAAGTCAGCGATAGCTTGGTCAAAGTCCTTCTTGCAGTACCACGCTCTACCCCGTTGGATCAGAGACAACACATCGTCTGGGGAAAGATCTAGTGCATCGGTGCAATCAGCAATGATCTGATCGAGTTCGCCCTCCTCCTCCGTCATAGTGCATGCATCTCGCGTCTTTTGAATTCTAGTCCGCAATAGATCGAGAATTGTCTAGTTCAGCTAGACCTCGATCATAATCGAGCTTCAGCACGGCGGCACAATCTGTGGGGGATTTGGCGTTCTGCTAACTAACACAGGTGGCGTCGACCTGGGTCGCCAGGCGTGCTTCGCCAACCGTGGGGCGATGAACCCTAGCGGGGGATCGAGTCAAGCGCCGTTTTTGGCCACGGTTTTGGCCACGTGCGCGGAACCGAATTGTTTGAGAACGTCGAGCGCGAACCTCGGCCTAGACGGCTAAAAACGGGGGGTTCGCTTCCAACTATTCGGCCCCGTGACGCCTCGTTGGGGGCGACGGGAGCATGAATCGACTGGCGGAGGGCGTGTTCCCAGACGGGGCCCGATCCATCATCTTGGTGGGCCGTCCGTTCCCCGCTCCCCGGCGAAGCCATGCTCCACTTGAAGTCCGAAACCGACGCCCGCTGGTTCGAGCAGGTCGACGCCGACCTCGACGCGATCCTGATCGACCACGCCCACTGCGAGAAGAAGGCGGCCGGCACGGCGCTCAACCTGATGTTCGCCTACGTGGAGGACCTGGAGGTCTGCCGCGAGATGACGGAGATCGTCAACGAGGAGTTGGAGCACTTCCACATGGTGGTCGAGCTGCTCCAGGCCCGCGACATCCCGTTCCGACGCCTCACCCCGAGCCAATACGGACGCAAGCTGAACGACCTGGTTAGCAAGCAGGAGCCCCAGCGGGCCGTCGATCGGCTGCTGGTCGCGGGGCTGATCGAGGCCCGCAGCTGCGAGCGGTTCAGCAAGCTGGCCGAGCACGTCAGCCAAGACAAAGAGTTGTCGGAGTTCTACCACAGCCTGTTCGAGTCGGAGGCCCGCCACCACACGACCTACACGAAGCTCGCCAAGCGGTTCGCCCCCGAGGAGGAGGTCATGCGGCGGCTGGACGAGCTGGCGGAGCAGGAGGCCCAAATCCTCGCCGACAGCGACGACCCGCCGCGGATGCACAGCTAGAATCGGGCCTTCACCAGGACCGGCGGCGCCAGCACTTCACCGAATCTGAACGGAAGTTTAACCCCCTTCCAGCGCTATCCACTCGACGACGTAACCTCTGCGGCAGATATAGGTAACGGACAGATCGGACCGGCTCGGGGAGCCCCGCGAGGCGACGCCTCCCTCCCCAAGCCGCCTTGCCGTCAACCGCCAGGCGCCGCATGTTCATTGAAACCGGATCGGACTCGCCCCGCCTCGCCCGCCTCGACTCACCCGCCCCCCGACCCTCCGGTCCCACCGGCCGCCAGCCGCAGCGCAACCCGCTGCTGCTAACGCCTCCGCCCGAGCCCTCCCCCCAGCCCGAAAAGCGTGGCGTGGTCCGCACCCTGTTCATCAGCGACATCCACCTCGGCTGCCGGCATTCGCAAGCCGGCCCGCTGCTGGAGCTGCTCGAGCAGTACGAGCCGGAACAGATCTACATCGTCGGCGACTTCATCGACGGCTGGAAACTGCGCAACCGCTGGCGCTGGCTGCCGGTCTACGACCAGGTGCTCCGCCGACTGATGGAGCTCAAACGCCAGGGGACCCAGCTCTTCTACACGCCGGGCAACCACGACAACTTCCTCCGCGGCTTCCTGGCCAACTTCGGCGTGATCGATATCCAGGACCGTTTCGTCCACACGGCGGCGGACGGCCGGCGGTACGTCGTCATGCACGGCGACCAGTTCGACAAGGTCGAGCAAGAGAAACAGTGGCTCTCGCTCGTCGGCTCCTACGCGTACGACGTGCTGCTGACCGCCAACTGGATGGGCAATCGCCTCCGCGGCAAGAAGCACAACCCGTACGCCTTCTGCGCCGGGGTGAAGGCGCGCGTCAAGAAGCTCGTGACCCACGTCAGCGACTTCCAACAGCAGCTCCTCCAGAGCGCTCACGACTCCGACTGCGACGGGGTCATCTGCGGCCACATCCACGTGCCACGGATCGAAGAGCTCGGCGAGGTCGTCTACCTGAACACGGGCGACTGGGTCGAAAACTGCTCGGCGCTTGTCGAATTCTCCGACGGCAGCTTTGAGCTGATCCGCGGGGATGGCGAGCTGATCGATCGCCTCGCCGCCCGTCCCGAGCAGCAGCAATCCGAGCCGACCAGCGCCGACGAGCAGGCCTCGATCGCCGTCTGAGCGGACCACGAGCCGAATTGTTGGAAGCGAACCACCCAACTCGCAATCGGGAGGTCGACCTAAACCGTTCAGTCAGCTGGTCTTGACCGTCAGCGTGCGGCACACCGCAGGTGGGGTTCTTTCCAATTATTGCTCGGCCCCTTAGGCTTGTGGCTTGCGCGAGGACGGATGCTAGCCTCGCGGCGCCCAAGAAGGGTCCCGAGGACTCCCCATGCTGGCTCGACAACTCAGTCAAGCGGTCTTTAAGTTCTGCCACGGCAACCAGTTGGTCTACAACACCTGCTGGGAAGACCCGCGCCTCGACCGCGAGGCGCTCGAACTCGGCGCTGGTGATCGGGTGCTGGTCATCACCTCGGCCGGCTGCAACGCGCTGGACTACGCGCTGGACGAACCGGCGCGGATCGACACGGTCGATGTGAACCCGCGCCAGAACGCGCTGCTCGACCTGAAGCTCGCCGCGATCAAGCAGCTGGATTACGACCAGTTCTTCGAGCTGTTCGGCCGCGGACGCGTCGACGATTGGGACGCGATCTACACCGATGCGTTGCGGGCCGAGCTCCCCGAGGCGAGCCGGAAGTTCTGGGACAAGAACGGCAAGTTCTTCATCGGCTCGAAGAAGCGTCCCAGCTTCTACTTCCGCGGCTCCTCGGGCATGTTCGCCTCGTGGGTCAACTGGTACATCAACCGCTACGCGAAGGTCCGCGAGGACATCGACAAGCTGCTCGCCGCCGAGACGATCGAGGAGCAGCGCGAGGTCTACCAGCGCGTGAAGCCCGCCTTCTGGGGCCCCTACATCAAGTGGGCCCTGCGGCGCGACGCCACGCTCTCGCTCCTCGGCGTGCCGCGGGCGCAGCGGCAGCAGCTGGAGAAGTACTACCCGGGCGGCATCGCCACCTTCATCGAGCACAGCCTCGACGCCGTGTTCACCGAGCTGCCACTCAAGGACAACTACTTCTGGCGCGTCTACTTGACGGGCGAGTACACGCCCGAGTGCTGCCCGGGGTACCTTAAGAAAGAGAACTTCGCACGCCTGAAGGGGACCGACGGCCAGCCCGGCCTCGCCTCGCGGATTCACACGCACACCACGACCATCCTCGACCACCTGAAGGGCGCGGACGGCAACTACTCGCACTTCATCCTGCTCGATCACATGGACTGGATGGCCGAGCACATGAAGGACGTGCTCGCCCTGCAGTGGCAGGAGATCGTCGACCGCGCGGACGACGGAGCGAAGCTCCTGTGGCGCAGCGCCGCGGTGATCTGCGAATTCGTCGATCCGATCCCGGTGACCGTCAACGGCCAACGCCGCACGCTCGGCGAGGTGTTGGAGTACAACCGAGAGCTGGCGGACAAGCTGCACCAGCAGGACCGCGTTCACACCTACGGCGGTTTCTCGATCGCCACGCTACGCCGCGACGGCGTCACGGCCACCGCGGCCGAGGCCAACCGCGCCGACGGCAAGCTCGGCTACGCCGCCGGCGGCCGGGTCACTCAGAGCAATCATCAAACGGAGCAAGCGGCCGATGGGGGCGATCAGTCAGCTAAAAACGCTGTATCACCTGACGCTCTCGCCAATCCGCGGTGAGACGCACCAAGAGCGACTCGACAGCTTCTACGGCGGTCAGGCGGACGACTACGACGCGTTCCGCAAGAAGATGCTGCACGGGCGCGAGGCCCTCTTCGAGGCCCTCCCGATCACGCCCGGCGGCGCCTGGCTCGACGTCGGCGCGGGGACCGCGCGCAACGGCGAGCTGTTCGGCGATCGCCTGAACGAGTTCGGCTCGGCGACGTTCCTCGATCTCTCCGAGTCGCTGCTGGAGGTGGCCGGCCGTCGCATCGCTAACGAGGGCTGGTCGAACGCCCAAACGTTGCACGCCGACGCGACCGCGATCGACCTGCCGGACGAATCGCTCGACCTGGTGACCTTCACCTACTCGCTGACAATGATCCCCGACTGGTTCGCCGCCATCGAGCAGGCGAAGCGGCTGCTCAAGCCGGGCGGCACGATCGGCGTGGTCGATTTCTACGTCTCGCGACGCTATCCAGATGACGGCCGCACGAAGCACTCCTACTTCGCCCGGAACTTCTGGCCCTTCTGGTTCGGCAACGACAACGTCCACCCGAGCGCCGACCACCTGCCGATGCTCAACCGTCACTTCGATCCTGTGCAAATCGACGAGCAGCACGGCAAGCTGCCCTGGGTCCCCGTGATCCGGGCGCCGTATTACCGATTCATCGGAACCAAGAAGGGTTAAGCACTCCCCCTCCCATGGCCACCCTGTTCTACAGCGTGATGGGCGAAGGACGCGGCCACGCGGCCCGCGCCCGAGCGGTGGTAGAGCGTCTGCGTGATCGCCACCGGGTGGTGTTGTTCACGTCGCACGACGCCCTCGAATTCCTCCGCAAGGAGTATACGGACGACCCCGAGATCGAGGTCCGGGAAGTCCCCGGCCTCAAGTTCCACTACTCCGAAGGGAAGATCGACAACCTCAAGACGATCCGCTTCGGCGGGGCGTTCTGGGCTTCGCTCGGGAAGTACGTGCGCGACCTGGCGGCGACGATCCGGGTCGAACGCCCCGACCTGGTGATCACCGATTTCGAGCCGCTGCTGCCGCGGGCCGCCGCGCAGGTGGGCGTGCCGGTGCTGAGCCTCGATCACCAGCACTTCCTCTCGACGTACGATCTCACTTCCCTACCGAATGAGCTGCGTGCCTGGGCGTGGCGGATGAGCTGGTCGATCTGGGCCTTCGGCATCCGCCAGCAGCGGACGGTCGTCTCCGCGTTCTACAAGCCGCCGCTGCGGCGTGGTTGCGAGCAGGTGACGCAGGTCGGCCCGCTGATCCGCGACTCAATCGCCGAGCGGACGCCAACGCGAGGCGAGCACCTCCTGTCTTACGTCCGGCGTGCGACAACCCAGGGCGTGCTCGACAAACTGGCCGATCTCCCCCTGCCCGTGCGGCTGTACGGACTCGGCGAGCGCCCCCCGCAGGGAGCGATCACCTTCTGCCCGATCGACGAGCAGACCTTCGTCGACGACCTGGCGAGCTGCGACGCGGTCGTCTCCGCGGCGGGCAACCAGCTGATCGGCGAGGCGCTCTACTTCGGCAAGCCGATGTTCGTGATGCCCGAACGCCACCATTACGAGCAACGCATCAACGCCGAGTTCGTTCAGCAGATGGGCGCCGGCGAGAAACGGATCCTGGAGAAGCTGGCGGCCGAAGACCTCAGTGGCTTCCTCGACCGCCGAGATTCCTACCGTGAAGCGATCGCCGCGATCGGCGACGGGTTCGACGGCGGGCCCGAGGTGGAACGGGTCATTGAGGAGATGCTCACTCCCTACCTCAAAGCGGCGCCCTCGGCGCGGGAGTCGGCGTGATGGCGGGTTGGTTGCTGATTGCGCAGGCGCTGGCCTCGCTCTACATGACGGGCCTCATCTGGTTCGTGCAGTTGGTCCACTACCCGATGTTCGCCGACGTCCCCGAGGAGGCGTTCGTCCGCTACGAGCAGATCCACCAGGCCCGCACCGTGTGGGCCGTCGGCCCGATGATGCTGCTCGAGCTGGGCACGGCGCTCGCGATGTTCGCTTGGCGGCCCGAGGGCGTGCCCGCTTGGGTCGCCTGGGCGGGGCTCGCTCTCCTGCTGCTGGTCGATGGCTCGACGGCCCTCTTCTTCGGGCCACAGCACGGCCGTCTGTCCGCCGGCTTCGACGCCGAATTGCACCGGCGGCTCGTGCAATGGAACTGGGTCCGCACTTTCGGTTGGACCGCGCGGGGACTGCTGCTGCTCTACGCGCTGCGGCTCGGGTCGGCGCCGCCGGCCTGAACCCTCTTCAATAGCCGCGTCCGCGGAGGTCGATGTCGCCCTCCGGCCACTCGCCCCCGCCGGGGTAACGCATCACGATGTCGTCCCAGAACGGATTCGCCGCGGGATCACTCTCGCTGAGCGAATTGACGATCCGGTTCTCGACCAGCCGACAGCCGAGCCGCTCGTAGAACGGCTGCACAGCGTGACTGGTTTGGAAAAGAGCGAACGGGAAGTCGCCCGCATCGACGCGCTCGAAGGCGGCCTGCGCCACGGCGGCGCCGTAGCCCTTGCCACGGCAAGCCGGGTCGGCGGCGACCATGGCGAGGGCCATGACGGGGATCTCGCCCGTCGGCGTGGCCACGGTGCGTTCGAACGTGAGCGCGTGGGCGGCCGCCTCTTCGCCCTCCCAAACGACGTAGGAGATTGGGGCTAGGTCGATTGGCCCGGAGTACTCGACTCCGTAGCGTTTGATCTGCTCGGCCCGTTCAACGGCGCCCCGGTCGGGCTTCGGCCACACCATGGCGAGCATCCGCCCGATTGCGAGCGCCTCGTCCTCGCGGATCTCGGTCAATCGATGGGGGCGTACCGGCAGGGGCATCGTCAGCATGGGGGTCTCGTGCGAGGGGAGCGGCCGTCCCAAGACTAGCTCACCCCTCGCGACCGGGCGTCATCAACCTAACGGTTGCGCGGGCGGCGACAAGCGGGGCCGCCCCTCGGAAGGGTCAGTCGAGTCGGCCCGCGGTGAAGCTGGCCCCAACCTCCTCGGGCTCCCAGGTCCAGGCGTCGCCCCGCTGGGACTCGTAATCCCGCCAAAGGTCGTACCAATACGCGAGGAACCGGTGGGGACGGTACGGCTCGTAGTGCGCAGTGATCGCCGCCTCGAGCCGCTTCGGGTCGCGTGGCGTTCGGGAGCCGGTTCGCTTCTCGTGGAGGCGGTAGCCCTCCGTGTCGATGGGCAGCACATCGTCGCGACCGAGCAGCTGCATCACGTTCGCCGCAGCGTACGGCCCGAACCCCTCGAGTGTCAGGAGCTTCTCGTACACTTCCTCGTCAGAGCGCTCGGTCGATTCAAACCAACTCGGATCGATCGCTCCCGATTCAAAGCCTCTGGCGAGCCGGACGATCCGCTTCGCCCGATACCCGACTTTGCAACTCCGCTGCAGCCGCGAGGGAGCCAGGCGGGCGAGCCTCGCCGGCGTGGGGAAAGCCCCTTCGCCGACACGCTCGACTAGCAGCCGGTTCATGCGCACCGTGCTGGGCCAGCCGACATTGCAGTTGGTGATCGTCTTCACCATATCTTCAAACAAGGTCGGCGAGCGATACAGCCGCCCAAAACCCCGTCGCCGAGCGGCCGGGTGCAGTCGGCGCCAGCGGCTTAGATCGAGGTCAGGCCGCCCAATACGCACGACCGCCCTTCTTAGGGCGGATCGGACCTCCGGGTCGAGCGGGCGATCACAGCGGACCCGGAGGGGCGTTCCGCGACCCCCGGGTTGATCGATCTCCGTGGCGAAGACGCCCGCTGGGAGACCAAATTCGGCGGCATCGAACCCCCTCTGCAGGGCCATACGTTCGGGACGCCAGCGGTTCGGTGCTAGCAGGAAGTAGCCGTATGAGCAAATGGCTGCCGGAAACCAGTAGTCCGCGGGCGTGGCGATCCGGAGCTGTGTGGGGCGTGCCATCGGCGGAGTCGCGGCCTGGGCTGGGTTTCGGCGGCCCCGCCGGCATGGTCGCCAGGCGGTTCGATTGGTAAGATGCGTGATCGAGGCCGGCGACGCCAGGGATCGTCCGACTCGGTTTTTTCAGCCGCTTTACGCCGTATACGCATGTCGATGGGCCAAACGCCAGCCGCCTCCGCCGCGGCCCCAGACGCTTCGACCCCGGACGCTCAGAGCGGCGGCCCCCGTCCCAAGCGGGGGGTCCCCAGCGGCCTCTGGTTGCGTTGCGATGATTGCGGCGAGACGATCTTCCGCAAGGAAGTCGAGCGTCTGATGAGCGTGTGCCCGGTCTGTGGACGGCACATGTATCTCAGTGCCCCCGACCGGGTCCGCTTCGTCCTCGATGAGGGGACCTTCGAGGAGTGGGACGCCGATCTGCGACCGGCCGACCCACTCAGTTTCTCCGACAAGAAACCGTACGCCGAACGGGTTATCACCGAACAGAAACGGACCGGGCTCCGCGACGCGGCCCTGACAGGCGCCGGGATGATCCGCGGCCGACGGGTCGCCTTTGGTGTGACCGATTCCGCCTTTATCATGGGCAGCATGGGCTCGGTGGTAGGCGAGAGGCTCACTCGGCTGATCGAGCGGGCCACCGAGCAGAACCTGCCCTTAGCGATCGTCAGCGGCTCGGGCGGCGGTGCCCGTATGCACGAGGGGATTCTCTCGCTCATGCAGATGGCCAAGGTCTCCGCCGCTCTCGCCAAGTACGATCAGTCGGGAGGGCTCTTCATCTCGGTCCTCACCAACCCGACGATGGGTGGTGTCGCGGCGAGCTTCGCCTCGCTGGGCGACCTCGTCTTCGCCGAACCGAAAGCCCTGATCGGATTCGCCGGCCCCCGCACGATCAAAGCGACCCTCCGCACCGAGCTACCCGAAGGCTTCCAAACTAGCGAGTTCCTCCTCGAGCACGGCTATATCGACCGCATCGTCACTCGGGCGGACCTCAAGAGCGAGATCGCCCGAGCGATCGACTACTGCGGAAAGTAGCCCCTCCTGCTAGCATGGATCTTCTCGACGAGGAGTAGCTGATTTTTATGAGCATCGCCAAGAGCGATTCTCACTCGAAGACGCTTCTCCAAGGCCACGCCGCAGCCCTTGCCGCGCATCGGCATCGGTCTAGATTGTCGCCTAAGCTGACTTGATCGCGAACTGGCGCCCTCGCCATCGGCGAACGCCAGCTGCCGCCCCTTGCCCTGCTCGAAGATTCCGCTAGTGTGGCCTGCTTCACGCTTCGCTAAACGAACGCGTGGTTCGCTGATGCCATTCCCCGGCAGGAACCGATATTCTATATCCAGAAACCGCCTGCAGAGCGCTCTAGCTCTAGGAAGACAGAATGCGCCGGAGGGGTTAGTTCCGCTGTCGTGCCTGCCCCTGGCCTGATGGCCGCATCGCCATCAGGCCACGTGCGACTCGGGCTAGCCCCTTCCGGCCTTAATTGATGTGTTTTGTGTTAAGTGGTGTTTAATACATCTAACACTGATGAAAAATTGTCGCTAACCTCGGAACGATGGAAAGGATTTTCTCGTTTCGGACCACGTTTCAGCAGGCCATCCAAGAGATCTCCGAAGCCGTGTTTGTGGGGCTTCAAGGGGACCGGACTAGCTTGGAACGCATCAATGACTTCGAGGACTGCGTCTACCTCAAGAACGAGGAAGGGACGCTAACCCTGGTCAACGAATCTTATCTGAAGTTCTTCACCGGCTCCGAGTCACCAATCGGTAGGCACGCGAAGGCTTTCCTTGACCCGACGATTGTCGATGTGTCAAAGCACACGGACGCTTTGATCCTCTCCGGATCGGATCATCTGGAGTGCGATCACACCGGCGCCGGCGCCGATCATCAGATGTACCTCTTGCGCACCTACAAGTGCGGTCTCCGGCAGCTCAAGCAGCCCGGCTTCGCCATCCTAGGCATCACCCGTCCGCTCGAAGTCATCGGCGACGAGAAGGCGAATCCCCGTGCCGTCATGGGGCAGCTCGCCCAGGCGTTCCGCGAACTGGACGATCGCGACCGCGAGATTTGCCGCCTCATCGCCTTGGGAAAGAGCAGCGTCGAGATCGGCGAACAACTCAACATGACCAGCCGCAACGTTGATATCCGTCGCAAGAAGGGTTTCGCCGCCCTGAAGGTCGAGAAGCCCATCGAGCTCGTCCGCGTGCTCGTCCGCTTGCAAGAGCGTGGTTACCTCGACCTAGGGCTCTAATCGCCCCCGGCGCACGATTGCAGCAGCCGGCGTAGGCCCCTCGCGACGGGGGCGTTAGAATCCCCGGCATGACGGAGCGAGCAGCCGACAAGACCCTCGAACGCCCCCTCGCCGCCGGGCCGGCCGACTGGCAGAAGGCATGGCACGAGGTGATCTTCGAAGCGGACACCCCCGCCGGCAAGTGGTTCGATGTCATCCTGCTGGTAGCGATCGTCGTGAGCATCGCGGCGGTGATGCTGGAGAGCGTCAACGAGATTCAGCCCCGCTGGGGCGCCACCCTCGACGCGATCGAGTGGGTCATCACGTTGCTGTTCAGCTTCGAGTTCCTCGCCCGACTGGCGTGCGTCAAGAAGCCCAGCCGCTACGCCTTCAGCTTCTTCGGCATCGTCGACATCGTCTCGATCTTGCCGAGCTACCTCGCCTTGATGTTCACGGGCGTGGACACGCTCGCCACGGTGCGGACGTTGCGACTGCTGCGGGTCTTCCGCGTGCTGAAGATGGGCCGCCACCTGAAGGAGGCCAACACGCTGCTCGCGGCGTTGCGGCACACGTGGCCGAAGATCACGGTCTTCCTGACGGTGATCTTCTGCTCGATCGTGATCCTCGGCACGCTGATGTACCTGATCGAAGCGAACCAGGAGAGCGGCTTCGACGACATCCCCACGAGCGTCTACTGGGCGATCGTCACGATGACGACCGTCGGCTACGGCGACATCGCCCCGGTCACACCGCTCGGCAAGTTCTTTGCCGCGCTGATCATGCTGTTCGGCTACGCGATCATCATCGTGCCGACCGGCATCTTCTCGGCGGAGGTGATCAGCGGCGCGCGGCCCTTCACGCCCCCCTGCCCCGCCTGCGGCGACACGAACCACCCCGACGGGGCGAACTTCTGCAGTGCGTGCGGCGAGCGGCTCCCGCAAAGGAGCCATACAACTTCATCAGCCGCGAACACGACTGACACTTAGTCCCAAGAACGCCATCAGCAAGAGCGTCGAGGGCTCTGGAACGCTGACTGCCGGGCTGGTGAGCGTGGCTCCGTAGTTCGACTTCCAAAGAACGTAGTCGGTGTCGTCGAAAGTGACTCCGAGTCCGTCTCGCCAGACCGTGTAGTCCGCCGCATCGACGGCCCCGTCGTTATTGAAATCGCCGGTGAGCCCGAGCCCCATGACCTCAAGGACCACCGCTTCGGAGTTGTAGTCTAAGTCCCACACGTACCCGGTCGGCAGGTTGATGGTGGTGAACTCGCCGCCCCGGTTCTCGTGCGTGATCAATTCAAAAGTGTCCCCAACCGTGGGCTCGTACACCCCGACCAGGGAGACCTCGATTTCGCCCGATAGAGCCGTGGGGCCCATCACGACAATCTGATCGTGCTCCGACCCGGCCTGTGTGCCGGCGAGTTCGATCTCGACGATCGCTTCTTCGCCCAGCGACAGGCGTCCTTCGATCGAAAGCGTGCCGACGCCCAGACCCGGTGCGATGGTGCCGGCCAGCGTTTCGACCTGGCCACCGATCGGCCCGCTGCCTGTCTTGATGGCTCCCTCACCGGTGAGACGGCCACCTCGGACATCGACGTATTGGGCATCCACGACGCCGTTGTCCAGTTGCAGAACGCCCCCTTCGTTGACCGTTAGGCCAGAGAATGTGGTGAGCTTCGATCCGCTTGTCAGATGGACCGTCATCGTCTGGCCGGCGTTCCCCCCTTCGATAAACGTTTCCCAGGCCTGCTGGTCGCCGGCAACGACCGCCACCTGCGAGCCGGCGCCCGTCGGCTCCAACATCGTCTTACTCAGGTAGGTCGGGGTCGATGGCTTGGCCCACGACGAGCCATCCGACCAGGGCGCCGAGGCCGAAGCAGTCGACCACTCGTAGAGAGTGGTCACCGGATCGCTGATATAGACGCCCGCGCTCTCCCCTCCCGCCCCGATCGAAGGGTTGGGATCAATCACCACGTTGCGGCCAGCCAGGAGGTTGGTGCCCAAGATCCCCGGCACGATATTACCAGGGTCCGACACGTCGGTTACGTCGAGGACGACGACCGGAACGTTATTAGCAACAATCGCTCCGCCCAAAGCGGGGAGCGTGATCTGGTCGAGATAGAAGCCAGGCACGTCGCCGATTTCCCCGCCCGACCCGATGATCGAGATCGTGAACTCGGGCGTGTCGGTAACGACATCGAAACCGATCGCCGCGGCGGAGGCCTCCGAGAGGACCGTAACGCTGGCCCCGGTATCGAAGAAGAACCCGATCGGATCGCTCTGGCTACCAAGGGTGAGACCGTCGTTGCTCGCGAACATGTCGAGGAAAAGCCCTCCCGACGCGATGCCGCCCGCCATGCCCGTCGGGAGCTGAGGGTTCTCGTGTACCGGGATCCCGTCAACGATGTTGAGGATGTTTTGGAAGTAGCCGGGGGGAGTCGTGAACGCTGCCCCGGGATTCAGACTCAAGGGAGCTTTCCGGATGATGTCTCCCCCGCCACTGCCCAGCGGCAGGAAGTCGATTGCCGGCGTGCGGATCGTTTTGCCTTCCAGTTGAAAGACCTGGGGCTGATCGTTCCGGATGCGGGTTGCATACTGGCTAGCAAACGGAAGCCCAACCACGTTCGGCAGTTCAGAATCGGGCGGGAAGGTCAGGGTCGAGGTGTTCGTTTGTCCTTGCAGCGCAGCGTTGTTCATAGCGAGCGCCGCCCCCGCCCCGGTGCGGTCTTGCAGGCCCGAAGCGTAAAGCCCGAGCGGATCGTTAATGTCGGCGGTCAAGGTTCCGGTCGCACCGCCGATCGGGACGGTTTCCGTGCCGCGGTAGCCGTCGGACCCGCCCCCCTGCCCCGGCTCGCCAAGCCCGAAGCGGTCGAATGCGGCGTCGGTCACCAGGGAGAGCCCGGCCCCCGTATCCAGCAGGGCGAGGTCGTAGAAGGGAGTCCCGCCGGCTCCCAACAGATTGCCCGACACGCCAGTGGCCGGCACGGGGTTCTGGCCCAACAGATCATCGAAGATGAACTCGTCCGTAAGGCCGATGCCGACTAACGGGAAAAACCCATCGAGTGGCACTTGCGCCGCCGCCGCGCAACACGCCGCGACCATCGCAAGCGCGCCAAAGGCGCGCAGGCTCTTCGTCAACCAATCCGTCATCGGGGGCCTCATCACTGCAGATAAGCGTCGCTCAGGGGGGCGTCTACACGCCGCAAGTCACTATTACCAAAGTAGATGTGACTTCAAAAACGGTCAACAAAATGGCCCGAACGGCGTGAAAACACGCTTACCAGCAGCGAGACCTGGAGAATCCGCCCTTAGACGGCCGGTTCGGAGACCTGCCGAGCCCGCCTGCACCGGAGGTACGATGCGCTGGTGTGAGCACTCGGCGTGATCCAACAAGCAAAAATCGCCACGATCCTACGAGTGCAACTGGCCAGAGTGAGCCGACTCGGTGTGCTGCCGGGATTGAGATCATCGCCCACTAGAAACCAAGGCGAGGCAGAGCCATTCAGGCCTAACCAATCGTCCCAGACAGGTAGCCTCAACGCGGGCAATCAGCTCGGGACATAACAGGCGGTTTCCACCAGAAATACGGGCCCGATGCCCCTTTCCACACCGCCCCGATCTCGCTATCCTGCGGGGCTTCGGTGCAAACGCCGAAGGCAAGCTCCCTTAGCTCAATTGGCAGAGCAACTGACTCTTAATCAGTAGGTTCTAGGTTCGAGTCCTAGAGGGAGCACTTCTCTCCTCTCGCCCCCCTCTTGGGCGATGTGCAGCGCAGCATCTGAGGTTTGATGCGTTGGGCCGCGGCGACGGCGATCCCGCTTAAAACAGGTCGCCTACGCGGCGGCAAGCCTTCCGCATAAACCAGGGAAAGAAGCGGGGTGGCCGACCCATACGCCTTCTTGACGCGGGTATGGTGAGGAAGCCAGGAGCTTCCTCCGCGGCGCCTCGACGTTCAAGGCGACCGGCTACGACCGCACACGAATTTCACTATGAACTTGCTCGATCAACTCGTGATGGCGCCCCGCCTCGCCTTGGCGCTCACGCTTTGGACGCCCCTGGCCTGCGGGGGGCTCTCTTCTATCGCCCACGGAGCGGACCGGCCCAACGTCATCCTCTGCATGGCGGACGACCTCGGTTGGGGCGACACGGGCTACAACGGCCACCCCGTTCTGAGGACCCCCCACCTGGACCGAATGGCGGAGGAAGGGATCCGCTTCGATCGGTTCTACGCGGGCGCTCCGGTCTGCTCTCCGACGCGGGGGAGTTGCCTGACCGGCAGGCACCCATCGCGTTACGGCATCCCGTCCGCCAACTCGGGTCGTTTGAAATCCGAAGAGGTGACGCTCGCCGAGGTGATGAAGCAGCATGGCTACGCGACGGGGCACTTCGGCAAGTGGCACCTCGGGACGCTGACGGCCGAAATCAAGGAATCGAACCGCGCACGGCCCGGGAACGCGAAGGACTACGCCCCGCCCTGGGATCACGGCTTCGACGTCTGTTTCTCCACCGAAGCGAAGACCCCTACCTACTGGCGCGCAGGCTCCTATGAGGATTACGGCACGCACTACTGGACGGGCCCCGGCGAGATGGTTCCCGCCGACGCGATCCAAGGCGATGACTCGAAGCTCATCATGGACCGGGCGGTCACCTTCCTGCGCGACGTGGCTTCGCGTGACGAGCCGTTCTTTCTCGTGATCTGGTTCCACGCGCCGCACCTGCCGGTGGTATCCGCCCCACCGTACACCGACGGTTACACCGACCACCAAGATTACTACGGGTGCATCACGGCGCTCGATGAGCAGATGGGAAGACTGCGCGGCGAGTTGAAGAAGCTCGGTGTCGCCGAGCACACGATGCTCGCTTTCACTTCCGACAACGGCCCCGAGGGCAAACCGTCCGCGCCGGGCCGGACCGCCGGTTTGCGTGGCAGGAAGCGGAGCCTCTACGAAGGGGGCGTGCGTGTTCCGGGGCTGTTCGTATGGCCCGAGATGGCGCCCGGGCCCCAGACTCTCGAGACGCCGTGCAGCACGAGCGATTACTTCCCGACCGTGCTCGACGCGATCGGGTACCAACTCCCCGAGGCGCAAGCCCGACCCTACGACGGCGTCAGCCTGCTGCCGCTGCTCCGTGGTGAAACGGAGACACGGCCTCGGCCGATCGGCTTCGCACACAAGCAACAAGTCGCCCTGATCGATAACCGCTACAAGCTGTACCGAGGAACTCCCGCTTCGGCGTATCAACTCTTCGATCTGACCGAAGACCCTTCCGAAGCCAACGATCTATCGACCGAGCACCCCGAGGTCATCAAGAGTATGGGAACCACGTTGGAAGCGTGGCGTGCTTCCTGCAAGCGGAGCAACCGGGGAGAGGATTACTGACCCGACGGCTTAGGGGGCTTGCCATCGGGTGAATCGACATTAGCCTTTCGCTGCTGATCTTGTCTGGACAACTCACCTGGGTGCCGATCGCCATGCGTTTCATCCGCTTGATCTTTCTCAGTCTTTTTCTGACGAACCTGCATTTAAACAGCGCGGCTCTCGCCGAGAAGCCGAATCTGCTATTCTTGTTCGCCGACGACATGTGCTACGAGGCGCTCGGCGCCGTTGGCGGCGAGGTGGAGACGCCCCATCTCGACCGGCTGGTCGAGCGGGGCGTGACGTTCTCCAACGCGTACAACCAGGGCGCTTGGAACGGCGCCGTCTGCATGGCGAGCCGGGCGATGTTCGCCACTGGGCAGTTCCTCTGGCGGACCCATCGGCTCGACGAGACGATGGACCAAGAGGCGGCCGCGGGGCGGCTCTGGTCGCAACGCCTCGCCGCCGCCGGCTACGACACCTACATGGCTGGCAAGTGGCACATCCACACCGACCCCGCCGGCGTGTTCCACACCGTCGGCACGATCCGCGCCGGCATGCCCGAGGACGTGAAGGCCGGCTACAACCGCCCCAAGAGCCCCGAGGACTATGCCACGGGTTGGAAGCCTTGGGACCGCGCCCACGGCGGCTACTGGGAGGGGGGGAAACACTGGAGCGAAGTGCTCGGCGACGAGGGGACCGGGTTCCTCCAGCAGGCGGCTGAGAGCGACGCGCCGTTCTTCATGTACCTCGCCTTCAACGCGCCGCACGACCCGCGGCAATCGCCGAAGGAGTACGTCGACAAGTACCCGCTGGACCGAATCCGCGTTCCCGAGAACTTCCTGCCGGAGTACCCCTACAAGGATGAAATCGGCTGCTCGGCCAGGCTGCGCGACGCGCGACTTGCGCCGTTCCCACGCACCGAGTACTCGGTCAAGGTGAACCGCCAGGAGTACTACGCCCTCATCACGCACATGGACGACCAGATCGGTCGTCTGCTCGCTGCGTTGGAGGCGACCGGCAAGGCGGACAGCACGTACATCCTGTTCACCGCCGACCACGGGCTCGCCGTCGGCCACCACGGGCTGATCGGGAAGCAGAACATGTACGAGCACAGCGTGCGGGCGCCGCTGATCCTCACCGGACCGGGCATCCCGGCGGGCGAGAAGCGGGACGCGCCGGTCTACATCCAGGACCTCGTGCCGACCACCCTCGACCTGGCCGGCGCCGAGACGCCCGCGTCGATGCAGTTCAAGAGCCTCCTCCCGCTCATCCGCAACGAGGTGACACAGACCCACGAAGCGATCTACGGCGGCTATCTCAAACTACAACGCATGGTCCGCAAGGGAGACTACAAGGCGATCCACTACCCGACCATCGCCAAGACGCGGCTCTACAACCTGAACGAAGACCCGCAGGAGATGCACGACCTCGCCGAGGACCCCGCCAACAAGCCGATCCTCAGCGAGCTGGCCGAAGCCTTTCGCGACCTGCAAGAACAGACGGGCGACTCGCTCGAGGTTCAGTTCTGACCGCCGCCCGAGAGCTCCTGCGCCCGTCGCACCAGATCGATCATCTGGGTGCGGTAACCGTGCGGGTCTTCGCCGATCGCGGAGCGGGCCGACTCGAGCACGTGCTCGTAGGTCGCCTCGCCCCGGTGGCGTGAGTTCCGCAGCAGCATGCCGAACTCGGCGACCGAGGCGGCCCAGCGGAAGTCGATCGACTCTTGCAGGCGGGCGTCGGCGCCCGGGTCTTTCAGCGTGAACTCGAGCTTCTTGCTCGCGCCCCCTTCGGGCTGCTTGTAGCGGACCTTCAGGGTGAGCATCTCACCGCTGAACTCGGTCGGTGCGTCGATCGCTCCGGGCGCTGACGCTTCCGGCTCGCCTTCTTCAGTTGATTGGTATTTGAGGCCATCGACGGGGGGCGCCGGCGTCTCGACGCCGACGGGGACCACCTCGTACAGCGCGGTCACCGTGTGCCCGGCGCCGATCTCACCGGCGTCCTTCGTGTCGTCATTAAAATCCTTGGCGGCCATCACGCGGTTCTCGTAGCCGATCAGCCGGTAGCTGGCGACCTTCGCCGGGTTGAACTCGACCTGGATCTTTACGTCCTTCGCGATCGTCACCAGCGTGCCGGCGAGGTCGCGTGACAGGACGCGACGGGCCTCGCTTTCGGAGTCGATGTAGGCGTAGTGGCCGTCGCCGCGGCCGGAGATCTCTTCGAGCATCGCGTCGTTCAGGTTGCCGCTGCCGAAGCCGAGCACCGTGAGGAAGACGCCCGTCTCCTTCGCGCGGGTCTCGACCAAGGTGGCTAACTCCTCGGTCCCGGTGAGACCGACGTTGAAGTCGCCGTCCGTGCACAGCACGACACGGTTCACCCCGCCGGCGATCTGGTTCCGTTCGGCGATCTCGTAGGCGAGCTTCAGCCCCGCCCCGCCGGCGGTCGAGCCGCCCGCGGTCAGCCTGCCGAGCGCCGAGCGGATCTCGTCCTTCTTCACGCCCGACGTGCTGGGCAGTACGAGCCCCTGGCTGCCGGCGTAGACGACGATCGCCACGCGGTCGTTCTCGCCGAGCTTGTCGGTGAGCGCCTTGAGGCCCTCGATCACCAGCGGCAGCTTGTTCGCGTCCTGCATCGAGCCCGAAACATCGACCAGGAAGACCAGATTCGACAGCGGCCGCTTGTCGGCGTCGATCTCGCGGCCCTGCAGGCCGATCCGCACCAGCCGGTGCTCCGGCTTCCAAGGGCAGTAACCGACCTCCATCGACGCGGCGAACGGGTCTTCGCTCTCCGTGTCGGGCGCTTGGTAGTCATACTCGAAGTAGTTGACCAACTCCTCGATCCGCACCGCGTTCGGATCGGGCAGCCGCCGGCTCTCCATCAAGAACCGCCGCACGTTGGAGTAGCTCGCCGTATCAACGTCGATGCTGAACGTGCTCAGCGCGTCCTCGCCACGGGGCGTGATGAAGTCGTTCTCGTGGATGGGGGCGTAGCGATCTCCGGAGGCGGGCTCGGGCCAGCGTCTACCATCCTGGCTGTAGAAACCAAAGAACTGCCTCTGTGGTTGCTCGCTTCGCTGCTGGCCTCCTCGCCTCAACTGCATCTCAGCGCCTGCTCGATAGCGTTTAATCCCGGGCAGCTTGCCTAGCATGGCCGGCCTCCCCCCGCCCCCTGCATCGACGCCGTAGCGATCTCTAGCGGCCTCCGGCACGCGTCCGTCCTCGGCCTCCATGAGCCATTTCCTCTTCGTTCCCTCCACTTCACCACCGCGGCCCCCGCCAGCAACACTGAGTGGCGAAGAACCTTTGCTGAGGCCGCGTCCCGCCTGCCTTCCGAGACCCGACTGGCTGTTCTGCGAATCGCTCTGGCTGAAATCGACCTCCAGGTCGGAAGTGATCGCAGCCAAGTCGTCGACAGGGGGTTCCGACGTCACAACCAAACCTTCAGCCACCGGGGTTTTGGGCGCCTCCTCAGCAACCCTGGCGAACTCGTCGCCAAGCTGCCCGCCGCGGCCTTGGTCAGGGGGGGATTGCCCGGCACGGCCCGCCGCCATCTCTGGGGCCGCCGTCTCCGGGGCCTCCATCGCTACCCGACCTTCCTCGACGGTCAGCACTTCACCACGTATCAGGAACGCCGCCAGCATCAGCGAGGCGGCGGTCGTCAGCAGGACCATCCACGCACGTCGAGATTGCCTCATCTTCTCCTCCGCAGCTTGGGGAACGGACTGAAAGTCGGCGTGCCGCGACGCGATCGCCTCCGACAGGTCGGGCGGGCTCTCGGCGCCGAGCGCCTCGGCGAGCACGCGGTCGGTGAGCCGATCGCGGGCTTCGGCGTGCGGGCCGGGTTGTTCGATGGGTTCGCTCATTTGGGATCGCTGGTCGTTCGGGCGAGCGTCTTCTCGATGCACTCGCGTAGTTTGGCGCGGGTGCGACGCAGCAAGGTCTTCACGCCGTCGGGCTTCATGTTGAGTTGTTCGGCGATCGCCTCGCGGCCGACGCTGTCGCGGTACGCCAGGTCGATCGCCCGCTTCGCCCGGCCGTCGAGCTTCTCGACGCAGCCGCGGGCCGCCTCGACGTGGTCGTCCCACGGGTTGGCGCCGTCGAAGGCCTGGCCCCACACCGCGTCGGCCGCGTCGAGATCGACCGTGTTGATCCGTCGCTTCTGCGTGCGACGCAGCATCAGCAGTTGCCGCCGCGCGACGGTCCGCAGGTAGCCGGACGTCTGCGCGTCGGATTGTTCGACAAAGTTCGACCTCGCCAGGGCGAGGAAGGTCTCTTGGGTGAGGTCGTCCGCCTCGGGCGGATCAGCGCCCAGGTACCGCAGGTACCGCCACACCTCCGCCTGGCGTTCGCGGACCAATCGGACGAGATCGACCGGGGGCGGCAGCCCCAAGGCGAGCTCGGCCGGGCTCTCACGAGCCGGTTCGCTGGCGTCGGCGGCGGGTGGTTTTCTCGGCTCGCTCACAACCGTCATGCCCCCCTAGTGCCGCTGTTCGGTGAGGGGGTTCCAAAAAAATCGGCGTCTCCGAGCGTGCTGCTCTTTCGTGACGCCAGAAGCTTTATGCGAATAAACGGGAACTCGATGCGCGAATCAGGGTTCAGAGTGTAAGCCGCCCCACACACGACGCCACCGGGAAGAGGCCCCGGCAGTAGGGACGAGCTTACGCCTTTCTTTCACTCGCAACCGGAACAGGTCGAGGCCCAAGATGCAACGCCGCGCTGAAGGTGCGCGCCCACCACGAGGGCGCAACGAGAAACTCGAGGACCGCCAGCTGCTCGCCGCCGACTTGGGCGCCGAGCTGGAGTCGCTCGATCCCTTGCTCGAATCGAGCGTGCTCGAAGTCGCTTCGATCGACGGATCGAACAACAACCTCGACAACCCGGACTGGGGCGCCGCCGGCACGGCACTGCAGCGCCTTACGACCGTGGAATATGCAGACAGTCTGTCCGACCCAGCGGGCGACGATCTTCCTAGCGCCCGCGAAGTATCGAACGCCGTTGCGGACCAAGATTCGCTGGTCGACAACGACCGTTACCTGACCGACTTTGTCTGGTTGTGGGGGCAGTTTATCGACCACGACCTCGACCTCTCGGTCCACGCCGACCCGGCCGAGGCGTTCGACATCGAGGTTCCGCTCGGCGACGCCGAGTTCGATCCCTTCGCGACGGGCGAGGTGACGATCGGTCTCGAACGCTCCGACTACGTAGTCGATGACGAGGGCGTCCGACAGCAAGTGAACAGCATCACCGCCTACCTCGACGGGTCGGTCGTCTACGGGCCAGACGAAGAGACGGCCGCCTCGCTGCGGTGCTTCGAGGGGGGCCGCATGCTGACCAGCGAAGGCGACCTGCTGCCGATCGGCGAGGACGGCTTCTTCCTCGCCGGCGACGTCCGGGCAAACGAGAACGTCGCCCTCACGTCGATGCACACGCTCTGGGTGCGCGAACACAATCGCCTGGCGGACGAGATCGCTTCGGTTGATCCTTCACTCTCTGACGAGGAGATCTACCAGCAGGCCCGTGCGCTGGTGACCGCCCAGATCCAGGCGATCAC
Organism: Planctomycetes bacterium MalM25; assembly: GCA_007745835.1. Taxonomy (NCBI): domain Bacteria; kingdom Pseudomonadati; phylum Planctomycetota; species Planctomycetes bacterium MalM25. The sequence goes on from CP036424.1 coordinate 3,329,356, forward strand.
CTACAACCAGTGGCTGCCCGCGCTGTTGGGCGTCGATGCGATCGACAGCTACTCGGGCTACGACCCGGACGTGAACGCCGGGATCGCGAACGTCTTCTCTACCGCCGCTTACCGCTTCGGGCACAGCATGCTCTCGACCGAGCTGCTGCGTCTCAACGCCGACGGCACGGTCGCCGACGAGGGGAACCTGTCGCTCTCGGACGCCTTCTTCTCGCCGGGCGAAGTGCTCGATCATGGCATCGAGTCGCTGCTGCTCGGCGCCTCCGAGCAGGTAGCGCAAGAGATCGACACGATGATCGTCGACGACGTGCGAAACTTCCTGTTCGGCCCCCCCGGCGCCGGCGGGCTCGATCTGGCTTCCCTGAATATCCAGCGCGGCCGCGACCACGGCCTCGCCGACTACAACCAGGTGCGTGAAGACTACGGCTTGCTGCGTGTCCAAAGCTTCTCTGAGATCACCTCCGACGAGGAGCTCGCCGCGAAGCTCGAAGCGCTCTACGGATCGGTCGACGACATCGACCTGTGGGTTGGTGTCTTGGCAGAAGACCACGTCGCCGGCGCCAGTCTCGGCGAGCTGGGACGGACGATCCTAGTCGATCAGTTCACGCGTCTCCGCGACGGCGACCGCTACTGGTACGAGAATCGCTACGAGGGCGAGACCCTCAGCGCGCTGCGGTCAACGACTCTCGCCGACGTTATCGAGCGGAACACCGATATCGAAGGCCTCCGCGACAACGTCTTCCTCGACGATTCGGTCCTCTACTACGCCGCCGATCCCGACGCGCCCCGGATGGACGTGATGCTGCACGTGCAGCAAGGCGAGCTGAGGCTCATCGACAACGGCTCTGGCAAGATGCTCGCCGCGGTGCCGGCCGATGAGGCAACGGGCGTGTCCCTCGTCGGCACGGCCGGCGACGATCGGGTGCTTATCCATCCGAGCGCGATGCGACTCGGCCTGGCGGCCGGCGTCGTGGTCGATGGTCAAACGGGACGCCATGACACGGTCGTCCTGAGGGGCGACCCACGAATCGACACGGCCTCAATCGACGGCGCCTTCGCTCAGCTTGGCGAGACGGCGGTGCAGGTCGAAGGGGTCGATCGATTGGTCATTGACGCGAGCCTTGGACCCGATCAGATCGAGGTTATTGAGGAGGGCGAGTACGACCTCGTGGTGGACAACGACCAAGGCCAGCGACAACGCGAACGTCGGGATCGCCTCGATCGCGGGCCACAGGCTCCTCTCGCGCCCCGTCCCCTTACCGACATGCAGGCGGAGGTGCGGCTCGATCGTGACCGCCCACGGGGAAGCCGGCGTTGATCGTGCGGGCGAGGCGGCGGGTCAGCGGGGGGCCCGCCGCCTTTTGCACAGCGTGAGCAATGAGCCGAGCAAGCACGCCGTCACCGCTCCCGGCTCAGGGACCGCCAAGGGTTGGTTGGCGGCGAGCGCGTCACGCCACACGACGTAGTCGGCGGCGTCGACTTGTCCGTCGTCGTTGCCGTCGGCGGGGCTGTCGTCTCCCGCCCCGTACGCCTCCCGCCACGCCTGGTAATCAGCCTGGGTGACCTCACCGTCCGCGTTGTAATCTCCGGGCAGGCCAATGAGGCTCTCACGCGTAAACGTCAGGCGTGCGATCGGAGCAAGACTCGCAGAACCACCCCCATGGAACGGCGCGGCGGCGGCGTTCCCGGTCACAAGGGTGATCACCTCATTCGGGAAGGTGGGCGGGTTGCTCAGGCTGAACCCGGATCCCTCCTCGGTGCCCGCGTCGTAGAAATGGGCGAACTCGATCGTGTGGCTCGCCAAGTAACCGGCGCCCTCGCGCAAGTCGAAGTCGTGGACGCCGATGAACCAGTCGCTGCTCGGCGCCACCATCGTTGCGAGCGTCACCAGCGGGTTGTCCCCGTTCACGGTGAACTCGTTGCTGACACCCGATTCGCCCGAGAACAGATTGCGAGCGACCTCGATCCGCTCAAGCGCGTCGCCCGCCGAGATGGCCGCGTTGATCTCGTTGCGGAAGGAGCTCGTCGAGCCGAGTTCGGCGACACGCTCGATCCCGGTGGTCGCCAACTCTCCCGGCGCCCAGAACTGCACCCCCGTGGAGTGCGACGCGCCGATCAGCGGCGAGAAGTGGGCCGAGGAGGGGTAGTTGTTGGGGTGGGTCGAGCCGTTCCAGAGCGTCTCAAGACGAACCGTATAGGTCGCTTCCACCGCGAGACTCTCGGCGACGCCGAGAAGCGTGCAGCAAACCAACGCGGTGCGGGCCAGTGCGGTCATGCCGAGAGCCTTCATCCAATAGGGATCGAAAGCGTCCAGACTAGGCCGCATCTCGGAGCGCAGCAACGAACCGGATCGGCCCAGCGTAGGCTAGCTCACGCTGCGGCACGGGGCTTGGCGATCGCACGGGCCTCGCTGGGGTCGTGCTCGGCCTCCAAGCCGTTGAGCGACGCCTCGACACGCCGGCGGAGCGACTCGACGCCCTCGTTCGGGTTCGGCCTGATCGGCTCGGCGAAGTAGGCGTCGAGACGGCTGAAGGGCAACGGCACCTGGAAGCGGTCCCACGCGCCCTTAAATGTCAGCCGCCAACGTGGCACGACGATCACGTTGAGCACCGAGGCGCCCGTCCGCTTGGACAGCGAAGCGATCCCCTTGCGGACCTGACCCCGTGGGCCGCGCGGACCGTCCACAGCGATCAACGCCGGCCCCTCGCCGCGATCGACGTGATCGACCATCGCGTCGAGCGCATCGGTCCCACCACGGCGGTTCGAGCCCCGTTGCGGGACGACCTTCAGCATCTTGAACGTCGGCTGGAGCAGCTCGCCATCGCCCGAGCGGGAGACCATCGCGGCGGTGTTCGGCTCGGCGAAGGCGACGATCGCGATCTGGTGCGCGTGCAGAATGGAGAAGACGTACCTCTCGCCCCGCTCGCGCAACGCGGGCCGCGGATCGACGCCGTGTATGCGGACGCGGCAGGTCCAGCGGAAGGCCATCACGGCCATCGCGATCGGCCAGCCGATCAACTTCGGAGGGATCTTCATCGAGAGGCAGATCTATCTAGCAAGGCGTACGCCCGGCCAGCCCGTGCGAATCAGGGGTCAGCGTAACGAGCGAGCGCTCAGGCTCCTACAGCAGAAAAGCCGCCGGCTTGCGCCGGCGGCTCGGTGGTTCGATGCTTGCCGCCAACTCGCTCACGCAACGCCGAACTCGGGGCGTCGGCGGCCGAGTTGGCCCTGCAGACGCGAGACGATCGCCGAGTGCATCTGGCTCACGCGGCTCTCGGAGAGGTCGAGCGTGGCGCCGATCTCCTTCATCGTCAGTTCCTCGTAGTAGTAGAGGATGATGATGAGGCGCTCGTTCCGGTTCAGGCCCTTCGTGACCAACCGCATGAGGTCCGACTTCTGGACGCGGCGGGTCGGGTCGTCCGACTTCTTGTCCTCAAGGATGTCGATCTCGCGGACATCCTTGTAGCTGTCGGTCTCGTACCACTTCTTGTTGAGCGAGATCAGGCCAACGGCGTTCGCCTCCTGGATCATCTTCTCCAGCTCTTTGACGCTCATCTCCATCCTGGCGGCGAGCTCGATCTCGGTGGGCGAGCGCCCGAGCTCGGTCTCCATCTGCTTGACGGCCGCGGAGAGTTTGGAGGCCTTCGACCGCACGAGGCGAGGAACCCAGTCCATGCTGCGGAGTTCGTCGAGCATGGCGCCACGGATTCGGGGCACGCAGTAGGTCTCGAACTTCACGCCCCGTTCCATGTCGAACGCGTTGATCGCGTCCATCAGGCCGAACACGCCGGCCGAGATCAGGTCGTCGAGCTCAACGCCATCGGGGAGGCGGCTCCAGATCCGCTCGCCGTTGTACTTGACCAGCGGCAGGTACTCCTCAACCAACTGGTTGCGGAGCGGCTTGCTATCCGGGTTCGCTTTGTACTGGCGCCAGATGACAGCCATCTCGGCGGCGCGGGCCGCCTTGGCGGCTTCTTTCTTGGGGTCTTTCGGAGCCTGGGGACGTAGCACCCGTGTCGCGATCGTGGTCGCTGCCATGCATTCCTCCGTGAGTCGCTATGGCCCGCCCCCGCGAGGGGATGGGCTGTCGGGAATCCTTCCCGATCGATGGTCGTAATCGCTGGAAGCTTCTTCTGTGAGCTGTGCCTCAGTTGCCTGCCCGGCGTGCTTCGTAATGTTCGATCTGCGTCTGGAGCTTCTGTCGGACCGATTCGTCGATCGTCGCCTCGGCGAGCTGCCCTACGATGAGTCCGACTCCAGCCAGAGCCAGCATCGCGACGACGGCCGTCTGGGCCGTCCCCTCGAAGCCGGCGCCCAGCAGGGCGCCCCGCGCGAACGTGACCGCCACGGCGAGCGAGCCGAGCATTCCGGCGTAGGCCCTTGCCATGTTCGATCCGTCCCCGTGGCCGCAAACCTTCGGTAAGCTTCCCATCTTGCCCGATGCGGGCGCAACGAGTCGCACTCAGTCGTCATCGACAATCGGAGGCTTGCGGGTTGAGACGAATCGAACATTCTTGCGGATTAGTCCGTGGCGCCGCGGACGTTAAGCGGCCGAGGCGGTGACTTGGGCTTGAGTCGGGTCGGAATCGGTGAGCGTGGGGAGCCATCCCGCGAGGGTCGGCGTCGCCGACAGGAACTGCTGGCACGAGTTGGCGATCGCCGCGTGGGTGCGTTGTGCGGCGCGTTCGTCTTCGCTGTGATTGATGACCAGGCCGACGCGTGGCGCCACCGCGCCGAGTCGTTTGAGTGTCAGGTAGCCGTTGGCTAGCGAGAGGGGGTCGGTGGTGGTCACCAGCAGCGGACGGGCGGCGCGCGAGGCGAGCTCGCGGGCCCAGAGCGTGTCGCCCACGCCCGCGTCGACCACGATCCAACCACCCGTGTCATCGGTCCACAACCGCGCGGCGCGGAGCAGACGCTTGGTTTGCTCGGCGACCGAGGGCCCCTGCCCCGCCGCCGGCTCGACCCCGAGCTTCACCGCGGTGGTGAGCGCCAAGCCGGCGGTCTCCTTCTCGCCGACAAGGAGCCTGAGGTCGTCGCGTCCCGCGTGGGCGTCGACCACCAGCACGCCGACCCCAGCGCCTTTGACCGTTCCCGCCAAATCACGCGCCAGCGAGAGCGCAACCGCGGACGTCCCGACGCCCCCCTTCGCCCCAAACACCACGGCAACACGGTCTGCCGGCGGCGGGGCTTGCTGCCGATCGGCGTGGCGTTGGAGGTGATCCGCTTGCTGAGCACGACTCATCGGGAGGCCCTCCCGAGGAGATGCTTGGCGAGCGATTCAACGCTCGCAACACGGATGTCTTCGGGCACATTCTGGCCGTCGGTCAGGCAGCTGACGGGCAGCCGCGTCGAGGCGATCGTCTCCGCCACGTGCCCGAGGGTCGGGGACTCGTCGAGCTTTGTGAGCAACAGGGCACTGGGCGACACGGTGTCAAAGCGCTCGACCGTATCCGCTAACGACGAGGCGGTCGCCGTCACGCTGAGGACCAAATGCGTCTCGCTCGGTGCGGCCGCCTCGAGCAACGATCGCAGCTCGTCGATCTTCTGAGAGTCGCGCGGACTCCGCCCCGCGGTGTCGATCAGCACGAGGTCGAGGTCGGACAACGCGGCGATCGCCTCGCGCATCTCGGTCGGGTTCGCGACAACCTTCATCGGCAGATCGATGATCTCGGCGTAGGTCTTGAGCTGATCGACCGCCGCCACGCGGTAGGTATCGACCGTCACCAAGCCGACGCGGGCGCCGTCGTGCAGCCTGGCGTTAGCGGCGAGCTTTGCCAGCGTGGTCGTCTTGCCGACGCCGGTCGGCCCGACGAGCGCCACCACATGGCAGCCGGCCCGATCGGTGCGGATCGGCCCCGTGACCGAGAGCCTCGCTTGGAACTGAGCGACAACCGCTTGATCGATCCGCCCCGGCAGGGCGATGTCCTCGGTGGGGAGAGAATCTTCTGCCGCCCGGATGAGCTCCCGCGCCAAGGCGGGTGAGAGGTCAGCCTCGATCAAGCGTCCGTAGGCGGCGACCAAGGGATCGACACCCGACCGCTTTGGCTCCACCTCAGCGGATCGGTGTGGAAAACCTTCCAGCAGCTCGTCAAGCTCATCGAGCCGCTCAGCGATACGGTTGACCCGTGTGGGTGGGGCGGGCGGGGGCGAGGTAGGCGACGCAGAAGTCATCACAGCGCCGCTGCCGGCCGCTTGCTCGGCGAGCGGGGCGCGGTCGGGCGTGGCGGCGACTTCGACCCCCCTGCCCCGCAGCACGCGGGCGATCGGCCCGGCGTTCACCTCGCGGGTGTGCAGCACGGCCGCCCCGTCGCCGAACTCGGCGCGCACCTTCGCCAGCGCTTCACGCAGGGTTCGGGCTCGGAACGTCTTGATGTGCATGGCTGGATGGGGCGCGTCGTCAGGCGTCGTTCACCACGCCGTGAGTGATGAGCGTTGTGTCGCGTGTCACTTCGTTGAAGCTCAGGACCACCAGTTGCGGCAGCGAGGTCTCGGTCATCTGCTTCACCGCGGCGCGGACCTGTGGGCTGACCAACAAGACGGGCGAATGGCCCTGCTGGACGAGCTTCTCGATCTCGCCACCGATCGCTTTGCTGATCGACTCGATCGTCGCCGGCGGGAGGCGGACGAACAGACCGCGTTCGGTGTGCTCGAAGCCGTTGCGGATGCGGTCCTCCAGCGACGGGTCGAGCGCGGCGACGTGGAGCTTGCTCTCCTTGTCGCGGTAGCGGGTGCAGAGCTGGCGGGCCAGGCGGTGACGCACGTACTCGACCAGCAGGACCGGGTCCTTCGACTTCGGCGCGTTGTCGCCGAGCGTCTCCAGGATGGTCGCCAACTGACGGACCGACACCTGCTCGCGGAGCAGCATCTGAAGGACGTTCTGCACTTCGGCAAGCGACATCACGTCCGGGATCAACTCATTAACCACCGCCGGTGAAGTTTGTTTCAGCTCGTCGATCAGCGCCTTGGCGGCGTCGCGGGTGAGGATCTCGTCGGCGTGGCGGCGGCAGACCTCGGTGAGGTGCGTCGCGAGCACGGCGCCCGGTTCGACGACCGTGAAGCCGGCCATCTCCGCCTCGTCCTGGCGGCCCGCTTGGATCCAGAGGGCGTCGGTGCCGAAGGCGGGGTCCTTGGTCGGGATGCCTTCGACCTGGGCTGTGGTCACGCCCGAATCGATCGCCAGCAGCTGGCCGGGCTCGACCTGATCCTCGGCGACCGGCATGTCGGCGATCTTGATCCGGTAAGCGTTCTGCTCCAGCCGCATGTTGTCGCGGATGCGGACCTTCGGCATCACCAAGCCGACCTCGCCGGCGATGTTGTGACGCACCTTCTGCACGCGGTCGAGCAGGTCGCCGCCCCGGTTCGGGTCGGCCAGGCGGATCAGTCCGACGCCGAGCTCGATCTCCATCGGGTCAACGGCCAGGAAGTCCTCGACCCGTTTCTCGGGCGCGGGCTCGTCGGGGATCTCTTCCTCGGCCACGGCGTCGGAGTTCTGTTTGTTGTGCATCACGCGGGCGAGGCCTATGCAGGCGCCACCCAGCACCAGCAGCGGAAGCCGCGGCAGGCTGGTGAAGATCAGCACACCGAGGAAGCCACCGGCGACGGCCAACGCCTGGGGGCGGCTGAAGATCTGGTCGATGAACTGCGCGGGCATGTTCGTCTTGCGCGTGCTGCGCGTGACGAGCAAACCGGCCGCGAGCGAGATCAGGAACGCCGGCACCTGGCTGACGAGGCCGTCGCCGATCGTGAGCCGCGTGAACAGCGCGCCGGCCTCGGTGAACTGCATGTTCTCTTGGCCGACGCCGATCACCAGTCCGCCGATGATGTTGATCACCGTGATGATGATACCGGCGACGGCGTCGCCGCGGACGAACTTGCTGGCGCCGTCCATGGCGCCGAAGAAGTCGGCCTGCTGGGTGATCTCCTCGCGGCGTGACTGCGCCTCGCGTTCGTCGATGATGCCAGCGTTCAGGTCGGCGTCGATCGCCATCTGCTTGCCGGGCATTCCGTCCAACGCGAACCGCGCTGCGACTTCGGAGATGCGTGTGGCGCCCTTCGTGATCACCATGAACTGGATCACGATGATGATGACAAAGATGATCAGCCCGACCACGATCCGATCGCCAGCGACGAACTCGCTGAACGCGGTGATGACGCCACCGGCGGCGTTCATCTTCTCGGAGCCGGCCTGGGTCAGGATGAGCCGCGTCGTCGCGACGTTGAGCACCAACCTCGCGAGCGTGGTCGCCAGCAGCAGCGACGGGAAGACGCTGAACTCGAGCGGCGTCCTCACGTAGATCGTCGTCAGCAGCACGATCACCGAGACGGTGATGTTGGCCGCCAGCAGCACGTCCATCAGCGCGGCGGGCAGCGGGACCATCACCACCAGCACGCTGGCGATCATGGCCACCGGCAGGATCAGGTCGCCGAGGCGTCCCCACGATCCGGCGGTGTTCGCGTTGTCTGACGCTTGTGGCATGCGTTTCCTCGGCGCGGCGGCGCGATCCCTTCCCTGGGCTTCGCTCGCCGTGCGTCATCTCGCTCTGCGTTGGAGAGCGGGCGGGAAGTTAGGGAACCCCCGGGGGGGTGTCCAGAGCACGGGACGCCCTCGCGGCCTCGGCACGCAACGCGACAGCCTGTCGCCCCTTGTGAGCGAGCGCTAGCAGCGCAATACTCAGCGCACAGACAGTCGACACCACAACGATCCATCGAACCCCGGGAGCCCCCCATGCGACGCGCCAAAATCAGCATCATCGGAGCCGGCAACGTCGGCGCCACCTGTGCTCACTGGTGCGCCTCCCGCGAGCTGGGCGACGTGGTCCTGCTCGACATCCCGGGCGAACGGGGCGATATGCCCAAGGGCAAGGCCCTGGACCTGATGCAGTCGTCGCCGATCTTTGGCTTCGACTCGAACTGCGTTGGCACGAACGAGTACGCCGACACGGCCGGTTCGGACGTAGTGGTCATCACGGCCGGCATCCCCCGCAAGCCGGGCATGAGCCGCGACGACTTGCTAGCAACCAACGCGAAGATCATGACCGCCGTCTGTGAGCAGGTCAAAGCGACCAGCCCCGACGCGGTGGTGATCGTCGTGAGCAACCCGCTCGACGCGATGGTCCAGCAGGCCCAGAAGGTCACCGGCTTCCCGCCCAGCCGCGTCATCGGCCAGGCGGGCGTGCTCGACACGGCCCGCTACCGGACGTTCCTCGCCATGGAACTGGGCGTCAGTGTCGAGGACATTTCGGCCCTGCTGATGGGGGGCCACGGCGACACGATGGTGCCGCTGGCGAGCTGCACCTCGGTGGGAGGCATCCCGGTTACGCAGCTTCTGGCGCAGGACAAGCTCGACGCGATCATCGACCGCGCCCGCAAGGGTGGCGCCGAGATCGTCGGACTGCTGAAGACCGGCAGCGCGTACTACGCCCCCGCCGGCGCGACGGCCCAGATGGTCGAGGCCGTGATCCGCGACAAGAAGCGGCTCATCCCGTGCGCCGCCTACTGCGACAGCGAGTACGGCGTGGGCGGCTACTACGTCGGTGTGCCGGTCATCCTCGGCACGGGTGGCGTTGAGAAAGTGGTCGAGCTGGAGCTCACCGACTCCGAGAAAGCGGCGTTCCAGAAGAGCGTTGACGCGGTCAAGGAACTGGTCACGGTCATGGACGGCCTCGTCTGACCTACGCGGCGGCGGACGATAGCGTTGCTATCGTCCGCCGCCTCACGTTGACGGGCGTTAAGCGGCTCGCTTAGATTCCCGCCTTACGTTTTGTGTCGCCCCGTACGGATCGTTGTCCGTTCGACGCTCGTCACTCTCGCTCGCCGGTCGCACGCCACGTGCGACTCTTTGCCCGCCCCGCCGCTCTGGAGCCAAGCCCGCCGATGCAACGCGTGACGTCCGTCCCGTCGCTCCCTTCTTCGCTGAAGGTTCAGCTCAAGCCGCTTGTCCCAACCAGCACCGTGCCCCACTCGGCCGCACGCCGCAACGTCCCCGCCGAGTGGTCGTGGACCGAGAGCCCCGACGCTCCCGCGACGCGTCCCGAGTGCGCCACCTTCACTCCGAAAGGTTTCGAGCCGGGCTACCGCTACCCGCTGATGGTTTGGCTGCACGGCGGGGGAGCCGACGAGCAGTCGCTGCCCGACGTGATGCGCCACGTCAGCACGCGGAACTACGTGGCCGTCGCGCCGCGTGGCGTTGACCAAACCGAAGCCGGCTACACCTGGGGCGAGAGCCTCGAGTCGATCGACTCCGCCGAGGACGCCGTCTTCGAGGCGATTGAATCCGCGAACGTTCGCTTCAGCCTGCACCCGGAGCGCGTCCTGCTGGCCGGCGCGGGAGCCGGCGGAACGATGGCGATGCGTATCGCTTTGCGTCACCCCAACCACTTTGGAGGAGCCGCAACGATCGACGGCCCCCTGCCCACCAACCACCAACCGCTCGCCCGCCTGAACGATCTGCGTGGTTTGCCGCTACTGCTCTCAGCAAGCAAAGAGAGCACCGCCTACGGTGAGTCGCGAGTCTGCCAGGACCTCGCTCTACTGCACTCGGGCGGCTGCCGAGTCGCTATCCGTCAGTACCCGGGCGACGACGACCTGACGACCACCATGCTAGCGGACCTCAACCGCTGGGCGATGGAGATCGTCTGCGGTTGATCGAGCGCTTCGATTGACAGCCGCGTCGCGCCGCCTGTAAAAGCCTCCCCGCGTTACGCCCCGGCGCATGCTGCGCGCCGGCCGAAGGCAACGGGGAGAGCCCGCGATGGCCGAGCTGGAAGACGACGAACCACAATCCGATGCGCCCTCGGGCGGTCTGCTGGGCAAACTGCGCAGCTGGGCCGAGGGGGGGAAGAATCGGAACCTCATCGTGGGCGTGGCCTTCGGTTTGGTGACCATCGGCATGGTCGCCATGTGGATGACCGCCGCGGAGATCGCCGCCGGCCCCGAAGAGCCCGCCGTCGTACGGGCCCTCAAGGCGCTCGACGCCGGCGAGGACGAGGAGGCGCGTTCGATCATCGCCGAGCTGCAAGACGCGGAGACCCTGACCGCCGAGGACTACGGCGGAGGGCTCTACGTCCTCGGCGCCCTCAAGGTCAACGACGCCGAACGGCAATGGTCCCCCGATCGGAGCCGGACCGATTATTTCGTCGCATCGAAGTACCTCGAAGAGGCCAAGGCGATCGGCTTCCCGGAGGGTCGCGAAGCGGACGGGCTCTATCTGCTGGGCAAGTCGCTCATCGAGAGCCGTCAACTGAAAGAAGGCATCACAAACCTACGGCGAGCAATCGCGGCGGGCGCCCACGGTGAGGCGCGGGCGCACCTGCTGCTCGCAGAGGCCTTCTTCTTCGCCCCGGAGCCCAACTTCGAGAGCACGATCCGAGAGATCGACCTCGCGATCGCCGACCCGGAGATCGGGCCCGGAGAACGCTCGGAAGCCCTGCTGCTGCGGGCCGAAGCGTTGGCGTCGCTCGACCGCGGAGAAGAAGCCCTCAAGATCGCCCAAGAGGCCGGAGGGGCGTCCGACCCGGCCCGTCGAGCCTTGGTCGAGGGCAAGGCCTTGGTCGCTCAGCTCGAGTCGACCGCCGGGAGCGCCGCCGGAACCCTCGCCCAGCAGGCCACCGAAGCGATCGATCGGGCACGTCGGGCCGATAAGCTCGCCACCTCCATCACGCGTGAGGGGGACTACCTCAAAGCACGGGTTGCTCAGCTCACGGGGCAGACGGACGAGGCCCTGCTGGCGTTCGATAACCTCCGGCGAGGCTACGGCGCTTCGCCCGCGGGCATCGCCGCCGCCCTGGCCGAAGCGGAGATTTACCAGAGTGAGGGCAAGGACGAGGACGCCCTGATCGCTTTCAGGCGGGTCTTCGACGCCATCGGTGACCCCGCGACCTACCGCAGCTCGATCGTGCCCCTCAACGCCTTGAAGCTGCGGGTTAAGGCGGCGCACAAAGAGTTCATCTCCGAGGGAAACCACGGAGCCGCGTTGGAGCTTTCCGATCGGGTTGGCCGTCTGCTCGGCATCACCGAGAAACTTGAGATGCGTGCCGAAACGCTCCGCCGCTGGGGCGAGGCAGAGATCGCCCGCGGCGAGCACGAGGGGCGTGAGGGCTTGTCGCGGATCCACGCCGGACGCCAACGCCTCCGCCGGGCCGGGATCGCGTACGAACGCCTCGCAGAGGCCCGGTACGCAACCCGTCAATTCACGGACGATCTGTGGACCGCCGCCGAAGCCCTCCAAGCGGGGCAAGCGTACGGCGAGGCGATCCGCGTCCTGCAACGCTACTTGCGGAACGAGCCCGTGCAGCGCAACGCGCTGGCCTTGCTGCGACTGGGTGAGGCTCACCTGGCACGGGCCCAGATCGGCCCCGCCATCGACAACTTCGAGGAATGCCTGGAATTCCACGCGAACGACGCTTCCTCCTTCCAAGCGAGGCTCGAATGCGCGAAGGCGTACGGCGCTAAAGGCGATTACGAGAAGGCCGAAGAACTCCTTCGGCACAACCTGACCCGCACCGCCCTAACGCCGCGTAGCCCCGAGTGGCGCGACTCGAAGTTCGAACTCGGCCGCCTGCTCACCGAAGCGGGTCGGCACGAAGAGGCGATCTACGAACTCGAGGAGGCGGTCGGCCGCTACCGCGACGCACCGCAAACCCGCGACGACCCCAAGGTCCGACACGAGGTGCTCACCTCCGAGTACTTGGTCGCGATGGCCCATCGCGAAGCGGCCGCCGAGCCGCTGGGACGCTTGAAGGAGGCCAACACCGTCAACGAGCGGGAGACCGCCCGCGAACAGGCCAACGAGCATCTTCAGGCGGCTCTGAAGATGTACAAGAGCGTTCAGACGCAGATCACACTCGCCAACTCGGGCGACGAGCGCGATCGGGTCACGCTCCGAAATTGCTTCATGCTAGCGGGCGACGTCCTCTTCGAGCTGGGGCGGTACGAGGAAGCACGACAATCGTTCTCCAACATCTCGACGCTCTACCAGAACGAGCCTTACATGCTCGAGGCGCTCGTGCAGATCTATCACTGCTGGCGCCGCCAGGGCGACCAGCCCAAGGCGCGCGGCGTGATCCAACAGGCGCAGCAGCTCTTAGCGCGATTGCCCTCGGATGCGGATTTTGCTACTTCGACCAACCTGAGCCGCACAGAGTGGGGGCGTTTGCTCACTCGGCTCTCTGATTTCTGATCCCAATCCCTCGACCGACCGTCACGGATGACGCCGACCGAGTCCAACTCGCCGACCGAGGCGCTCGCGCGCCTTGTTAGCCAAAAACGCCGGCTGCTGGAGCAGCTCGCCGCGCTCGCTCGTCGTCAGGGCGAGCTGATCGCCGAGGGAGAGATCGCCTCGCTCATGCAACTGCTGGGCGGCAAACAGCAGCTCATCGCGGGGCTGCGCGTCGTCGAGCAGGGCCTCGACGCCTTCCGGCACGAGGACCCCGAGTCACGAGCCTGGCCGACGTCGGCCGCCCGTGCCGCCTGTCAGGCGGACGCGGAGGCGTGCAACCGGCTGCTCGCTGAAACGCTCGCCACCGAACAGCAGCACGAAGAGCTGATGACCCAGCGCCGCGACGCGATCGGCAAGCAGCTCATCCAGACACAGTCCGCCCACGCCGCCTCGACCGCTTACAAGCCGCACCTCCGTGCGCCTCGGCCCGCCTCGGCGCCGATCGCCACGAGCGGCGCCCCGTTGAGCGACACGCTCGACCTCACGACCCAAGACTGATCAAGACAGGAACGTCAGCCGCCATGCCGCAGCCACCGGAAAGCGAGTCGCCCGACACGCCGCCCCCCGCGGTCGGCTTGTCGCTGTTCCGCGGTGACGACCCCGTCGAGACCGCGCCCGACACGCCCGCGCTAACGCCGGAGCTCTCCGAGCTGCTGGACGCGTGGCAATCGGCGACCGCTCGGCTCGAGAAGACCCACGCCCAGCTCCGAGACGAGGTCTCCCGGCTCTCGACCGAGCTGGAGATCAAGAACCGAGAGCTGGCTCGCAAGAACCGGCTGGCCGACCTCGGCGAGATGGCGTCGCACGTCGCTCACGAAGTCCGCAATAGCCTGACCCCGATCACCCTGTACCTCAGCCTCCTGCGACGCAGCCTGACCGGCGACGCTCAAGGACTCGAGGTGCTCGGCAAAGCCGAAGCCGGTTTCACCGCCCTGGAGGCCACCGTGAACGATCTGCTCGCATTCAGCGCCCACCGCCAGCCGCACGCTTCCAATTTCCTCGTTGCGGAACTGATCAACGAGGTGACCGGCGCACTCGCGCCGCAGCTCGAAGCGCAAGCGGTCGAAGTCGATCTCGACGTCCCGCCCCAGGCGTTGCTGTGGGCCGACCGCGAGATGGTCCGCCGAGCCGTGCTGAACCTGGTGCTCAACGCGCTGGACGTGATGCCCCAGGGTGGCGAACTGGTCGTCACCGGATACGAGGGCGTCGAAGCGTTCGAGCTGGAGATCGCCGACAGCGGCCCCGGACTCACCGACGAACAACAGGCACGCCTCTTCGAGCCCTTCTTCAGCACGAAGGAGACGGGCACCGGACTCGGACTCTCGGTCGTCGCGCATGTGGCCGAAGCCCACGGCGGCTCGATCGAGGGCCAGAACTGCCCCGAAGGTGGCGCCGCGTTCACTCTCTCCCTGCCCCGCAACACCGCCAACCGAGCGGCCGCATGACCCCGAATCGCGCGGACAACCCGACAGCGAACGGACGCGTCCTCGTGGTTGATGACCACGCGACGGCGCGCGAGTCGGTCGCCGACGTGCTGCGCCACGTCGGCCACGAAGCGACCGCCTGCTCGTCCGGCGCCGAGGCGCTCGTCGCCCTGCGTGACGGGGCGTTCGACGTCGTTGTGACCGATCTGCAGATGCCCGGCATGAGCGGGCTGGAGCTGATCCGCGAGATCGAACGCCGGCGGTTTGGCGTGCAGGTGCTCATGGTCACGGCGCACGCGAGCGTCGAGACCGCGGTCGAAGCGATGCGGCACGGCGCGTTCGATTACCTCGAGAAGCCGTACGACGTCGATCGCCTGGAAGCCTCGGTCGCCCGGGCTTTGCAACGCAAGAGCCTGCAGACATCCGAGTCAGTCGCCAAAGAATCCGGTTCGTCCTCAGCGCCGGTGATGATCGGGTCGAGCGCCGCGATGCAATCGCTCCGTGAGCGGATCGCCCGGGTCGCCGCGACCGACGAGACCGTCCTCATTCAGGGTGAGTCGGGCGTCGGGAAGGAGTTGATCGCCCAAACGCTCCACGCGCTGAGCGGCCGCCAAGCGGGCCCGATGGTGAGCCTCAACTGCCCGGTCCTTTCAGAGCAGCTCACCGAGAGCGAGCTGTTCGGCCACACGCGCGGCGCGTTCACCGGCGCCGACGCCGATCGGACGGGTCGTTTCGAGCTGGCCGACGGCGGCTCGCTGCTGCTCGACGAGGTGACCGAGATCAACCTCGGCCTGCAGGCCAAGCTGCTGCGGGTGCTCCAAGAGAAGACTTTCGAGCGCGTCGGCTCGAGCGAGTCTCAGAACGTCAACGTCCGCGTGCTGGCGACCACCAACCGCGATCTCAACGAGGAGGTCTCGGCGGGTCGGTTCCGCGAGGATCTGTACTACCGTCTGGCGGTCGTGCCGCTGCAAGCTCCGCCGCTGCGCGAGCGGGGTGAGGACGTCCTCGAACTCGCCGAGCACTTCCTCACTCAAGCGAGCGAGCGCCTCAGCCGTGAACGCCTGACGCTCGACGCCGGCACGCGGGACTTGTTCCTGTCGCACCGCTGGCCCGGCAACGTCCGCGAGTTGCACAACGTGGTGACCCGCGCCTGCGTGCTAGCGGACGGCCCAACGGTGTCGGCCGACTTGGTGCGTCCTTGGCTGCTGCGCGACGACGTGGAGTCCGCCGCGTCGGGTATGACCGATGGGCACGCCACGCTGCCGATCGGCTCGAGCCTCGCTGAGGTCGAAAAACAGATGATCCTCGCCACCCTGGCCCGCTTCGAAGGCCACCGGCAGAAGACCGCGGAGGCCTTGGGCATCGGCGTCCGGACGCTCAGTGGCAAACTGCGTCAGTACGGCGTCGCCCCCGGAGAGAAAGACTTCACCTCGAGAGCCGCCTAACCCACGACGCGAAGAGAACAGAAGACGGCGACATCTGCCGAGGCGTCGGCAGCATTCGCCGTGCGCTGCGCGATCCCAGACAACGCCAAACGCCTAAACCCCGTCCGCCACGCGAATCGTCCGCGTTGGCACGGGCGCTGCTACGCCAAACGCTCGCCCCCTCGCCCGACCGGTTCCGCCATGCTGACCGATCCCTTCGCCAACTCGACGCTGCCCGTGCTGGAGCAGGTGGTTCAGTTCGCGCAAGCACGGCACGGCGTTTTGGCGGGCAACCTTGCGAACCTTAACACTCCCGGCTACAAGTCCCGCGACCTTTCTCCGGCCGCGTTCGAGAAGAGCTTGAAAGCGGCGATCGAATCGACCCGCCAAACCCGCAGCCCGGGCGAGGCGATGGTGCTCGGTTCGGTTGACGAGGCGGGTCGCGGACTGCTTACGTCCGAATCCAAAGTCGGGTTCGGCCGTTTCGACCCCGAGGCTTTGCAAGAAGTCAAAGAATCGATGAAGTCCCTCGTCTACCACGACGGACGCGACGTGAGCCTCGAATCCCAAGTCACCGAGATCTCCAAGAACCAAGGCCTGCACAACCTGGCGATCACGCTCATGACGGCCCAGTTCCGCCAGATGCGATCCGCCATCAGCGAGACCGTCACCTAAGCCCTTCCCCCCTTCACGCCTCACAGCACGAGAGCTCGGATGTTCTCCAGCTACGACATCAGCACCAGCGGCCTGGTCGCGCAGCGGGCGCGGCTCGACGCGATCGCGTCGAACCTGGCCAACATGTCGACCACGCGCAACGAGCGGGGCGAGTTGGAGCCGTACCAGCCGCGCTACGTGACCTTCGCGACCGACGCGGAGAAGACGACCTCCGCCGGAGGCATCGGCGTGATGGTCGCGAGCGTCGAGACCTCAAACGAGGCGCCGACGCTGCGTCATCAGCCCGGCCACCCCGACGCCGACGCGGACGGCAACGTCCTGCTGCCGGCCATCGACATGACCACCGAGTTCGTCGACGCCCTCGAGGCGACCCGCGCGTACGAGGCGAACATCGGCGTCATGGAGATCACCAAGGACCTCGGCCGTCAAACGCTGCAGATCATCGTCTGAGCCCGCGAATCACGAGCCAGTAGCCAACCGCCGACGCCATGAACGCGATCAACCCGCTATCGACCGGCTCGCAGCCGCCGCTCACCACGCAAGTCGTGGGCGGGGCGTCGCAGCCCAACCCGGCGGCCGGCGCCACGGAGGGGGGCGGCTCGTTCAAGGACCTGCTCGTCGACTCGATCAAGCACGTCAACGGCATGCAGCAGCAAGCCGACCAAGCGGTCGAAGCCCTCTTCACCGGCGGCGACGTCAACCCGGCCGAGGTGCTCACCGCCGTCCAGAAGGCCGACATGGCGTTCCGCCTCACGATGCAGGTGCGCAACAAGCTGATGGACGTTTACCACGAGATTCAAGAGGTGAGGATCTGATGAGCGATCGGCTGTCAGCATTCGGCTTTCAGCTTCTCCGCTTATCTCTTTCCCTGACAGCTGAAGGCTGACCGCGACCTATGGACTTCCTGAACCCGATCATCGCCCAGGTCCGCGACCTGTTCGCCACGATGACGCCCGGCGCGCGCGTCACGGCGGGGCTGTTGCTGGCGGTGGTGGTGGTGAGCCTCGGCTTCCTGTTCCAGCAGGCCGCTTCGGGGCCGGACGAGTTCCTCTTCGGCGGCGACCCGATCGAGCGTGGCCGCCTGCCGCGCATCGAGGCCGCTCTCGGCATCGCCGGGATCAACTTCGACACCGAGGGCAACCGCATCCGAGTCGCCCGCTCCGATAAGAACGCCGCCTACGGCGCCATCGCTTCGGCGGACGAACTGCCGCCCGAGTTTCATAAGCTGATGGAAGACGCGATGAACGGGGGCGGCATGTTCGATTTCCGCGACCTGAAGATGCAGCGTGTCAGGGTGGCTCGCGAAGCGCAGGCGTCGATGATCCTCAGTGAGTTCCCGTGGGTCGACACGGCCCGGGTCATGCACAACCAGAGCACCAAGCCGGGTCTCCGCGGCGGCCGCCACGCCACCGCCGCGGTGAGCATCACCCCGGCTGTTGGCGAAAGCCTTACGACCAAGCGGGTACGGACGGTCAAGGACTTCGTCTCCAAGGCGTGCGACGTGCCAATCGACCAAATCGCCGTCACCGGGCAGGGCGGAGACAGCGCCACCGAGTCGGGCGTCTCGCCGGAAGACTTCGAGCACCCCTTCTTCCGTCAGAAGGCGCTGGCCGAAGAGTGGCTCAAGGGAAAAATCCTCGCTCAGCTCAGTGAGTTCCCGGGGGTGAAGGTCGAGGTCACGGCCCACCTGGAGAACGTGAGCGAACGGACCACGGTGAGCATCCAGCCCGACTCGCAACCTGTGACGCTCAGCAAGGAAACGCTCAACGAAACGAATGAACAATCGGCAGGGCGTCCGGGCGACCGGGTCGGCCAAGTCGCCAACGGTCCGAAGGGCATCGGCTCGGAAGAAACGGTCGCAGCTCGGGATCAGAGCAAGCAAACCACCGACAGGGCAAAACTGCACAGTGTTGTCGGCCAGACGCAGAAGACCGAGGTCTTCTCGGGGTATCCGCTGAAAGAAGCCGACGCGAGTGTCGCCATCCCGATGTCGTACGTCGAGGCGGTCTACCGGATCGAGAACCCCGACCCCGATGGCAACCCGCCGGAGCAGATCGACCCGGTACAGCTACAGCAGAAGCGAGAGGAGATCGCGAACAACGTTGAAGAGATCGTGCAGCCTCTCCTCCCCAAGTTGGCCCTCGGCCAGAACGAGTACGCCCAAGTGAACGTGCGGTTCTTCCGCGACCTGCCCGAAGACCCGCTGCCCCAGCCCTCGGTCGCCGCCGGCGCCCTCGCTTGGACCGGGCAGTACATGAACACGATCGCGATGACGGGCCTGGCGATCTTCAGCTTGGTGATGCTCCGTTCGATGGTCGGCTCTGCGGGCAAAGAGGGATCGGTTGAGGGGCTCCCCTCGCTGCAACTCGACGGCGAGACCCTAGCCGAGGCCGCCACGGCCGACGACGAAGATCTGGCCCGCCCGAAGCTGAAGCTCAAGAAGCCCGACACCCTGAAGGACGACCTCGCCGACATGGTCGCCAGCGACCCGGACGCGGCGGCGGCCATTCTGAAGTCTTGGATCAACAACAACGCGGCGTGACGCACGCCCCTTGAACGCAGGAAGCCAACGGCATGACGCCGGTCGCTGACAACTCGCTCCGCCAGGCCGCGGACTTCATCCGAGGCCTCGACGCCGACGCCGCCGAGGCGATGCTCTGTCGCTTGTCGACCGAGGAGGCGAGCGCCCTGCGCACCGCGATCTCGGCCGCGGCTGAACCCAGCGGGCCGACCGTCTCATCGGACGGCGCGGTGGAATTGCAGCTGGACAACGCTAGCGAAGCGTTCTCGGAGGACCCGCCTCCGGCTCCGACGCCCCCACAGGAGGCCCCGTTCAACGGGGTCGAGTGGCTCCGCTCTCTCCGCGACGCGGACCCGACGGCGATCGCCACGTATCTCTCGCGTGAGCAGCCACGCGCGATCGCCATGGTGCTGGGCTACCTGACACCCGAGCTCTCTGCGGGTGTGCTGCAGAACCTGGCCGAGCACGAGCAGGCCCGAGTCGTCGCCCAACTGGCCGACCAACGCGACGCCGACCCGGACAGCCTCCACATCCTTGCCAGCGGCCTCGCCGAGTGGGTGAAGCAGCAGCAAGAAGAGACCGAGAGGCGTCACCATCGGGTGGCGACGATCCGCCAGATCCTGGCGGCGACGCCCCCGCAGCGCCGCCGGCGGTTACTCACTGAGCTGGCAGGCGCCGACCCTGCGGTCGCTGCCTCGTTGACCGACCTCATGCCGCGACAAGAGCCGATTGCCGAAGCGCCCCTGCCGCAGAAGCGCCCGCCCGCGGCGCCACCGCTGCCCATGGAAGAACTGTCCCGCCTCGACGGCCGTGCGCTGGCCGAAGCGATCGGCCGGCTCAACGCACGCACCGCGCTGCTCGCACTCGCCGCGGCGCCCGAAGGGGTGATCGAGCGTTTGGCGAACGGCTTGCCGCGCAAGGCGGCGACGGACCTGCGTTCACGCATCAACCGTGTGGGGCCGACAACGCTCGCCGAGATCGACCGCGCCCAAACGGCCCTCGCCCAAGCCGCCGGCCAGGTGGTGGCCCACCGCCAAACGGCCCGAGCCGCCCTCGCTGGAGGAGCCTAGCCCATGGCCACGATCCTGCGCAACCGCGGAGCCGCCACCGGAACGAGCGCCGAAAGCGTTCACCCGGCGACTTTCACGTTCAGCGACATGGGTTCGCAAGGGGACGACTACGTCCGTGGCGTGCGCGCCGAGGCGGCGAAGATCGTCCAGCAAGCCCAAGCCGAGGCCGAAGGCATCCGCGCCCGAGCCGAGGCCGAAGGCCGCGCCGCCGCGGAGCAGACCATCGCCAAGCTGTTGGACCAGCGGGTCGGAAAACAACTCGAGACTCTCCGCCCCGCGCTCAACGGCGTCGTCGCCGAGATCCAAGCTTCGCGTGGCGAGTGGCAGGAGTATTGGCGAAACAGCGCGGTCAGACTGGCGGTCGGCATCGCCGAGCGGATCGTGCGTCGCGAGCTCGAACAGAAGCCCGAGATCAGCCAAGAGTGGATCGCCGAGGCGCTACGATTGGCGGCCGGGTCGAGCGAGATCACGGTCCGCCTCTCGCCGCAAGACATGAATCACCTCCGTGGCCACGCGGAGAAGCTGTGCGAAGCGACTGCGGGCGTGGCCGACGCGAAGTTCGAGGCGGACGCCTCGATCACGCCGGGCGGCTGCGTTGTCTTGACGCGGCACGGCGTGGTGGACCAGCAAGTGGAATCCCAGCTCCAACGCCTGGCGGAGGAACTGGATTGAATCGGCGCGTCGCACGAGGCGACCCTCCGCACTAATCGATCATGGACGAACTCGCAACGATCGCGCAATCGCAACCGGCCCGCTTGGTCGGTTCGGTGGTCGAGACGACTGGCCTGCTGGCCACGGTCGCCGACCTGCCTGCGCCGATCGGCTCGGTTGTCCGTCTGGGCGAAGCGCAGACGGGCGATCCCCATGGCGTCGAGGCGGAAGTCGTCGGCTTCCGCGGGCGGCTCACGATGGTCTCTCCGCTGGGCCCCCTGTCGGGCGTGCGGCGCGGCCAGCCCGTGCGGCTGCTGCGATCCGCGCGGCGGCTCCGTGTTGGCGACGGCCTGCTTGGGCGCGTGGTCAACGCTCAGGGGGAGCCGATCGACGGACGCCCCCGCCCCGCCCTGCCCCATCGGACGCCGATCGAGCGCCCCCCCACGCCGGCACTCGACCGCCCCCCGATCGACCAACCGCTTCCCACCGGCGTCCGAGCGATCGACACCATGCTGACTTGCGGGCGCGGTCAGCGGCTCGGCGTGTTTGCCGGCTCGGGGGTCGGCAAGAGCACGCTGCTCGGGATGATGACTCGCTACACGGCCGCTGACGTGATCGTCATCGGCTTGGTCGGCGAACGCGGACGCGAAGTGAACGAGTTCTTGCTGAACGATCTGGGGCCCGAGGGCCGACAGCGGAGCGTGGTGGTTGTCGCCACGAGCGACGAACCCGCTACGGTGCGACTGCGTGCGGCTTCCACGGCGACCGCCATCGCCGAGCACTTCCGCGACCAAGGCAAGGACGTTCTGCTGCTCGTCGATTCGCTGACACGCACGGCGCTCGCCAGCCGCGAGCTGGGCCTGGCCGCGGGCGAACCTCCAACCACTCGGGGCTACCCCCCCTCGACCTTCGCGCTGCTGCCTCGGTTGGTTGAACGCGCCGGTCGCACGCGGACCGGCAGCATCACGGCTTTCTACTCGGTGCTCGTCGAAGGGGACGATCCGGACGACCCGGTCGCCGACACGCTACGCGGCCTGCTCGACGGCCACGTCTGGCTCGATCGCAAGCTGGCGGCGCGCGGACATTACCCATCGATCGACATCCCGCAGAGTGTGAGCCGCCTGGCCCCACAGATCACTGAGAAGACTCAGCAGCAATCGGCCCAACTGGTGCGCCGACTGATGGCGGCGGTCGCTGAGAACGAGGACCTGATCTCCATCGGAGCTTACCGCCGGGGCGCCAACCCGGAGGTCGATGCCGCGATCGAGATGCGCGGAGACATCGACGCCCTGCTGCGTCAGTCCGTCCAAGAGTCGCCCCTGTACAACGAAGCGGTTGACCAGCTCATCGCGGTCGCTCGCAAGGCGGCGGACTTCCTCGCCCGACCTCGGACCGCCCAACAACCCACAGCCGCCCAGCCGGGCGCGAGCAACTGACTCAGGAATCCGCGGCTGATCGATGGCCAAGCCCTTCCGACTCCAGACCGTCGTCCGACTCCGCGAAGCGCGGCGTGACGCGGCGCGCGCCCAACTCGCCGACGCCATCCGTGCGGCCGAGGTGCTCGGGTCACGCCAGCAAGAGCTGCGACAGAGGTTCGTCGAACTCAACGAGCAGCGGCGGGTCGCCTCGGAGACGGCCGACACCGCGTGGCTGCTCAATGCGGGCCGGTACGAGCTGGTCCTGCGGTCCGACCAACAGACGCTCCGCGACAACCGGGAAGCAGTCGAACGCGAGATCGAGCGACGTCGATCGGCCGTCGCGGCGGCGGAGCAAGAGGTCCGCGCTCTGGAGCAACTGCGGGAACGCTCGGAGCTAGCCGAGAGACGCGAGAAGCAGCGGCGTGAAGCGAAACGGCTCGATGAGTTCGCCTCGGTGCGCGCCTTCCACGACCACACCCCATCCACGCCCCTGACCTGATCGGAGAACACGAGCCATGCGGTTCTTGATAGCGATGATCGGCTACGCGGCGGTGGCGACGGTGCTGTCGGCGTTGCTCGGGCTGGGCTACCTGTGGCAGACCGAGCGTCTCACCGACGAGCGACTGTTCCGGATCGTTGCGCTGCTGCACGGCGTTGATCTGAACGAGTCGATCGAGGACGAGCAGCCGATGGAAACGATCCCCGACGAGGAGATGTCGATCGTCGAGAAGGAACGCCTCGCCGAGATCAAGACCCGCAACCATGAAGCGCACCTCTTCTCGCTGCAACGCGGCCGCAACGAGTTTGAGCACTCGCTCTCACAGCTCGTCTCGGAACGCGATCGCTTCGACAGCATGGCGCGCGAACTCCAGAAGCGGCTCGAACAGGAGAGTGCGGAGACCGCCCACGAAGGCGTCAAGAACGTCGTCCGGGACCTGACCCTCGCCAAACCCGACCAGGGCAAGCAGATGCTCTTGCGGATGCTCAACCGCGGGGGGGGGGATCCGATCGAGAAGCAACGGGCACTCGACGACGTGATCCGACTGATCAACGCGATGCCGCGAGACACCTGGGAAGAGATCCAGAAACGCTTCGAGGGGCAAGTGGAGTTGGATCAGCTCCACGTCATCCAGCTTGAACAACTCAACGGCGGCGCCAAGAAACGCGTCTACGACAAAGCGCTGCGCCAGCTCCGGAACCGCGGATAAACGAACCCGATCTCACTCGGCGGCAACGACATGAACACGCCTCTCAACCCGACGCCCTCGCTGTTGACGCTCACCGCGCCGACGGCCGAGCGCGCGCCCGACGAGCCCGCCGCCGGGGTTTTCGCCGAGCAACTCTCCGCCGTCACCGAGCCAGCCAGCGAACAGCGCGAGGAGCGTGACGAGGAAGCTCCAGAGCCCGAGGCTTCTCAGGACCCCAAGAAGTCCGATAGGGAGCCGCAAGCGGCAACCGACGACAGCGGCACGGAATCCTCGCCAGAGGTCGATACGCGCGAAGGCGAACTCGAACAGGGCGAAGAGGGTTTGCTCGCGATTTCGCTCGCGAGCGAGACGATCGTCGCCGAGACGTCGCCCCATGCGGAGCTCCCCGAGCACGCCGCAACGACCGTCGATGTCGGTCTGCCCGCAGGGCCCGCCACGCCAATAGAAGTCTCCCCCGAATCGTCTGAACCGACTGAGGCGAACGCCCCCAGCCTCCCTGTCGATTTGGGCGACTCTCTGGGCGAACACGAGGGTGACTCAGGCGAAGCCAACGAGTCGCTCCCGGGGGCCGGTGTCGCCGAAGCCGGCCTGGAGGGCGAAGAGGCAACCGGCGCTCAGAGCCATGCCCATGCGAATCGGGTCCGAGAGGATGATCCCAGTTCAAAGAACTTGAAGGGCGCCGCTGGTACGGCGGACGCCCCCTCCGAGGCAACATCGCAAGCGGCCTCCAGCTCCACCATCCCCAAGGGGGACACGGGCGTCGAAGCGGAGATATCAACCAAGTCCGAACCGGCGACGCCTCCCCTCAGTGCCGGGGCGGAAGCTCCCGTGACGGATAACCCGTCTACGGCCGATTCCACTCAGACTCGCGAAGCGGTCGCGGCGCCGCACGCCGCGGATGCGAACAACGAGCGCGCAACGGTCGAGCGATCGGCGCCCGGCGAAACGCGTCCCGAGGTCGATCCGGCTCGGTTTGTGACCCGGGTGAGCCGTGCGGTCGAAGCGGCGCACGAGCGAGGCGGGCCGATCGAGATCCGCCTCAGCCCGCCGGAACTCGGCTCGCTGCGAGTCCAGATCGAGATGAAGGAGGGGCTGCTCAGCGCCTCACTCGAGGCGGAGACCCCTGCGGCGAGGAACACCCTGCTCGACAATCTGCCCGCGCTCCGCGAGCGGCTCGAGCAGCAGCAGATCCGGCTTGAGAAATTCGACGTGGACGTCCGCGATGATTCGCAGCAACGCGGCGGCGGGGGCGCTCCCGAGGGAGAGACCCAACGCCGCCCCGACGACTCGCCCGAACGCCGCGAGCCGACGCCCGAGCATCGTACCGATCGGGAGAGCGCAACCACCGAGTCGGAGCGTTCCGTCGCCACGATCACGTTCGACGACGACGGGCTGAACCTCGTCGCTTAGCAACTCACTCCGGGCGCTGACGCTTGCGGCTCGCCGTCGAAACCAAACCACTCTCCGAACAACGCCTCGAACATGTCCCAGATCGCCAACACCAACGCCGCGGCCCAGAACGCAACGGGGACGAACACGCTGGTCGGTAACTCGGTCGAGGACCTCGATCTCGACGTGTTCCTGGACCTCATGCTCACCGAGCTGCAGAACCAGGACCCGCTCAACCCGATGGAGAATGACGAGCTGCTCAACACGATCTCACAGATCCGCGAGATCAGCGCCAACGATAAGCTGAGCGACACGCTCAGCTCGGTGCTGTTGGGTCAGAACGTGGCGACGGCGACTTCGCTGATCGGGGCCGAGGTCGTCGGGCTCACCGACGCGGGTCAACGCGTTGTCGGCGCCGTCCGTCAGGTCGCGATCAACGACGGCGAGCCGCAGCTCGAACTGGCGGTCGAGACCGCCGCCGAAGCAGGTGACTCGCAAGGCAGCATCACCGAGGGCGAGTACACGTATGAGGTGGTCTGGGAGACCGAAGACGGCCTGTTCAGCGTGCAGGCGACGGCCAACACCGAGGAGTTCGGCGAGGATTTCAACGGCTCGATCCGCCTGGAGAACCTCCCGGAACTCGCCGCGAGTGTTAAGCGGCAAGTCTACCGGACCGACGGATCGGGAGACCCACAACTTGTCGGCACGCTCCCTTTCGGCAACGCCACCAGCTTCACCGACCGGAAAGCCAACACCGAAATCGGGCCCCAAACGCTCACCGAGCAACGCAGTGTGCTGCGTTACGCGGACGCGATCACGATCAGCCTGAACAACGTGAGCCAGGTGCAGACGCTCGACTAGCACAGCGACCAATCCAAACAGCTACCAGGCGGCGCCACGGAGGGGGGCCTCGACGACGCCGTACCACCGCCAACTTCATACTAGGGAGAGAGAGCCATGGGTCTTCAATCCGCGATGACCACCGCCCTAACGGGCCTGCAAGCCGCCGAGACGTCGATCGACGTGATCGGCAACAACGTGGCGAACAGCAACACGGTCGGCTTCAAATCGTCCGAGGTCGTGTTCGCGACCCAGTTCTTGCAGACCCAGTCGATCGGCTCCGCGCCGAGCGACACCAACGGCGGCACCAACCCCCGGCAGATCGGCCTCGGCGTGAAGGTCGCGCAGATCACGCCTGACTTCGGCCAGGGGACGATCGAGATCAGCTCGAACCCGCTCGACGTGGCGATCCAGGGGGACGGCTTCCTCGTCGTGCAAGGCGGGCAAGGTGAGCCCCTCTACACCCGCAACGGCCAGCTGAGCCTCAACTCATTAAACCAAATCGTCACCTCGACCGGCAACTTGCTGCTCGGTTACGGGGTCAACGACGACTATCAGCTGCAAACCGCCACCACGGCGCCTATCACGATCCCGCTGGGTGGTGAGCGGGTTGCGCAAGAGACTAGCGAGGCGATCTTCGAGGGGGTCCTCAACCCAACCGTCGAACCGGGCGATCTCGCGGCGGAAACCGCGTCGGAGATCATCACGGACGAAGCGGTCGAGCGGCCCGATGACGAGAACTTCGACTCGACGCAAGCCTCCATCCGTTCGGCCCCCTCGCCCGGGGTCGCGGGAACGACCGTTACCGGCGGAGCCACGGGGCTCTCCACCGGCGTGTACGACTACCGAATCACCTACGTCGACGCCAATGGCCAAGAGACCTCGGCGTCAACCGATTTTAGCGTCACGGTCACCGACCCGAACGAGCAGATCGATCTGAGCGGCCTGCCGACCGAATCGGGCGGCGTCGCGACGACGTACCCCCAGAAGAACATCTACCGCACCGAGGCCGGAGGGGACACCTACTACCTCGTCAACTCCAGTCCGCTCGCCATCGCCGACACGACGTTCACGGACACGCTCGACGACCTCACGCTCGCCTCGCAAGCAGAGCTCGACGGCAGCGCCATCGATAGCGGCTCGTACAGCTACTACGTCACCTACTACAACTCCGCGACGGGCGACGAGACACGCGCGTCGGAGCCCCTCTCCGGCTACGCGATCAGCGACAACGACAGCTCGGTTCGCCTCGACTTTACCGAGCTTTCGGCTCCCGACAATGATCAGTTCAACGAGGTGCGGATCTACCGCAACGCCCAAGGAGACACGTCGTCCTACTACCTGGTAGACACGGTCCCGGCACCGGGCAGCGGTGGCTTTGTCGGCAGCTATATCGACAAGACGCACAGCAACGACCTGGACTACAGCACCCAGCTCGATTTCGATGGGGCCGGGACCTCCAGAGCCTCCTCGGCGAGTTTGCTGGTCGATCTGATGGTGCGTGAGGGCGTCACCGGGCACACCAACATCTTCCAAGAAGGCACCCTCAGTTTCACGGGAGAGGTCGGCGGGTCGGACACCTCCACACAAGAGCTCGATATCACCGCGACGACGACCGTGCAGGAGCTCATGGACTTCATGCACGACGCCTTGGGTTTGCAAACCCAGTCCAACGTGATCGGCGTTGATCTGCCAATCGGTGGCGGCAGCATCGGCATCGAGGACGGCGTCCTCTCGGTCACCAGCAACTACGGCGAAGAGAACGCGGTCACGATCCCTCTCACGGCGTTCCGCATCACGCCGGCCGGTGCGGTGGCGCCGGAGACGGTCACCGTCAGCTTCTCCGAAACCCAGGAAGCGAACGGCCCGGGCACAACGACCGAGTTCTTGGTCTACGACACGCTCGGTTCGCCGCTCACGGTGCGTATGACAACCGTCCTGGAGGACGCCGATTCCAACAGCACCACGTATCGTTGGTACGCCACGAGCGGCGACAGCCAGCCGAACTCGCCCGACCTGTCCACCGTTGTGGGCAACGGCGTCATGATCTTCGACAGCCGCGGCGACCTGCTCAGTTCGCCTTCGGCGCGGATCAGCATCCAGCGTGAGCTGACAGCGAGTGAGTCGCCGCTGGAAATCACCCTCGACCTTGACCAGGTCAAATCGCTGGCGGTCACCAACTCCAGTGGCGAGGCGATCAGCAGCCTCAACATGACCAGCCAAAACGGCTTCCCGCCGGGCGTGCTGACCGACTTCCTGATCACCGAAAGCGGCGTCATCCAGGGACAATTCTCCAACGGCACCCAACGGGACCTTGGGCAGTTGGTGATGGCCCGGTTCTCGAACAACCAAGGCCTCGCTCAGGTAGGGGACAGCCTCTTCGCCCGCAGCGTGAACTCGGGCGAAGCGCTGCTCGGCAACCCGGGAGAAGACGGCCTGGGCAGCATCACCGCCGGCGCCGTGGAGCTGTCCAACACCGACATCGGGCAGGACCTCATCGAGATGATCCTCGCCCAGACCCAGTACCAGGCCGGATCGCGGGTGATCTCGGCCGCTCAGGAGCTGCTCGACGAATTGCTGGCCCTCCAGCGGTGAGCCCGACGGCGCACGCTGAGTGAGCTACGTTTCCGCGGGCGCGGGGTGCGCATCGCACGCCCGCTCGTCAGTTGTGAGGCCTGTAACGATGATCCGACTCAATCGACTCGACGACGAGGCGTTCCTGCTCAACGCGGAACTCATCAAGTACGTCGAGTCGCGTCCGGACACCTTTATCACCCTCACGACCGGCGACCGGATCGTCGTCTCGCAATCGCCCGACGACGTGATGCGGCTGACGCTCGAGTACCACCAATCGAAGGGTTTGCTGCCCCCCGCGGCCAAGCCCACGCCCGCTTAAGACACTTCCCCTTCCGATACGACCATGGACATCGCCACCATCGCCGGCGTCGTGATTTCGATCGCGCTGATCCTGGGGTCGATCGTGATCGGCGGCGGATCGATCATGGCGTTCATCGACTACCCGTCGCTGATGGTGGTCGTCGGCGGCGCCATCGCGGCGGCGCTGATCTCGTTCCCGCTGCCCAGTTTCTTGGGCGTGTTCGGGGTCGTGATGAAGACCATCTTCTGGAAGGTCGACACGACGGACAACCTAATCAAACAGATCGTCGGCCTCTCGGAAACCGCGAGAAAAGACGGCCTGCTCGCCCTGGAAGGTCAGGTCGGCGAGATCGATAACGAGTTCATCAAGCTGGGCATTCAGATGGCGATCGACGGCACCCGCCCCGAGGTGATGGAGGACATCCTCCGCACCGAGTTGGACGCGGTCGCCACGCGTCACCGCGACGGCAAAGCGCTGATGGATTGCATGGGCCGCTTCGCCCCGGCGTTCGGGATGATCGGCACCTTGATGGGCTTGGTCATCATGCTCGGCGACATGAGCGACCCGTCGAAGATCGGCGCCGGTATGGCGGTCGCGTTGCTGACCACCATGTACGGGGCGATCGCGGCGAACGTCATCTTCCTGCCCTTCGCGGAGAAGCTCGGCTTCATCAGCAAGAAAGAGCTGCTGACGATGGACATCGTCATCCGCGGCGTGATGGCGATCCAGTCCGGTGAGAACCCACGCGTGATCGAACAGAAGCTCAACACCTTCATCCCGCCCAAGCAACGGGCGAAGGACGAGGCGGCCTAGCACCCCGCCACCGACCACGGGTTCCGGCCCACTAACCACTCAACCACCCCCCATAACCACCGGCGAAACGATGGAAGAAGAAGAGGGCGGTGGTGGGGATATCCCCGAGTGGGTCGTGACGTTCGGCGACATGATGTCGCTGCTGCTCACGTTCTTCATCATGCTGGTCTCGATGAGCGAGATCAAAGAAGAGAAGAAGTTCCAAG
Organism: Planctomycetes bacterium MalM25; assembly: GCA_007745835.1. Classification (NCBI taxonomy): domain Bacteria; kingdom Pseudomonadati; phylum Planctomycetota; species Planctomycetes bacterium MalM25. The sequence continues at coordinate 3,359,089 of CP036424.1, forward strand.
CGATGCTCGAGTCGATGCGCAAGCAATTCGGCCACGAGGCGTCGATGTCCGCGATGATCCCGGGCAACTCGACCCCGACCAACTCCTCCATGGAATCGATCGCCAGCATGGGCCGCTCCAAGCGGAAAGACATCATGCGGGGCGGCAACAAGGTGAAGTCGGTCAGCGGCGAGGACAACCTCGTGCGGACCATCCGCCCCGGCAAGGACACCACCGTCGGCGGAGTGATCTACTTCGAGGAGGATTCCGCCGAGCTGACCGAGGAGTCGAGGGCGCGGCTGAGAGAGATCGCTGACCAGGTGGCGGGCAAACCGCAGAAGATCGAGATCCGCGGGCACACCTCCTACAAGCCGGCGCCCGGCGAGAAGGACCACTGGCTGCTCGCCTACGAACGGTGCCGGGTCGCGATGGACTACCTGACCAAGCTGGAGATCAACCCCAAGCGGATCCGTCTCGGATCGGCCGGGGCTCACGAACCGCTGAACACCAAACTCGACGCCGCTTCGAGGCGTCTCAACGCTCGTGTCGAAGTCCTGATGTGGGACGAACCGGTGCAGAACGGCATCCCCACGGAGTGAATCCACCATGTCCGAACCGAAAGAAAAAGAAGCCAAGAAGTCGTCCGGCCTGATGGGCCTGGTCAAGGCGGTCGTGATCATCTGCGTGCTGGTCGTCGTCGAGATGGTCGGGGCGACCATGATGATCCCCTCCGCCGAAGAGACCGAGCAGCTCGCCCGCGAGCTGGTGCTCGCGGCGAACGGGCAGGAGGCGATCGCGGCGGAGGACGCCGAGGAGGCGGCCTTCTCCCCGGACGACGAGACCTTCGAGGTCATCCTGATGTCGGACAGCGTCACCCGCTTCAATCCAGAGACCGACGCCACGCTGAACGTGCAGTTCACCGTGTACGGCGTGGGGATCCAAGAAGAGCGTGACCTTTTCAACGAGCAGTTCGAGTCGAACAAGAGCCGCGTCCACGAGCAGATCAACCTCACCATACACGGCGCCAGCACGTCCGATCTGGCCAGCGCCAACCTGGGCTTGATCAAGCGACAGATACTTGAGAAGACGAACCGGACCCTCGGGCGGCCGCTGCTGCGCGAGGTCGGTTTCACGAAGGTGAACTTCATCGAACGCTAGCGTTCGACGCCGATCCCCACGCAAGGAAGCGTCGGCCCCCGACACGGGCCGCAGTCTCATGGCAGACGATCCGCAACTCGGCCAGGACGATATCGAAGCGCTGCTCGCCGCCACCGGCGGTGGCGGTGGCGCGCCCGAAGCCGATCCGGAACCCACGCCGGCGGGCGATGCGGGTGGCGAGTTCTCACTGGGGCAGGACGAAATCGAAGCCCTTATGTCTGGGGATGGCCCCCCAGCCGCCGCCTCGACGATGGCGGCGCCAGCGGCGCCGGCCGCCACCGCGGCAGCTCCCGCGGGCCAAGTCGGCACGGCGGGCTCCGCAGCGAACGATGTCGAGCTGCTGCTCAACCGGGCCCAGGAAGCGATCGCCTCGATCGACGAAACCGGCTCCGAAATGCCCGAGGGGGTCGAGACCTTCCACCTCGAAAGCTTCGGAGGCTCGCCCGCCAACACCGACTCGGCGACGCTCGAGCTGGTGCGCGACGTCCAACTCGATCTGAAGATCGAGCTCGGTCGCACGCGGATGCCGCTCGAGGACGTGCTGCGGCTACGTCGCGAAGCGGTCGTCACGCTCGACAAGCTGGCCGGAGACCCAGTCGATGTCTACGCGAACGGACGTCTGATCGCCCGCGGCGAGGTGCTCGTGCTGAACGACAACTTCTGCGTGCGTGTCACCGAGCTCATCGTTGGCGACGCGGCGGTCGCCTAACACGCGCGGTTGCCCTAGCGTCCGCACGCGGTCGCTTCTATAAGCCGAGGACTCGCCCCTTTTTGGGCGGTTTGGCTCAAGGAAGCGCCGACCCGATGCCGACACGCCGTCGATTGCCGACACTGCTAGCGTTGCTCCTCGCGGGCGCCGCTACCCCTGCGCAGAGCGCTTCCGACTCGGACGTGCCCACGCCCTCGGCGATCACGCGACACCGCGCCGGCGCCGTCTCCGCCGGTCCGGCGGGCCTGCCGCGGCGTAGCGACCCGATGGTCGAGCCCGTGCTGTTCCAGAGTGCTGGCGTTGAGAAACCGATCGAAGAACCGGCGGCACTCCCTCCGAGAGCCCGGTCTCAGGAGCCAGCCGCCCCGCCAGCTTCTCAGCCTGCTGAGCCGATCGTCTTCGACGCCGCGCCAGCGGCTCCGATTCCCCAACCACAAACGGCTCCGGCTCCTTCCGCCAGGGCGCCCGCTAATCCTGTCCCCGCAGGCCGGGCGTTGGGCGATCGACGCCCCTCCACCAAACGTCAGCCGAGGGCTTCCCAGACCGCGAACCCGCTGACGACGCTCCTCGAGTGGCGCCCCTCGTCGCGCACCCTCACGGCGACGGGTGGCGGGGTCGCGATCACGGTCGGTCTTGTCCTCTCGTTCACCTGGCTGCTCCGCAGCATGATGCCCAAATCGGCACGCCCCCTGCCCCGCGACGTGGTCGAGGTGCTCGGGCGCGCGCCGCTGGGCGGCAAGCAGACGACGCAGCTCGTGCGTGTCGGCTCGAAGCTCGTGCTGGTCGCCATCACGCCCGACGGCGCCGAGACGCTCACCGAGATCACCGACGCCGACGAAGTCGCCCGCCTGGTCGCCGCGTGCGACGCGAAGCGGGGCGCCGGTTCGACGGCCGAGTTCGATCAGCTGCTCCAACAGATGTCGGACGAACGGTCCACACCCGGCTTTCTCGACCGCGCCGCGAACGACGAGGTCGAGGCTTCGTTCGACCCGCGCTCGCTCGCCGCCGCCTACGCCAACACCCCCGGGGGGCGTGGCGATGGTTGAACGCCTTGGTTTGATTGTTTTCGCGTTGCTCGGCCTCGCCGCCCCCGTCGTCGCTCAGGCGCCGACTGGTGGTGACACGATCCAGATCCTCCAGCTCCCGTCGCCCGGCGTGGGAACGCTGCCCGGCTCGGGCATCCGTTCCGATCGTGAAGGGGTGGCCGTCGAAGAGGAGCCCGGGCTAATCGAACTGGCGAACCCAGCCGAATGGACCAAGCCGGACCGCTTGAGCTCGACCCTGCAGGTCATGCTCCTGCTGACCGTCATCAGCCTCGCCCCCGCGGTGCTGCTGATGACGACCTGCTTCGTGCGGGTGATCGTGGTGCTCGGGCTGTTGCGCCAGGCCCTCGGCACCCAGCAGGCGCCGCCTAGCCAGGTGCTCACGTCGATTGCTTTGTTTGTCACGCTGCTGGTCATGACCCCGATCTGGACCAAGAGCTACGAGGAGGGGATCAAGCCGTACACCGAAGGGAGGCTCACCATCGAAGAGGCGTTCGACGCCTCGTCGAAGCCCCTGCGCAAGTTCATGTCAGACCAGATCGAGCTGACCGAGAACCACGACAGCGTCTTCCTCTTCTTGGAACGCTTGCCCGAAGCCATCGACCCGGAGACCGGCGAGGTTCACAAGAACTACTACTACACCGACCCGCCGGCCGACGGCCGCCTCGTGCCGCTGGCCGCCCTGCTGCCGGCGTACATGCTGAGCGAACTCAAGACCGCCTTCCTGATCGGCTTCCAGGTCTACCTGCCGTTCGTGATCCTCGACATCGTCGTGGCGAGCGTGACGATCTCCATGGGCATGCTCATGCTTCCGCCGGTGCTCGTGTCGCTCCCGTTCAAGCTGCTGCTCTTCGTGCTGCTCGACGGCTGGACGCTGGTCATCGGCATGCTGATCGAAAGCATCGCGTTACCCGGTTTGTGATCGACGCCAAGCCGGCCCGTCTGAATCCACTCTCCTACGGCACTTCCCACTTCGAATGGACCCTCAACTCGCCATCGACATCAGCCGCGACGCCCTGCGGATCACGACGATGATCGCCGCGCCGGTCCTCGTCTCGGGGGTGGTGGTCGGCCTGCTGATCGGTCTGATTCAGGCGCTCACGCAGATCCAAGAACAGACGGTCGCCTTCGTCCCGAAGCTGGTCGCGATGGGCCTCGCCCTGGCGTTCTCGTTGCCGTGGATCCTCGGGCAGTTGATCGACTACTCAGAGAACCTGCTGCGGAATATCCCGAACACCCTCTGAGGAGATGAGGGGATGGTCGTTTGCGGGGACGGAGCACGGGGCCGCTCACTACCGCCGAAGACTTCGTGAACTGATTTGAGAAGATAGGGGGATGCCGCTTCGGCTCGCCAGACGAGACGGCTGAGCGTGCCTACTTACAGAACCGCGGATGTACCGTGGACGATTGCCCCAGCCATCCGCTATCCCCCAATCTCCCTCGTAGCGAGAAGCCATCCCCCATCTCCTTTCATGGCCGGCTTAGAAAACCAACTGACCGAGCTCGGCGTGATGTTCACGCTGGTGCTCGCACGCGTCGGGGCGATGGTCGGCACGGCGCCCCTGCTGAGTGACGGCTCACTCCCTCGCCGCGTGAAGGCGCTGATCGCGGTCGCCATCGCGGCGGTCATCACGCCGATGGCGATGGCGCACAGCGGTGGTGAGTTGCCTAGCATCGACACGCTGCTCGTCCTCGGTGCGTTGGCGGGCAGCGAGATCATCATCGGACTCGCGTTGGGGCTCGGATTGACGATCGTCATCGCGGGCGTCCAGCTCACGGGCCAAGTCGTCGGCCAGATGAGCGGCATGGCGCTCGCTGAGGGTTCCGACCCCGTGTTCGGCGACACGGCGAGCGTGTTCGGGCAGGTCTACTACCTCGTGACGATGGCCGTGTTCGTCGCCGCGGGGGGGATGAATCACTTGGTCGGCGGGCTGCTCGACACGTTCCAGATCGCCCCGCCCGGCAGCGGTTACGCACTCGACGCCTTGATCGAAGGCTTCATCGGCCTGCTGGGTCTCGGCTTCGAGATGGGCGTCCGCGCCGCGGCGCCGCTCATGCTGGCCCTCTTCGTGGCGACCCTGGTCCTCGGACTGGTGAGCCGCACCCTGCCGCAGATCAACACGATGGTCGTTGGCTTCGGCATCAACGCGATGCTGCTGCTCGGCGTGATGTCCGCCTCGCTCGGCGCGGTCGCTTACGCGTACCAGGCGCCCCTCTCGTCGGTGATCGACTCGATCGTGCTGTCGATCGACGCCCCTCCGATTGAAGACTCCCTTCTCAACGTCACCCCGGCGACGGGGGGCTGACCGATGGCGGACCAATCGGGCGAGAAGTCCTTCGACGCGACCCCGCACCGCCGGCAGCAGGCCCGCGAGAAGGGGCAGGTCCCCTACAGCCAAGACCTCGGCTCGGCCGTCCTGCTGATGGCCGGCACCGGGCTCCTCTGGATGTTCGGGGGCCAGGTCGCGAGCACGATCCGGCGCGTCGCGCAGCGGTTGCTCTCCGAGCCGGTCGACCTGGTGGCCGATCCCGCGACCACGTCGGCGATGCTGCTCGGCCTCGCGAGCGAAATCGGCATGGCGCTGGCGCCCTTCATCGGGCTGCTGTTGCTCTCGGCGCTCGCGGCGAGCATCGGCCAGGTTGGCTTCCTCTTCGTCCCCGACCGCCTCGCGCCCGACGTGAGCCGCATCAACCCGATCAAGGGCTTCGGCCGGCTGTTCTCCGCTCAGAGCGCGGCGAAGCTCGGTTTTGGTTTGTTCAAGGTGGCGGTCGTCGCCGTGGCGAGCGTGGCGGCCGTCATGGGACGCGTGCCGCTGGTCTTCGAGTCGGCCCGCCTCGGGTCGATGCAGCTCGCGGGCGTGCTGGTCGATACGGCGTTCGCGGCGGTCTTCGCGGCGGCGTTCGCGCTGCTGGTGCTCGCGCTGGGGGACCTGCTCTTCCAGCGCTGGAAGCACGAACAGGACCTCAAGATGACCGCTCAAGAGATGAAGGAGGAGATGAAGAACCTCCAGGGCGATCCCGAGGTCGCCGCCCGACGTCGGCAGGTGCAGCGGCAGATGGCCCAGGCGCGGATCGGCTCAGCCGTGCCGAAGGCGGACGTCATTGTCACCAACCCGACCGAGCTGGCGGTCGCCCTCCAGTACGACCCGGACACGATGGCTGCGCCGGTCGTGCTCGCGAAGGGCGCCGGCGTGCTCGCGCAGCGCATCCGGCGGCTGGCGCTCGAGTCGGGCGTGCCGATCGTCGAACGCAAACCGCTCGCCCGGCTGCTCTATAAAGAGGTCGACATCAACCACCCGGTCCCCGCCGACAGCTACGCCGCGGTCGCCGAGGTGCTGGCGTACGTCTACCAGCTCAAGGGCAAGAAGCCGCCCAAGCCGCCGCGAGCCGCCTAAGCATCCCCCTCCCTTTCAGGTAGGGGCCAGGGGAGAGGTGCAGAGAGCCCAGAGAAGCTCCCCAACAGGGCGCCAATCGTTCGCCCGGTGGGTTACTCTGTCTCCTCCGTGACACCGTGATAAGCAAAAACTGAGCTGACAAAGCATGAGCACCCCGTCGATCGCCCTGGTCCCGCTCAACCGCCGCGATTTGCCGAGCGCCGACACGGTCGCCGCCCTCTGCGGCAAGCTGTCGGAGGACACGCCCCAGGTGACGAGCCGGACCGACGCCGCCTTCACGCTCAGCTGGGACGACGGCGCCACCGCGAACGTGACGCTGGTCGACCGGCCGATCCCGTGGGAACGGCTCGAGGGCCCCTGCGTGACCGCCTGGTACTGGCCCGACGCGGCCGACGCGCTCAAGCCGCACACCGACCACCTCTTCATCACGCTGATCGACGAGGGCCGCCAGCGGATCGACGTCGCCTTCCGACTCACCCACCTGACCGTGGCGGTCGCCTCGTCGTCGCCCGCGGCGGGGATCGTGTGGGGGGCGAGCGGCGCCGTGCACAAGCCGGCCGACTTCGCCACGCTCGCCGGCCAATCGAGCCTCAACGACCTGCCGCTGCACCTCTGGATCGACTTCCGCGCCTACGAGGCGGACGGTGGCGGCTTCGGCCTCTTCACCACCGGCATGGAGGCGCTCGGCCGCCGCGAGCTGGAAGTCGTCAACTACACGGGCGACCCGCAGCACCTGGTCGGCGCCGTCTACAACATCGCGCACTACGTGCTGGAGAAAGACGCCATGCTCAAAGACAGCGAGGTGATCGGCCTGCCCGACGAATCGCAGGTGACCATCCGCGAAGCCCAATCGTCGGTTGATCCTGAGCAGGAAGTCTTTCGGTTGGAGTTCGAGTAGAAACCGCGGATGGCTGGGATGGGAGCCCACGAATCACGCGAATTGACGCGAATTGACGCGAATGATTCGAGCGGTGGGAACTAACGTCAACTTCGCATCCACCTACTCTTCCTTGTGAACTTGATTCTGCAAGAAGTTCAGCAAGCGATCCGCGGCCTCCTCTCGAATCGCATCCGCTTGGTTTGCTCGTGACCGAATCGCGACGATGTCGTCGAGCGTCCCCGCTTCTCCATCGCTCCCTAGCGAGCGCACCGTGACCGAATCTTCTAGAATGCCGCGATCCACTTCTCGAACCAACTCACGACCCCAGACATCTTTAGGGCATTCCTCATCAACCTCCAACAGCCTAGGGCGACCGTCCTCGTCCGTGTTGGCCCACAACCGATCTGCTTCCGTAGTCACGATCTGTTCAGTCTTCAAACGCTTTCTTTCATTCCGACCAACTAGCCACCCGCCTACCTGCCAAACCGTCACTACAAACACGATGAACCAAAGAACAGGCGTTACTGCGTGGAAAAGATAGATTGGCCGTAGCCTAGAACCTCCGTCCTTTGGCCCTTCGATCAATCGGCTGAACATGCACCAAATGGCGCGAAGCAGTAACTCCAGTAGTGAAAAGAAGAAACTGAGAATCGCACCGATAGGATCCATTGTTATCTCACTGCTTATCCTTCTGGCCAGATCGCTGCCTGCACCTACACAGCTCGCTCGCGTCCATCCGTGGACCCTACTCCCCGCCGCGATAGACCTGCTGCCCCAGCACGTTCCGCCGGCCGGTGACAGCGCCGCCTGAGGGGTCGTCGGCGAGGACGGTCAGCATCATCTGGTACTTCGCGTCGCAGTCGTCGGCGTAGTGGACGATCAGGGCCTCGGGCGTCATCGGCGGCTTGGGGCTGCCCCACTCGGGCAGGCGTTGGTGGCTGACGATCACGTGCTCGACGCGCAGCAGCGTCTCCTGATCGAGCCCCTCGCCCGACTCGGCTTGCAAGGCGGCCGCTTCGCGGAGCATGTCGCGGCCTTGCAGGATGTGGCCGATCAGATTGCCCGACGCGGTGTACTCGGCCCCCGCGGGAGTGGTCCGCAGCTCGCGGAGCTTGCCAATGTCGTGCAGGATCGCCCCCGCGGTCGCCACGTCGACCCGCAGCGGGGGCTGCATGTCGGGGTACAGCTCGGCGTACTGCTTCGCGAGGTGGTGGGCGTTGCGGGCGACGTTCCGCACGTGCTCCAGGTAGCCGCCGACGAAGGCGTGGTGGTTCCGCTGGGCGGCGGGCCAGTGCAGCAGCTCCTCGCGATGCTCTTCGAGCATCCCGACGACGAGCGTCCGCAGCGGCCCCTCGTCGATCCCCTCCTCGGCGAGCGCGACGAGGTCGCCGAACATCTCCTCGCAATCGAACCGCGACGCGGGCTGGCACATCTGCGGCGAGAAGCCGTCCTCGGCGTCGGACTCCTCCACGGGGCGGAGGCGGCGGATGTCGAGCTGCGGGCCGTAGTTCGTTTCGCGGTAGAGGGCGCGGAGCTTGTAGAACTCGCCGACCTCCCACTCGTCGCGGCAGGCGTCGGCGAGCGGCGCGTCGCCCCAGATCGGGAACGAGCAGTCGCGGCCCGCGTCGCGGAACGTGACCTTGTAGTACGGCTTGCCGTCCTTGGTGAGCAGCGTCTCCTTCGCGGCGAGCAGCGCGAAGAAGTCGCCCTCCTCGCCGTTGGCGAGGTCGCTCATCGCGACGATCGTGGGTTCGCTCGACAACTTCTTCGCCTAACTAAGGGAACCAGTGGATTTCAAGAACCGAACAGTTTCTTTCGCCGCTCGGCGACCTGGGCGTCGAGCATCGCTTGGATCCGCTCGGCGACGAGCTTCATCGCCGGGTCGCCGTCCGCCTTGCGGTCGCGGGTGGCGCCGACCTCGACCGGCTCGCCGATCTCGATGGTGCAGTGGAGCGGCCCGTGGTAACTCGAGCGATCTTGGTAGTCCTCGATCATCCGCTCGACTGTCTCGAGCACGCGTTCGGGCAGGTCGTTCTCGCCGGTCAGGTAGCCCTTCGGGTAGTGGGCGATCTGCTGCACGTAGTAGCAGGCGGCCAGGTCGCGCCAGCGATCGTCGCGATCTTCGGGGGTGACCTTCTTCTCGATCAGGTCGGGGAGGATGACCGTGCGGATCCTCTTCACCCGCGAGACGACGTTCGCGTAGCCCGGGTCGTCGTCGCCATTGGCAAGGTCCCACTTCTTCTCGATGCGGCCCAGCACTTGGGCGATGAGCGACGTCGCACGCTCGTGCGGGTCGCCCTCGGCGGCGGCGCCGAGGTACTCGGCCTCCTTGAGCGTGAGCAGCGTCTCGCCGATCTTGCGCAGCCGGTGCTTCGTGCTCAGGTGGGTCTGCGGTTGCCAGCTGAAGCTCTTCTCGAGCTGCTCAATATCGGGCGCGATCGCCCGCTCCGCGTCGCCGTCGAAGGCGTAGCGGATCGCGATCGGGTGGATCACCACCGCGTTCTTCCCCTCTTTCTCTCGCCGCTTGGTCGCTTGCCTCGCGATGAAGCCGGGGCCGTCCATGAACTCCATGAGCTTGTCGCAGTGCCGCGACACGGCGCCCTCGGGGAAGATCAGCAGGGGGCGCTTGTTCTCCACCAGGATGTTGATCGCCTGGCTGACCGCCTGACGGTCGTTCCCCTCGCGGTACACGCTGAACGCGCCGATCCGGCGGATCAGGAACCGCTGCAACGCGCCCTCCTTGAAGAGGTGCCAGCTCGCCATCGCGAACAGGTTGCGGCCCACGGCCGTGGTGAGCTCGCCCATGACCATCGGGTCGGCGAGGCGGGAGTGGTTGGCGGCCAGGACCACGCCCCGGTCCTCGGCGAACGACGCCTTCAGCCGCTCCACGCCGCGGACCTCGACCGACTCGACACAGTATTCCTTCGCCAGGAAGCTGCGGAGCTTGAAGGTGCGTATCAGCCAACACCACCAATCCGAGTCGATCGGTGGGACGAACTCGTAGGGCTCTTCGCGGACAATCTCGATCATCGGCGTTCTGCGATCCTTGGAAAACTCGACCCAATCGGCGCCAGCATCCTACGAACCCGGGCGACGCAGCTAAAGGGCGACCCGATTCTCTTGGCGAGAGGAGAGAGAGGGTGATGATGGTTTTGGGGCGGTTTTCCCATTGTTCCCGAGACTGGAGCCCGAAACGCCGGATGCCGCGCAAAGACCTGAGACGCCTGGTCAAGCCGAAACGCGAGGGGGCCGCTAAGGATACGGCCCGCTGGCGCGAGGCGTTCGCGCGTTACCTGGCCAACGAGCGGCAGCTCTCCGAGCACACGGTCGCCGCCTACGACCGCGACCTGGGCCACTTCGCTCAGTGGCTCGACGGCCGGCGGCTGGCGAACCTGACCGTCACCGACCTGGCGGGCTACCCGGCGTGGCTTTCCGACCGAGGGCTCGCGCCCACCAGCGTCGCGCGGCACGTCGTCTCGCTGCGCGTCTTCTTCCGCTACCTCCAGCTGGAGGGCGTGCTCAACGACAACCAAGCCGCTCTGCTCACGGCGCAGAAGCTGTGGCGACGCGTGCCGAAGGTCCTCTCGCCCGTCGAAGTCGATCGTCTGCTCACGGCGCCGGTCGCGGGCGAGCCGCTGTGGCGGCGCGACCGAGCGATCCTCGAGGTGCTGTACGCGACCGGGGCACGAGTGTCGGAGGTCGGCGGGCTCAAGCTCCGCGACGTGCGTCTCGGAGAGCGTCACTGCCTGGTCCACGGCAAGGGGGACAAGCAGCGGATGGTCCCGCTGGGCGCCAGCGCGGTCCGCATCGTCGAGGCGTACCTCGAGTGGGAACGCCCGAAGCTCGCCTCGCGCAAGGAGCCGCCCTCGGAGTACTTGTTCCTCTCACCGCGCGGCCGCCGATTGGCGCGCGAGCGCGTGTGGGAGCTGCTCAAGAAGCACGCCGGCGCGGCGGGGATCTCGAAGAAGATCAGCCCGCACTCGCTGCGGCACAGCTTCGCGACGCACCTGATCGCCGGCGGCGCCGACATCCGGCACGTGCAGGAGCTGCTGGGCCACGCCAGCATTGCGACGACGCAGCTCTATACGCACGTGGACGCGTCGCGGCTGAAGAAGGTCCACGCGGCGTTCCACCCGCGGGCTTAGCGCCGATTATGAACCACCAAGACGCCAAGAGCGCCAAGGCTCGCCAAGAGCGTGGTGGGCTCGGGGACTGATAAGGGCGTGCCGCTCAGGACCTCGAAGTTGCTGAACGTCACGTCCGTTTGTCCTACGGTTAAGGCAGGAAACGGATTGGCCGCTTGGCTGCGAAGGAAGAAGGAGACCAAGAGCGGGTCTCCCTCCCATTGATCACCTATGCCGGTGAAGGTCTTTACTTCGGTGGGGGCCATCGCGCCGGGCGTCGTGCTCACACCAACCACGACACTCGCGGTCGAGCTGATGTACTCGATGAAGAATCGCCCGGTCGATACGACCAGAGAGCCGCCCGCGTTGGGAGCCGTTGTGAATATCTCTAAGGGCTGATCAGCGTCGGCAATGCGAGCGGCACCAGAGAATAATACTGGAGCGCCGTTCAAGAGCGCTAGGCCGACCCCGGCCGAGTCCGCCCCGCCTGCGTCCTCACCGACGCCGAATCCGATTCCGGCGCCGCCGGTCACCGAGCGACTGCGGACCCAGAAATCGACCGCGACCTCGAAATCCGCTGCAGGATCGAAGTAGAACCCACTGGTCGAAGCGGCGACGTCCGCTCCGTCAACGCTGGCGTAGCCGATATCGGTCCCCGTGGGAACGTCGAGCACAGCGCGCAGTCTCGCTTCGCTGGCTATTAGACTAGGCGAGCTGAGGTTCGGGTGCGGCGGATCCTCGGTCAGCGTCCAAGTGGTCAGATCCTCGATCGTCGACGCCGCCACCGGCGTGACGGTCAGGGCGAACAAGCTCAGCGCAAGGAGATAACGCATGGTGCGGCTCGGTGCTGGGCGCATACAAAACCCCGCGACGACACGACCGGCCCGGCTAAGGGCTGAAGAGTCGATCAACGCGGGGTGCAGTAGCAACTCGTGAGTGGGGCGGAGGGTCCGCTGCTTGCCGCAGCATAACCGCTCGCCGGGGCCGGTCAAGCAAACCGGGGTCTACGGCTCCTCTTTCGGCGGGGTCAGCCGGATCTTCTCGATCAACGCGTGCCGCTGGCCGTTGTCGAGGTAACCGCTGAGGGCGGTGATCGCCCGCATCACGTAGTCGTACTTCAGATCGAAGTCGGCGTTGATCTCGACCTCTTGCTCCGACGCCGTGCCGGGACCGCCGGAGTCGTCGATCATGCCGCGGACGTGGCTGTGGAGCGTGGCGAAGCGGTCGTCCCCTTCGAAGACGCGCGAGTCGAGCTGCAGCTTCGTGAGCACGCCCTCCTCGTTGGAGGTCATCCGCAGGTTCCACGTCGGCAACTCGCTGGGGGCCGCGGGCGCCTCGTTCGCGGGCAGCGGCATGCGGATGTTGAAGTCGCCCTCGGGGAGGACGATCTTGAACGTCATGATGAAGAAGACCAGCAGCTGGAACACGATGTCGATCATCGACGTCATGTCCAGGTCGATCGTGTCGCGGTGATCGGAGTGGCGGATCTTCATGGGAGATGGGGGGGATGGCGTGCCTTAGGCTCCAGCGCCCGAGTCGGGTTCAAGAACGCGGCTTGCTAAAGGATTTCCGTGTGAGGAGATAAGGGGATGCTCGTTCGATGCTGTGAGTGATCGTGCTAAAGCGACTGGTTGTGCGTGAACGTTTAGCAGTTCGGTCCGAATCAAAGCCGCCTGCCATCAACCATCTAATCCGGCCTCAGGGTCGACTTGTCGCTGGTTTTCCCCCGCAGGGCAAACTTCTCGAAGCCGGCGTCTTGGCACGCTTTGATGATCTCTTGGACGCGGCCGGTGCGGCTCTCCAGGTCGGCCCGGATGACCACCGTCGCCTGGGCGAGCTTGTTCTCACCGTCGTCGCTGGAGTACTCGCGGAGGAACGTCCCCTCCTGCCGGATCGCGGCGCGGAGGTCGTCGATCGTCATCTCCTGGCCGCTGAAGAGGATCGTCTCGTCGGCGGTCATCTGCACCGTGATCGGCTCGTCGTACGCCGTGTCGGGCGGCTTGGCGAGCTCGCTGGCGGGCAGGTTGACGCGCTGATCCTGCTCGACGTCCGAGAAGTTGATCAGCACCATGAAGAAGGCGATCAACTGGAACGTCATGTCGATCATCGGGGTCATATCCCCCTCGACGATCTCCTGTTTTCGGCCTTTGGTGAGTCGCATGGCGCCGCCGGTCTTCGATGCGTGATTCCCTCCCCCTGAGGGGGAGGGTTAGGGTGGGGGTGAATCGGGTACCCGGGGCGCCCCCACCCCGCCCTCCCCCGCAAGGGGAAGGAGCCAACACTACGCTTTCTTTTGGAACCGGCTCATCAATCCTTCGCTCACAATACCCACCTCCAACACGAGCCGCGCAACGCGGTTGCGCAGCAGGTTGTACGCCGCGATGGCGGGGATCGCGATCGCCAGGCCGATCAGCGTCGTGAACAACGCGGTCGAGATGCCCGCCGCCAACTCGCTCGGCTTGGGCGTCGTGGGGCTGGTCGCGATCACGTTGAACGACGCGATCATGCCCTGTACCGTGCCGAGCAAGCCGACCATTGGGCTGATCGTTCCGATCAATGCCATGTAGCTGAGGCGGTGTTCCAGCTTCATGTTCTCTTCCTCGCCGACTTCCTGCATCGCCTCGATGGCGCGCGGGTAGTCGCCGCCAGAAGAGAGCTTGCCGAGGCCCGCGGCAAGGACCTGACCGAGGAACGAATCGTCCCCCTTCGCCAGCTCGTAGGCCTCGCTGAACTGCTTGGCGTCGAGGTGGGCCTCGAACGCCTCGACCAGATCGGGCGGGGCGATGTTGGCGCGGGTCGCCTTCACGATGTTCATCACGATCAGCGAGACGAGCGTGAACGACATCGCCAGGAAGATCAGGCTGTAGCCCAGGCCAAGCGATTCGAACGCCCATCCGAGATAGCTCTTCCGTTCGATGGGGGCATCGACCGGGGCGGCCGCTGGAGCCGCGGCAGGAGCGGCCGCTGGCGGCGCCGCCGGCTCCGCGTCGACCGCGGGGGCGTCTTGCGCCAGCACCACGCCCGGCGACATGACGGCCAAGGCCATCCAAGCCATCGCCAACGCCGCCACGCCGCTACGCCACACGCTGCTGGGTTGCATCGTCGCTCCGAGGGTATTCATCAAGAGTTTCATATCGGGTTCCGGTGATCGCCGTCGCGAGGTCTGCATTGAAGGCTGCCCGGTGGGGCGTTGTCTAGCTCATTCTTAATCGAGATCAGCCGCCCGCCTCGCGTGCCGCGCGGGTCGCGGCGTACTGACGACGGAGCCGATCGGCCGCGTCGCGGGCGGCGTCCGGCTTGCCGGCCTCCTCCCACAGATCCGCCAGTCGGGCGAGCGCCTCCGCGTGGCTGGCTTGATCGCTGTCGAACAGCAAGTCGGTGTGCAGATAGGCGAACAGGGCGTCGGTCGGGCGATCGGCCGCGTCGTAGCAGCGACCCAGAGCGTTGTAGGCGGCGGCGTTTATGGCGACATCGTTCTCGTCGGCCCTCTCCAGCACCTCGCCGAGGATCGTGAGGGCGCCGTCGAGCTGCCCGCTCGCGGCGAGGGCCGTCGCCTTGGCGAGGCGGGCGTCGCGGCGCAGCGGCGTCAGCAGCGGGCTGTCGCCCTTCGCGTTGATGACCGCGTCGAAACGCTGGATCGCTTTCGCGTTGTCGCCCGCCGCCTGCGAAGCCTTGCCGGCGAGCAGGGCGGCCCGCAGCTTGATCGGCAGGCGGGGCGACTTCGCTGTGAGGGCGTACATCCTGATCGCACGGTCGTGCGCGCCAAGCGAAACGTACAGGTCGCCGATCGACTCGACCGCTTCGTAGTAATGAAAGCTATCGCCATGGTTCTTCACGAACGAACTGAGCAGGCGCCCGGCGGTTTTCGCGTCGCTTTGCCCGGCGATGGCGAGCCGCGCCTGACAAAACGCGGTGTAGAACTTGATCTCTTGGCCGACCAGCCCGTCCCCCGCCGAGGCGGCCAGCGGGCGCAGAGCGTCGAGCGCCGTCTCGTAGCCGCCGCTCGCGACGTTCAGCCGGGCCTGGCCCAGTGTGGACGGTTCATCCTCGAAGAGGACCGCGCGGATCTGCTCAACCGGCACGACGGTCGGCTTCCCACGGCGTTCGAGTGTGACCGCATCGCGAGTGACCCTGGTCACCTCGCCCGTCTGCGACCTCCCCGACACGAGCCGAACCACGTCCGCCTGCGCCGTCGCGCACAGCAGCAGCGCGAGCGTGACGACGATCGGGCGTTGCTGGATCAAATGGGTCACGGTCGCTCCAGGATTCAACGCCCGGCGGCGCTGTTGATCTTCTTCAGTAGTTGATCGTAGGCGCGTTTGCTGTCGGCCCCGCCCAGCGCGGGGTCCTGCCGCTGCATCGCACGGATCGTGGCGGTCGCCTTCTTGAGTTGCTCCGCTTTCTGAGCGCCGCCGGCGAGCAGGGCCGACTGGTAGCGGCTCTCCGCGACGCCACGCCAGGCGCGGAAATACGCTTCGCGTTGCTTCGGGTTGCCGGCGGCGAAGCGACCGGAGACCGCCGCCAGCTTGCTCCAGCCCCAGATCAGGTTCTTACCGTCGGCGCCCGGCCGCGTGCCGGCGATCGCCTCTTCCAGACGCGACGCGTCCTTCGACTCCTGGCCCCACTGCTGCAGCGTCTCCGCGGCGGTGCGCTGCACGTCGAGCAACACGGGGCCGCCGTCGAGCATCTCGACGAGCGTGTCGACCGCTTCGGCGTACTCGCCCAATTCGCGTTGGCACTGCGCCAGCCGGAGGCGGGCCGCCAGCAGCGAGGTCTTGCTCGGGGCGAAGCCGGGCTGGCTCTCGGCTTGCCCGATGAGGCCGATGAGCGCTTCGCGACCCGCCGACACGCTATCGCTGGCCGCCTGCTCGTCGCCGAGCTTCTCTCCAACCAGCAACCGCGTCTGAGCGATCCAGAGCCGGGTGTTCCAATCGCCGCTCTCCTCGACTGGCGCGAGCCGATCGAGCACGTCAGCGAGGGCCGGGGCGATCGATTCCGCTGCGGAAGCGGAGGCCCGATCGAGGTCGGCCTGCAACGCGACCGCCAAGCCGAGCCACGCCCGGTCGCCACCGGTTGTCTCGCTCGGGGCGTCGGCGATCACCTTCGCGAGGCGGTCGAGCGTGCCGCCGAAGTCTTTGCCGGCGAGGGCTTGGGCGCGGGCTTGGGTCTTCAACGCGGCCAGCGCGAAGACCGGGTTGTTGGCGGGAGCCTCCCCTTCGCGGACCCTAGGGGCGGGTCCGCGGTCGGGGTTGTTGAGCAGCTTGAGCGCACCGGGCGCGTCGCCCTCCTCAAGCCGAGCCTCGGCTAGGTAGAGCGTCGCGGTCACCGCCAACGGAGAGTCGTCACCCGCTTGCGAAGCGGACTTGTAGGCTCTGTCGAGCCGCTTGAGCAACTCGTTGCGTTGCGCGGCGTCGGACTTGCCGCGTTCCCAACGCGCCACCGAAAGTCGGAGCGCGAGGGCGGGGCGCTGCGCGTCGGGCACGCTTTCGAGCACCTGTTCAGCGGCGGCGAAGTCGCCGGTCCGCAGCGCCTCGCCGACCATCACCGCCGAGGCGGCCTGCGCCACCTCGCTGCCGGGCCACTGCTGAATGACGTAAGCGGCGAACTCGCCGAGCTCCGCTTGGCCCCCTTCGCGCTGCTGCCGTTCGAGCGCCGCCAACGCGAGCCGGGCCGCCTCCTCGCCGGAGGGCGTGTCGGCGGCGGCGCGGGCGACCACGGCCGAACGCTTCGCGGCCTTCGCCGTGTCGCCACGGTCCCAATCGAGCCACGCGAGCTGATAGCGGGCGCGGGCCGCCTCGTCGGGATCGGTCCGCTTGTCGGCCAACCTCGTCGCGGCGGTCAGCGCTTCGTACGCGGCGTCGCGGTTCGTGGCACGCTGCCCCTGGAGACGCTTCGCCTCCTCGCCGGTCGCGCCCTTGAGCGCCACATCGACGGCGAGCATCGCCTCGATCGCTTCGCCGCCCGCTTGGAAGGCTTCATCAAAATCCTTTGGCGGCTTCGACTCGATCCCCATCGACGCGGTCACCTCGGCCCACTGCTGGCGGGCCTCGGCTTGCACCTCGCTTGGGATCTTCGACGAGTCTCCCAACCAGTCGCGGGCCTGCTTGAGAAGGCGTCGCTTGTCGGCGCCGTTCGCGTCCTCGGCTCGCATGAGCGAAGCGAGCGCCACGTGGTACTGGAGCGTCGCCGCCTCGGGGCCGTCGTCTTCGCGGCCCGAAAGGTTCTCGAGCCAAGCGACCGGTTTATCGAGCGCCTCGTCGAGCTTGCCCGTATCACGCAATAGCGCGGCCCGTTCGGCGTGGGCGAGGGTGACGATGCGCCGCAGGTCAGGGTCCGGGGCGGGTTGGGCCGTGAGGTCCTCGAGCGCGGCGAACGCGAGCTGCTTGTTCCCGAGCAAACGGTAGCAACGCCCTTCGTACAAGTGAGCGTAAAGACCAACGCCCCACTTCGAGTACTTCTCGTACAGCTCACCGAGCTGTTTGGCGGCGTCGGTGTTGAGCTTCTTGCGATTGTCCGACTCGGCGGGGTGGGTCTCCGCCAACTCGTGCAGCAGCCGCGCTCGCAGCAAGCGAACGAAGCCGAGCCGCACGCCCAGGGTCTGACGACGTTCCCCCTTGGGGCTGTCGGGGTTCACCCCTTTGAGGGTCTCGCGCTCGGCGACGATCCGCTCCTCGGCTTCGCCCAGACGCTCCCGCGCCCCTTGCAGGAGTGTGCGAGCCGACTCCAACGACTGCTTCTTGGACTGGCCGTCGGCCGCCCGCTTCGCGGCGAGCGCCTCGCGGCGGCCCTGGTCGGCCATCGCCGATCCGAGGCGATCGACCGCTTCGGTCAACAAGCGCCCCGCGGCGGGGCTTGAGCTGGTTGATTCGCGAAGCTCGGGCAGGATCGCCCGCAGCGCTTCGATCCTCCCCTGCGGGGTTCGCTCGTTGGCCTCGATCTGTGCCAACAACGTCGCCAAGCGTTCCAGCGGGAGGCGCTTCTTGAACTCGTCGGAGACGAGCGGGTTGTCCTTCGCGCGGTCGAGGTAATCGAGGACCAGATCCGCGTGGCCCTCCTGGCGGAGGCGTTCGACGAAACGGGTCGCTGTGTCGGCCCGAGAGGAAAGGCCGGCGAGCCAGAACGCGCCGAGGCAAACGGCGATCGCCGGCGTGCGTAGGAGAGCGGCGCTGGCGAGGGAGGAAGAGATCACGCCACCATTGTGCGCTCAGCTCGGGAAGCGGGCCACCGTCTGAGGGGGCGTCTTGGGCGGTCACGACGGGTCGGAGCCTGCGGAACTTGACCAGCCGACACAAACCGCCCAACCACGCGCCGAACAGGCATCCAGGCCTCATCCGGTGCGGCGCGGAGCCGTCAGAGATCGTTCACCATGCCACGGAGCCGAGACAAGAAGCCCTCGGGGAGGGGCACGTCGCGGAGCGACTCCTCGGGCGCCTCGGCGCTGGCCGGCCGGGGCTCGGGCGCGTCGTACTCGCCGCGCTGCGGGACGTTGCCCGACGGCGTGGACTGCGGCGCGGAGCCCGGGGTGAAGGGCGAGGCGGCGTCGTCCAACAGACCGCTGTCGGACGGACTCGATGAGTAGAAAGGGTCGTAGGCCATAATGGCGCTCGGCTAACAGGCAAAGGGTTTCGGCCATCTCCAACGGCCGGGTGTCGCGTTCATCGCACGCCACAACGTGCGGATCGGGCGACGGTTTCGAGTGAGGCGTCTCTTGAGTTGGTTCGCAGTAGGTTCGTCGGTTTATCGTGCGGTTTGTCGTGTTGGGTTCAGCGGCCGGCGGCGGCGCTCGCTTCGGCTTGCTCGATCGCCAGCAGCTCTTCGCGGAGGCGTTTCCGCCCACGGCTGACGCGTGACAGGATGGTGCCCAGCGGCGTGTCGAGCGCGTCGGCGGTCTCTTGGTGCGTTAGTTCGCCCACGATGACCATGAGCAAAGCCTCGCGCATCTCGTCCGGCAGCCGGGCGAGGGCGGCCTGCATCTGGTCGGTGTAGCCGAGCTGCAGCGGGTCTTCGTCTTCGATCGAGTAGTCGAGCACCTGATCGCCCGAGACGGCCGGCAGCGTCCGGCCCACCCGCCGCCAACGGTCGGCCGACCGGCGGCGGAGGATCGAGGCGAGCCACGCCCGCTCGCCCCGTTGCGAGTCGAAACGGTCGCGGCTGGTCCAGGCGCTGCGGAAGGTCTCTTGGACGATCTCCTCGGCGTCGTGCGCATCGCCCAGGAGCCGGTACGCCAGCCGGTAGAGGGCGGGCCCGTGCTCATCGACGAGCGACTGGAAATCGGTTCGGTTTAAAGCCATCCGTCTATCGGCTGTATCGGCTCAAGCCCCGGTGTGATTCGCCGGTTCTTGGGATCCGGGTTGGGACTCCGTCGCGGCGAGAGGGCGTTCATTCCCCCTCAACCTCGTTGGGTTCTAAGTGACATTTCGTCTCGGC
The DNA here is from genome assembly GCA_007745835.1 of Planctomycetes bacterium MalM25. Lineage (NCBI taxonomy): Bacteria > Pseudomonadati > Planctomycetota > Planctomycetes bacterium MalM25. The sequence continues at coordinate 3,378,804 of CP036424.1, forward strand.
GACGACCCGCTATTGCCTTTCGAGCCCGCTTTGTCCCGCTGTCTCAGGGGAATCCGGCCGGGGACAAGCGCTCGGGGCGCCGCGTAAGTCCTTTTGTAGTATCCTATTAGGAACCCTCCGATCCCCCTAACATTTTGTCGCCAGCGTCGCATGCGGTTCGGAAAGCCCGCCAAAAGCCGCTCGACCGACCGCCCGGCCGCCTGGGGACGCCGCGGCCCCAGCCTGCGGCTCGCCGCCCTGCTGGCCGGGCTGCTGCTGGTGCTGGCCGCTCAGGCCCGCCTCGGCCAGCCCGAAACGCACCGCGCCCTTGGCCGCGTGCTCGGCGAAGAGACCGCCGCGACCGTGGCCCCCCCGTCCGATCAACCCGCGCTCGTGCCCGCTGGGCGGCTCGGGTCGGTCACCGACAACACCCCGTTCCGCGATCAGGAGCAAGACGCCTGGTTCGAGGTGATCGCCGCCCTGCAAGCGACCGAGCCCGAGACGCTCGCCGCTCAATCGCTCGGCGCCGTCGGCTACGCCGCGTTCAGCTCGCAACCCGAGGCGTACCGCGGGCGCGTCGTCGGCGTCGCCGGCACGGTCCGCCGAGTCGAAGCGGTCACGCCGGCGGAGAACGAACTGGGAGTCGAGCAGCTGTGGCGCGTAACACTCGAACCGCGCGGCGGTGAGGTCTGGCCGATCACGGTCTACACGCTCGAGGCGCCACGCGACGCGACCGAGCCGTACGACGCCTCGGCGGTGGGCGTCTTCTTCAAGAAGCTCTCCTACCGCTGGGCGGAGGGCGTCGGCGTCACGCCGGTGATCCTCGCACGGCGCCTGGAGGTCACGCTTGATCCGCCGTCCGTGACAAAGGCGGCGCCGGCGTTGGCTGCCAACGAGCCCGAAGCCGACTTCGACACGCCGGAGAGCGGCTCCCTGGGACGCGCCCTGCTGAGCGACCTCGGCTTCGACCTCACGACGTTCGACGACGTGACCGATCGCCAGCCGCTCGCCTCGCGCGACGGTCCCGCCTTCTACGGGATGCTGGGCGTCGTGGCGAAGACGCCGCCGGCGCAGCTCGTGCGTCTGGCGCGCGTCGGGTTGGACGATTACGCCGCCCGCCGACTCAAGGACAACGCCGGCGCCACGCGCCGCGAGCTGCTCACCGCGCGGGCGATCGAGAAGGAGCGCCGGCGCAAAAACTACTCGGTCATCCCGCTGTTCGACGACGGCGCCAACGAACGGGGCGAGCTGATCACGCTCGACGCGATCGTCCGCCGCGCCGTGCGCGTCGACGCCAGCCGGAGCGACCTCGCCAAAGAGAACGGCGTCGATCATTACTACGAGCTCGAGGCGTTCACCGAGGACTCGCAAAACTTGCCGCTCGTATTCGTCGTCCGTGACCTGCCCGCCGGTTTCCCCGTAGGGGACCAGGTCCGGCAGCCTGCGCGGCTGGCCGGCTTCTTCTTCAAGCAGTGGGCGTACCGGACCCGCAAACGAGCCGACGACGCCCCCGGCGTCGACCGCCGGCAGTTCGCCCCGCTGCTGATCGGCCGTTCGCCGATCCCCTTGGCCGCGCCCGATCCCGCGTCCCGGCGGCCCGGGCTGACCATCGGCCTGCTGGCGACCCTCGGTCTGGCGGGCGTGGCGGCGGCGTTGTGGCGACTCGGCCGCCGCGACCGCCGGTACGAAGCGACCACGCTCTCCCGCTACCGAGCGAGCACCACGAACGACGAGCTCGACTTCGACCGGCTCGACGATCTGGCCACCGCCGAGCGCCCCGCGCCCTAGCACGCACTCCCCCGGTCGCCGATGATCGACCGCTCTCCGCCCCGCCCTGCCCCCCGATCCCTCCATGCCCGACGACGCCCCACCGAAGAAGAAGCAGGGCTACGGCGCCGACCCGACGCATCACTACGGCTGGGTCACGCCCCGCTTCTGGCACGGCATGCTGCCGCTGGCGTTCTGGAAGTTCGTGATCAGCCGGGGCTGCCGTGTGAACTTCCGCGGCGCGCTGACGTGCGTCTCGATCACGCTGATCGGCCTGTTCCACCTCTTCGCGAAGGGGATCAACTGGCTCGTTTTCGGCCGCAAGCTCCGCCTCGCTCGGCCGACGTCGCCGCCGCTCTTCGTGCTGGGGCACTGGCGGAGCGGCACGACGTTGCTGCACGAGCTGCTGATCCGCGACCCGCGGCACGTCTACCCGACGACCTTTGAGTGCTTCGCGCCGCACCACTTCCTGGTGACCGAGTCGTGGCTCACGCCCCTCATCGGCTGGCTGCTGCCGAAGAAGCGGCCGATGGACAACGTCGCCACGGGCTGGGAACGCCCGCAAGAGGACGAGTTCGCTCTCTGCAGCCTCGGCCTGCCGACGCCCTACCGCAGCTGGGCCTTCCCCGATCAGGGGCCCGTCAATCAAGAGTGGCTCACGCTCGATGAGGTCTCCGAGAAAGACCGCACGCGCTGGGGCGAGGCGCTCCGCCGGTTTGTCTCGTCGCTGTCGTTCAAACGGCACGGCCGCGTGATCCTCAAGTCGCCGCCGCACACCGCGCGGATCAAGACGCTGCTCGAGGTCTTCCCCGACGCGCGGTTCGTTCACATCAGCCGCGACCCGCTGAAGCTCTTCCCCTCGACCGTCCGGCTCTGGAAATCGCTCGCCGACGTGCAGAGCCTGCAGGGCTACCGCGACGAGTACCCCTGGATCGAAGAAGAAGTCTTCTCAAACCTCACCCGCATGTACGAGGCGTACGACCGCGACCGGCCGCTGATCCCCGAGGGCCGGCTGGTCGAGGTGAGCTACGAGGATTTGGTCGCCGACCCCAAGGCGACGCTCCGCTCGGTCTACGAAGACCTCGGCCTGGGCGACTTCGCCAACGCCGAACCGGGCGTCGACGCCTACCTCGCCGAGGAGAAGGGCTACAAGACCAACCGCTTCGAGCTGCCCGAGGAAGTGAAGACAAAGATTGCAGAGCGTTGGGGCGGTTACGCGGAGCGGTGGGGGTACGAGTTGGCCTGAGCCGGTCCCTGGGTGCTATAATTGGAGCATGACCAAAACCCTCGAAGCAGCGATCGAACGCCTCCGAGAACTCCCCGAGGAGCAGCAGGAGTCGCTAGCGCGAATCCTGCTAGAAGAGATCGAAGCCCACGACGAATGGGACGCTTCGACAGGGGCGAACCCACAACGCGTCGCCGAGATCTCCACCGAGGTGCGTGCTGCCTACCATCGCGGCGAATGCGAACCGCTTGATCCGGACAAGCTATGAGGTCGCTGGTTACGCCCTCTTTTCGCCGACAGTATGCTTCGCTTCCGAGACGCATACGCGAACGCGCTAGGCGATCCTACAAGCGTTTCGCCCAAGACCCGTTCGACCCGGCACTGAGTTTCAAACGGCTCAACACGAGAGAAGCGTGGTGGTCTGTACGTGTCCCGGGAGGCTACCGAGCGGTCGGTCTTCGTGAAGAGGATCAGATGATCTTGTGGTTCTTCATCGGCACCCACGCCGAATACGATCGACTGCTTGCTGGCAAGTGAGCCTCTCGGTGCGATTTCAATCATATGGCGACTCGACGCTCGTTGTCGAACAAACGCAGATCGTTGGTTCCCGGCCAACCGGCGTGACGGACATTGTCCCCGCGTTCGGCTCCTGCGCTGTTCACTTCGACCCGACGCTCACGTCCCTTGTAGCGGTCGCAACGTGGCTCGATTCCATCTCCTCGGATTCTCTAGCGCGTGGCGATACCAAGCTCGCCGAGCTGTCAATCGCCTACGGCGGTGAGTTCGGTCCCGACTTAGAATCCATCGCTTCCCGCGCCGGGCTTGCGGCCGATGAGGTCATCCGGCGCCACGCGGCGGCGGAGTACCGGGTGGGGGCGATCGGCTTCCAGCCGGGGTTCCCGTACCTCGAAGGCCTGCCGGCCGAACTGCACACGCCCCGGCAGGCGACGCCGCGGACGCGTGTCGCCGCGGGCTCGGTTGGGATCGGCGGTCCGTACACGGGGGTCTACCCGAGCGAGTCGCCCGGCGGGTGGAACCTGATCGGCCGCACGCCGCTCACGCTGTTCGATCCGCTGCGCGCCGAGCCATCGCTGCTGCGCACCGGCGACCGCGTCCGGTTTCGGCCGATCGACGCCGAGGAGTTCGCAAGGCTCGCCGCCGAGAGCGCTCCGACACCGCCACCCGTCACGGTTCCGCCAGAGCGACCGCTCTTTCGCGTTATCAGCCCCGGCGTGCAAACGACCGTGCAGGGGCTCGGGCGATTCGGCCAACAGCACCTGGGCGTCGGGCCGGGCGGGGCGATGGACACGCGGTCGCTGCGGCTGGCGAACCTGCTGGTCGGCAACGACCAAGCCGCGCCAGCGATCGAGGCGACGCTCGTCGGCCCGGTGCTCGAGTGCCTCGAGGCGGTCACCGTCGGCGTCGCCGGCGCCCTGCCTTCTGCGAGGCGGCTCCGTTTCAACGAGGGCCAGCAGATCGATCTCCGCCAGCTCACCGGGGGCGCTAGGGCCTACCTCGCGCTGCCCGGCGGAGTCACGGGCGAGGTCGGTGAACCGTTGCGAGCAAATCGAACGATCGGCTCGCTGGCCCCCTCACAAGTCGACCTACGGAACCGCGAGCCGCTTGGTAAGGCTACGCTCGGCTCGGTCGCGTGGCCGCTGCCCGCCGGCGAAGTGACGCTGCGGGTGCTGCCCGGCCCGGACGCGCCGCGTTTCTCGGAGGAAGCTCTCGATCGCCTCCGCCAAACCGAGTGGACTATCACGCCCCAATCGAACCGCATGGGACTCCGCTGCGACGGGCCGCCGCTTGACGCGCCCGCCGACGACGACGCGCCGTCGCAGCCCGTCGTCACCGGCGCCGTGCAGGTCCCGCCCGACGGCCAGCCGATCGTCCTCGCCGCCGATCGCCAGACGCTCGGCGGCTATCCGGTGATCGGCGTGGTCGCGTCGGTCGATTGGCCCCGCCTCGGCCAGCTGCGCCCGGACGACACGTTCCGGTTCGAGCCGATCGATCTGCCAACCGCGCAGCGTCTCCGTCGCCAAGCCGAACGCGAGATCGCGATCGCAGCGGTGGGCCTTCGGCTATCCTGACCGCCATGAGAACGATCGACCTCAACGCCGACGTGGGAGAGGGCTCGCCGCACGACGCCGAGCTGATCCCGTTGCTGACCTCCGCGAACATCGCCTGCGGCGGCCACGCGGGGGATGAGCGAGCGATGGAGGCCGCCGCGCGCGTGGCGATCGAACACGGCGTGGTGATCGGCGCGCACCCGGGCCACGAGGACCGCGAGCACTTCGGCCGCCGCGAGCTGCCGATCACGCCCGACGAGCTGCTCGCGCTGCTCAACCGCCAGGTGAGCCGCCTGCACGCGATCGTCCGCGGCCTCGGCGGAGAGGTGCGGTACCTCAAGCTCCACGGCGCGCTGTACCACCAAGCGGGGCGCGACGCGGCGCTTGCCGAGGCGGCCGTCCGTTTCGTCCACGAGTTCCACGTGCCACTGGCGCTATTGGGGCGTACGCACAGCTCGCTCGACGCGGCCGCCAATCGGGGGGAGGTCCCCTTCGGCTGCGAAGCCTTCCCGGACCGAGCCTACACCCCCGACGGGCTCCTCGTGCCGCGGCGAGAAAGCGGCGCCCTCCTTACCGACGAGGAAGAGATCGCTGCCCAAGCGCTACGGTTCGTTCAGGACGGCGTCCCAAGCCAGAGTCAGCGAATGGGGGTCTACGCCGATGCGGAGAGCCTCTGTCTTCACGGCGATTCTCCAGGCGCCCTCGCCGGCGCTCAAGCGATACGGCGTGTTCTGAACCAGCATAAGATCGGTCTGGGGCCCTTCGCTGGCTGATCAAAGGCCCGCGAATAGCTCAACAGCTAAATCATTCGCGCTGATTCGCGTGATTCGTGGGCAAACTCAAACCCGCCGAGCGTGAACCACCCGCTCCCGCCCCGCGAGGTCCTTGAGCGTCGCCACGAACTCCAGGCCCGCCGCTTCGCGCACGAGGCCCTCGACGCGCGGCGCGATCGAGGGGCCGATCTCGATCAGCAGCTGGCCCCCCTCGTTGAGCCGGGCGAGCGCCTCGGCGAGGAGACGCTCGATCACGTCGGTCCCTTCGGGGCCGCCGTCGAGCGCCAGGTGGGGCTCGTGGTCGCGGACGGTCGCGTCGAGGTCGATCAGTTCGTTCGTCGTCACGTAGGGCGGGTTGCTCACGATCAGGTCGAACGTCCGCGTCTCCTTGAGCCGGGCAAACAGGTCGCTCTCGGTCGCGTAGACGCGATCGTTCACGCCGTGCTTCTCCGCGTTCTTGTTCGCGAGGGCGACCGCCTGCGGGCTGATATCGATCGCGATGACCTTCACGCCGGGCGCCTGGCTCGCCAGCGCGACGGCGACCGCGCCGGCCCCCGTGCCGACGTCGGCGATCATCGGTTCGTCGACGCCGCCCTCCTTCAGGAGGTCGAGCGCCGTGACGACCAGCAGCTCGGTGTCGGGGCGCGGGATGAGCACGCCCTCCTCGACGTCGAACTCGAGCGAGTAGAACTCCTTGCGCCCCACCAAGTAAGCGACCGGCGAGCCGTCGCCCCGCTTCTTCACGAGCGCCTTGAACGCGTCGCGAACCGCCGTGGGGGGTACCTCCTCGAATCGCGTGTACAGCTCGATCCGCTTGCACCCCATCGCCTCGGCGAGGAGGACCTCGGCGTCGAGGCGGGGCGAATCGACCTCGCGCGACTTGAAGAAGTCGGTCGTCCAGTCGAGCAGCCGCAGAACCGACCAGGGCGGGTCTTTAGACATAGGACCCTCGCACAGGAAGATCCGCCGCAGAACCAATTGGGAATGCGGAATGGGGAATGGGGAACGAAGCGCAAGCGATGCTTGAGCTCCTGCTATTCCGTATTCCCCATTCCGCATTCCCCATTAGTCGAGTCCTCCCATCGCGTCCCGCACCGCCTGGCGGTCGTGGTCGATGAGCGCGTCGGTGACCATCTGGAGGTCGCCGGCGATGATCTGGTCGAGCTTGTAGATCGTCAGGCCGATGCGGTGATCGGTCAGGCGGTTCTCGGGGAAGTTGTACGTGCGGATCCGCTGGCTCCGGTCGCCCGACCCGACGAGGCCCTTCCGCTCCTCGGAGCGTTTGGCCATCTCCTGCTGCTGCAGTTGGTCGTAGACGCGTGACTTCAAGACCCGGAGCGCCTTCGCGAGGTTCTTGTGCTGCGACTTCTCATCCTGGCACTGCACGACGATCTTGGTCTCGTAGTGCGTCAGACGGATGGCCGATTCGGTCTTGTTCACGTGCTGGCCGCCGGGACCCGACGCGTTGAACTTGTCGATGCGGTAGTCGTCAGGCGTGAGCTCGACCTCCACGTCCTCCGGCTCGGGCATCACCGCGACCGTGGCGGCCGACGTGTGGATGCGGCCCTGGGTCTCGGTCTTCGGGACGCGCTGCACGCGGTGCCCGCCCGATTCGTACTGCAGCTCGCGGTAAACACCGTCTCCTTCGAGGGCGAGCGAGATCTCTTTGAACCCGCCCAGCTCGGTCGGGCTGGCGTCGAGGATCTCGAACTTCCACTTCTTCGTCTCGCCGTGCCGCTTGTACATCTCGTACAGGTCACGGGCGAAGAGGGCGGCCTCGTCGCCGCCGGTGCCGGCGCGGATCTCCATGAGGCACCGCGTCCGGTTGGCGTCCTCGCCACCGAGGGTCATCGTGAGCAGCTCGTCCCACAGCGCCTCGCGGCCATCGATGAGCTCGGGCAGCTCCGCCTCGGCGAGCTCGCGGAGGTCGGCGTCGTCGCCGGCGACCATCTCGCGGGCTTCGTCGATCTGCTTGCAAAGGTCCTTGAAGCCGCGGTACTTGCCCGCGAGCTTCGCGAGCGAGCCGTGCTCGCGCGCCGTGTTCGCCAACCGAGACGAGTCGGAGAGCACTTCCTGATCGACCAGGTCACGCTCGAGCTGCTCGAAGCGGGCGAGCTTGTTTTCGAGCAGGTCACGCATGCGAAGATCGGAAGCAAAGAAAAACGGCGAGCCGCAAGCGTCGGCGCCCGGAGCGGCACGCGCTAGACTCCGGGCGCTGACGCTTGCGGCTCGCCGATAAAGATCGACGTCGCGTCGTTACTTCTTCTTTTTGAGGCTCGCGTAGCCGGCCGACGAGAACTTCTTCTTGAACTTGTCGATGCGACCTGCGGTGTCCACGAACTTGAGCTTGCCCGTGTAGAACGGGTGGCACGAGTTGCAGATGTCGATCTTCAGCTCGGGACGCGTGCTGCGCGTCGTGAAGGAGTTGCCACAACCGCAGGTGACCTGGGTTTCGTGGTACTCGGGGTGGATTTCGGCCTGCATCGGGGAGTCCTCGGGTGAGTCGGCCTGGGTTGTGCAGGCCCTGTGCGGGGGGCGGTGAACCGCCAAGCCCCGCAATATAGGGGCTCGGGGGCCGTGGCTCAAGCCTCGCCATCCCCTGTTTCCGACGTTTGACGGGGGCTCGATTCGGGCGGGACCCGTAGCCGATCGACCAGCACCGTGTCGATCAGCAGCTGGAGGGCGTGGTAGACAATCATCGGCAGGATCGCCAGCGATCCGTACTCCATCGCGACACTCAGGCCCACCGCGAGGGTCTTCTGGCTGCCCGCCACGGCCGACGCCAGGGCCTCCGGTCGGGGGACGCCCGCCCCGCGGGAGGCGGACCAGGCGATCGCGAACAGAGCCGTGTGGACCGCTGCGGCCGCCACGATCAGCCCCCCCCACACCGTGGGCCCGAGCCGAGTCGCCGGATCGGTCAGCACCGCACCGGTCCGCACCGCGCCGATCAGCACCATGCCGAGCAAACCGAGCTGGGCGGCCAGGCTCAGACGCTTCCGGTGGCGATCGCTCCACGCCCGGAAACCGCTCGCCTTGCGGAGCATCTGCCCGAGCGCGATCGGCGCCACCACGATCAGCAGCAGCCGCGTGCCGAGCGCCACGGCGTCGATCTCGGCGCCTTGGCCCAGCAGCGTCCACGCCCAGGCGGGCAGGACGAGGAACGACAGGAGGTTCGTCACGACCGTCACGCCGAGAGCGACCGCCTCGACGCCCCCGCCACGCCGGGTCCAAACGGCGGCCGAGGCGAGCGTGCAGGGGGAGAGGGCGGCGATCACCAGACCGAGCGCGAGCTCACTCGGCAAACCGCGTCCGGCGAGCCAGGCGAGCGGGCCGGCCAGTCCGGCGTTCACGCCGACGCCGATCGCCACCGCCAGCGCGGCGGTCCGGCTATTGAGGCTCCGCTTCAAGTCGAGCGGCGCCGACATGGCGAGCATGATCGCGAAGACCAACGCGTCCTTCGGGATCGACGCGGTGAAAGCCGCGAGCGTCGCGTGAGCCGCCGAACCGACGACCAGCACGCCTGCCAACGCGAGCAGGAACCACTGCCGACCGACTGCGGCGATCACTCGGAGCTCGCTTCGGTCGTCTCGGGCGTGTCCGGCGCCTCGGTCGACTCGTCGGGGCGTTCCCCCCACTCGTTGGCCAGCAGCTTGGCGCCGTGGGCCATGGGGCCCTCGATCCGCCCGAGCAACTCGATCGCCTTCGGCGTATCGCCGAGTTGCTCGTAAGCGCGAGCGCGGTTGTAGAGGACCATCGGTCGGAAGGGCTCCAATTCGGCGCCTTCGAGCGCTCGGTTCTCGATCCAATCCTTCGACACGCGGTAGGACCCCCGTTCGTAGGTGAGCGTCGCCAAGCCGATCGTGGCGAGAGCCTTCGCCTGCCTGTAGATGCTCTGCTTGGAGTCCGGCTCGCGTTGGATCCGCTCATCCTTCGGCCGCACCCGCCGGTTCATGTAGCCCTTCATCGCGTTCCGATGGTCGTCGATGGCGTCGTCCATCACGGTCCGCTCCTCGTCCGGGTCGCCCTTCAATCCGCGGAAGTGGAGGCAACGGGCCCGCCACAGGTGCGGCCGCCAGGCGAAAGGGAGGAAGTCGCGGACCGCCCGGTTGCGTTGCGAACGCTTCGCCGTGAGTTTATCGAGCAGGGTCTGGAAGGGTCCCGGCCACAAGCCCACCTCCGCTTCGCCAGCGGCCGGAGCGATCTGCTTGGCGAGGGCTTCGGGATCCACGGCGAGGACGAACGCCTCGTCGGCGGCGAGCCCCTTCGTGAGCGCGGCCGCCCGGCGGGTGAGCGCCAGGGGCGAGGCGACCAAGTCGATCCGCGCTTCGGCCAGGGATTCGCTGCGGACCGGGTAAGGCTGCTCGGGCAGGTCGAGCCGACGAAGCACGGCGTCGTCCGCCCGGGCCTCCGCGAGCGTGGCGACCTGGCCCGGCTCGGCGCCCGGAATCGGCAGGCCGAGGGCGGGGTCGAACAGCCGCAGCGCGTCGTCATCGACGACTCCGACGAGCGTCCGCTCTCCCCCTTCGACCGGGACCGTGACGACCGCCACGGGGACCTTCTGCTGCTCGCAAAGCCCGGCGAAGACCCAGGCGCGTCCCTTCGCGGTGGCGCGACCTTGCAGCATCAGTTCCCAGGGCCAGCGTGGCGGGGCGTCCTCCGGGCCGATCAGTTGCAGGTTGCGCACCGTCCAATCGAACAGCGACTCGGCGACCGACAACGGCGCCGTGTCGGCGCCACGGGCCCAGCGGGCCACGTCCCGGCGCCAGAGCGCGCCCTCGATCTGCCGCACCTCGTAGGGACGGAAGAAACCGGTCGCTAAATCGGCCGCGGCCAGGTAGGGCAGAAGCTTCTCCGCCTCGGCAAGCGACTCGGGGAGCGTGCCCAGCAGCGCGGGCCGCGGCGTCTCTTTCCCCTCCGCCTTCTTGCCCGCAAACCGCGTTTGACGCAGCCACTGATTCAGCCGCTCGGTGAGCTGGCCGATCGCCGCCTCGTCGGGACTCGGGTGCCAGGCGAGGGGCGGCTCGCGTCGGGTGGCGTAGGCGCCCCACTGGCGTTGGATCTCCTCCATCCGATCGTCGGCGATCCGCCAAACCTCGATCTTGCGAGGAACGGTGTACTCTCCAAACGCTTGCTCAACGAGCAACTCGTTGTCGCTGAGAACCTGAGCCACGGTCATGTCCCAGGCGTCGAAGGTCTCGATGAAGACATCCTCTCCCGCCTCCAGGCGATCGCGCATCTCGCGGTCGGCTTCCCCGTAGAACTTTAAGATGTCGCCCGGCTTCACGAGAGAACGGAAGGTGGCGTTCTCCCGCAGGACCCGGATCCGGTTCGCCGGGCCCCCTTCGGGGACCCCGTTCTGGCGCAAGAGCACCGCCTCGATGTCTTCGCCATCCTTGCTGCGGCGGGCGTCGAGCACCACGACCGGCGGGCTCAGCTCGAGCTGCGCCCAGTCGGGCACGCTCCGCAGTTGGGAGCGGATCGAGTTGAAGAGGGCCGATTGCTGCCCCCCGCTGCGGGCGGCGCTGCGGCGTTTGGTGGGGCGGGCCTTCGGCTCGGGGCAACCGAGCGTACACGCCAAGAAACCGGCGGCGAGCAAGGAACAGGCGAGTCGGCGCGTCGCGGGCGTCATGCGGATCAGCGGGCTTATCGAACTCATGGAGCGGAACGGCGGGGCGTGAGCCCTCTATCCTACTCCGATCGCCCGTCGGATCGCGAGGAGCCGTTCCAAGAGGACCGGCAACCGATCGAGCGGGACCATGTTCGGCCCGTCGCTCGGGGATTGGTCGGGATCGGGGTGCGTCTCGCAAAAAACCGCGTTGGCGCCGACCGCCACCGCCGCGCCGGCGAGGGGCTCGACCATCTCGCGGCGTCCGCCGGTCGCCCCGCCGAGGCCTCCCGGCTCCTGGACACTGTGGGTCGCGTCGTAGACGACCGGCACGCCGAGCGACTGCATCTCGGGGATCGAGCGGAAGTCGTTCACCAGCCGGCCGTAGCCGAAGAACGTGCCCCGCTCGCACAGCAGCACGTCGCGGCAGCCGCTGGCGACCAGCTTGCCCACGACGTGGCGCATATCGCCCGGGGCCATGAACTGACCCTTCTTCACATTGACCGGCTTGCCGGTCTTTGCCGACGCGACCAGCAGGTCGGTCTGTCGGGCGAGGAACGCCGGCACCTGTAGCAGGTCGCACGCTTGGCCGACGGCCGCCGCCTGGTGCGCTTCGTGCAGATCGGTCGTGACCGGCAGGCCGGTCGCTTCGCGAACCCGCTGGAGAATGCGGAGCCCCTCCTCGAGGCCGGGGCCACGGTAGGCGTCGATGCTGGTGCGATTCGCCTTATCGAACGACGCCTTGAACACCATCGCCACGCCGAGCCGTTCGGCGGTCGCGCCCAGCTGCTCGGCGATCTGGAGGCAGAGCTCCTCGGTCTCGATAACGCACGGCCCGGCGATGACCAGCAGCCCCTCGCCGGGGCCACAGCGGTGCGGGCCGATCGAGACGACCTGGTTGGGTGATTCGGCTGGCGTGCTCATGCGTCCTCCCTGACTGACTCAACCACCACGGCGGCGATCTGCCCCAGTTGGTAAGGCGCCCGCGGCCGTCAAGCAATGGCGGCGTGTCTCAGATTGATACGCCGAGCCGTCCAGCAGATCGGTTCGGACTCGATCGCAGCGCCCCGCCGCAATCGATCGTATCAAGACGCGACGCGCGACACTCCGCTCTCCACCGCCGTCCCAAGACGAGACAACCGACCGTCGCCGTAAACCTCTTGGGTAGAAGCACTTGCCCCGATCTCAAATCAAGACGCCCGATCCACGCCGAGCGGCACGGGGCGTGCTTCTAGAGAGAGTTGGCCCGCGTGGCCTCGGATGATTTTTGCTGCGACGGCTTGTTTGCCCCTGGCCGCCGCAGTAGCCGGCAAGTGTTGTCGGCTCGCCGAGGTCGCGCTTTTTTTATGCGCGAAACGAACGTCGGAGCGGCGATGCGACCACGCCGAGCATCACCACCAGGAGCGAGGCGGTCGGCTCGGGCACGGCGAACGCGGCCGAGGAGGCCACGGCCCCATAGTTGTTCTGCCAGATCGTCAGATCGGCGCCATTGACGACGCCGTCGCCGTTGCCGTCGGCCTCCGCGAGGGTGGTCGAGCCGTTCGAGTCACGCCAGACCGTGTAGTCCGCCGCATCGACCACGCCATCGAAGTTGTAATCGCCATCCGGCAACGCCAACTGGAACACGTCATCCAGCTGCACCACGTCGGTCGGCAAGACATTGAACGGCTGATTGTTGTTGGCGGCGTCGATCAGCGCTTGCACCGTCGCCTGATCCTTCATCGGCAGCTCCCGCAGGAGCCCACCGTCCAAGTTGATGACCGGCAGGGCGCCGATCAGGTCAAGCGTGGTCAACCCATCCCCCAGAATGCGTCCGAACGCGGCGAAGCCGCCGGTGCCCGGATCGTTCGGGTCGTCGAGGACCGAGTTGTCTCCAAGGCTGAAGAACCACTGAGAGGTTGCGGTGTTCGGGCCCGACTTGGCGTAGGCGATGGTGCCCCGGGTGTTGGAGATCCCGGCGACTCCGTTTCCGGGCTCGTCGTCGATCGGGGCGAACGTGGCAACCGGGTCGATGTCAATGAAGAGCTGTCCGTTGTTGTTCCCGACCAAGCCGGTCGACGGCACCGAGAAGCCCCCGCCTTGCACAACATCGACGCCGCTCGTTCCGAAAGTCGCACGCCGATGCACGAAGGTGTCGTCCCAACGATCGGCGTTGACGTAGTCCAGGAAGTTATCGGTCGATCGCGGCATCGCCGTGTGGAAGAGCCGCACGTCTACCGGCGCGAGCGCCTGGCCATCGATGCTGAACTGGTAGCGGACGATCGTCGCTTCGCACCGCGTGCCGACGGCGGCCAGCAGGGCCAGTCCTAGCAGGAGGGTGCGCAAAGCGAACCGGTGGGCAGCGTCTTGGAGCATATTCTCGGTTCCGATATCAGAGGGCCACGAAGGGGCTTCGCGGCGGAACCACCAGTTTATTCCGGTCGCCCGACCCCGTCGATCTTCTGGCGGGGCCGGGGCCCCGCTGGCGCAACAACCGGACCATCGGTTAAACTCCGCACTTCCCGAGGCCCCACGGGGCGAAAACGTCCCGATTCCAGGCGCCGAGGGGCAGCACAACCCGACTCCAACCCCCTTCTCGACAGCCATGACCGCGTTCCCGGAAGTCACCTCCCCGATCGCCTACGAAGGCCCGGAAAGCCGCAATCCGCTCGCCTTCAAGCACTACGACGCCGACGCGCTGGTCGAGGGCAAGTCGATGCGGGACCACCTCCGGTTCAGCGTCGTCTACTGGCACACCTTCCGGGGCACGGGCGCCGACCCATTCGGCCCCGGCGCGGCGGTGCGGCCCTGGGAAGACGGGACCGATTCGGTCGAGAACGCCCAGAACCGCGCCCGCGTGGCGTTCGAGTTCTTCACGAAGCTCGGCGCGCCGTTCTACGCGTTCCACGACCGCGACGTCGCGCCCGAGGGGGCCTCGCTCAGCGAGTCGAACGCCAACTTCGACGCCGTCGCCAAGGTGCTCAAGGAAGAGCAAGACCGCACCGGCGTGAAGCTGCTGTGGGGCACGGCGAACGCCTTCAGCAACCCGCGCTACATGCACGGCGCCGCCACGAGCTGCAACGCCGAGGTCTTCGCCTACGCCGCCGCGCAGGTGAAGAAGGCGCTCGAAGTGACCCACGAACTGGACGGCGAGGGGTACGTCTTCTGGGGCGGCCGCGAGGGCTACCAGTGCCTCTGGAACACCGACATGCAGCGTGAGCAGGAACACCTGGCCCGCTTCCTACACCTGGCCGTCGACCACGCCAAGAAGATCGGTTTCAACAAGCCGTTCTACATCGAGCCGAAGCCGAAGGAGCCGACCAAGCACCAGTACGACTCGGACGCGGCGGCTTGCCTCAACTTCCTGCGTCAGTTCGATCTGCTGGAGCACTTCCAGCTCAACCTGGAAACGAACCACGCCACCCTCGCGGGGCACACGATGCACCACGAGATGGAAGTCGCCGGCGCCGCCGGGGCACTCGGGTCGATGGACGCCAACACGGGCGACCTCTTGCTCGGCTGGGACACCGACCAGTTCGCCACGGACATCTACCTCACCACGCAGTGCATGCACGCCGCGCTCAAGTACGGCGGCTTCACCACCGGCGGCGTGAACTTCGACGCGAAGGTCCGCCGCGAGAGCTTCGAGCCGATCGACCTGTTCTACGCGCACATCGGCTCGATGGACGCCTTCGCCCGCGGCCTAAAGATCGCCGCCGCGATGCGGGCGGACGGGCGCGTCGACTCGATGGTCAAGGAGCGCTACGCGAGCTGGGACGCGGGCCTCGGCGCCGAAATCGAGGCGGGCAAGCACAGCTTCGAATCGCTCGAGAAGATCATGCTCGATAAGGGCGAAGCCTCCCCCAACACCAGCGGCCGGCAGGAGCTGTTCGAGAACGTGATCAACGAGTACCTGTGAGGCTCGAGGCGGTAGGCCTCAAGCTCATAGAACGATAAAGGCCCGCGACGCAGCGCGTCGCGGGCCTTTGTCCGTTTATGCCCTAAGAGAAGGGTGGGCTTCATCGCGTACCGAATGTGGTGAGCAGCGGCTTCAAGATCGACCGACTCGCCTCTTTGGTCTCCGATGGATTGGTAGATCGCACCTTGAATAACGTGTTATCACGGGTCCATATGTAGATTTCCGAATCGAGAGCCATTCCGTCAACCATCAGCTTATACTTCGCCCAGAGAGCTTGCTGTTGGGAATCACCGAGTTGAACGACTTCGGTCTTAAGATGCTTGGCGTCTTGCCAATGCCCCAGCTGCACGACTTGCTTGATCCCTTGCTTGGCGTAGCGCATCTCATCCCGGACCGGCGCCGAGCCGACATCTTCAGGGATTGAGACCAAACCACGGGTATACTGATAGAACGTGACTACCAGCCCCGATTCGTGCTGGTACGCGACGGTAAATCCGTGGTCAGCCGCTGGAAGAGGTTGAGTTTGCCTCTTCACCCACCCTGCGGGCAACGTTGGTGACAACAACGGATTCGGCGCTTCGGCTATATCACTGATTAGCGGTTGTTGCTCAGAAGCAGACGCCTCCGGCGGATCCGCCAAAGAAGTTCCGCAAACGCTGCTGCAGAGCAAGGAAGCCAACGCAATCGTTACTCTGGACATGCGAGGCATGGCAACACCTTCCTGAGGAAATGGTTCTCACCGACGTAAGGCCCTCGGTCGTAGTAGAAGCCCTCTTGCCTGGACAGCCTAGCGCGAAGACGATGGCGCACTCTCAGGCTCTACGATCTCAAGCCGCACCGACTCAAGCACCGCCCCATTGTCGGTGCCGAGTTCCAGGACGTTCGCCGGCCGCAGCCGCTCCGTGATGTCAAACCGGGGCGGGCCGCAGTGGAAGACGTTGTCGATCGCTTCGCCGTTGAGCACGGCGTCGTTCGCCGGGCCGTCCCAGGCGATCCAGACGCGCGTCCCCGCGTCGAGACCGGTCGGCCGGTTGAAGCGGCGCGTGCCGCGTCCCTCAGCGGTCTCCCAAGCGGCGCGGAGGCGGATCGTGTGCATTGGGAGAGATGGTAGAGGGCAGATGGTAGGACTCGCAGCAAACCTATCATCTGTCATCTGCCCGCTGCCATCTACTCTGGCACGAACGACTCGCGGAGGTTCACTTCGCGGATCTGGCGGCTGTCACGCTCGTAGGCGCGGAGCGTGACCTGCATGCCGCGGAGGGCCGAATCGTACGGCGGGCGGGTCTCGCGTTCGGCGAGGTCATCCGGGCCGTAGCGGGTGTCGAGGGTTTCCACGACGCCGTCGTTGTTGTCATCGTACCCGCTCGGGTCGTCCAAGCCGTTCACGCCCTCATCGGCTCGGGAGACGCCGTTCGACGCCCCATCCGTGAGCAGCAAGCCGTCGGTGTCGTCGCGGTCTTGGTTGACACCGTCCGACTCGTAGTGCGAACTCCAGGTGTCGTAGGCCGCGAAGGCGGTCGTGAGCGGGCTGGCCGGGTCCGAAGGCAAGTAGATCAGGCCGTTGGTTTCGAACCGCGGATCAACCGAGGCATTCGGCGAGGTCTGCGGCGCCGCCGTGATGGCGATCCCCGCGAACCGATAGGCCGCCGGGAGCTGGCCCGTGTTGTTCACAAAGCGACGGGCGGCGTAGCCGAGATCGACGTAGGCGCCCTGTCGCTCGAAGAGATACGGGTAGTTCGTGTTCAGAGTGGGGTCGCCCAGCAGATTGTTGGCGTCGCTCAGATCGTGCAGATAGGCCGTGCCCCACGCCGGGTCGCCCGGGTCGAGGATCTGATCCCGGTCGTCTTGCGGGGAGAGCGTGGTACCGGGGTCGGGGCCATCGACCAGCACGCTGTAGAGCGGGGCGCCCGGGTCGTAGACACGCAAGTCGAAGGCCAACGCCTCGGTCATCATGATGTCATCGCCACGGCGTGCCCCACCCAAAGGGGCCATGCCGCGCGTGACGTGGACAACGTGGCCGTCCTCGTCCAGGATCGCGCGAGCCGTGGCGGGCGCGTTCGTTGGGCTTACAAGACGCACCAACGGTCGTGACGCATACCTTCGATCTTCGGACAGGATCTCATCATCGGTGGGTTGATACCCGACAATCTGATTGCTGACAACAATGGCGCCGAATTCGGCGGACTCACTCGGTTCACCGAGATCGCGATCCGAACGAAAATCGATCGCTGCGGTATTGCCTAATCCAGCCGAAGCCACAGCGAAGGGAAAGTAGCGATCCCTGGCGGGCGTGTTTCCGTTGCCTGCGGGAGGGATCAGAGTCGTCGGAGCAAAGACGTAGCCGTGGTGCTCGTAGCGGTTTTCTCGTCTCGTCAGATCCCCCAACGAGTTCGCCCGCAGAACCCATCGACCGTTATCCGTTCCGGGCAGTTTCGCATCCCACTCGACACGCACCGAGAGATCGTAGCGGTCTTGGAAAGCGATAAGCCCCGCGAGTGCGACAGAAACATCGGTCCTGTCGATCGACGCCGGTAACACCCGCACCACGCCGGGCCCGGCGGGAACTCCATTCGCGCCAACACCGCCCGCCGTCACGCGGATCCCGTAGTCGAGCTCCGGCAGGATCAGCAACGCCCGGCGGTGGATCGTGCGGAAGCCCGGCTCGCCGAAAGCGAAGGTGCGTTGCGGATCGACCGGGTTCTCCACGGCGAACCAAACGACCTCCGCCAGCGGCGACTCGACACTCTCGAAGTTGGGGGAACTCGTGTTATTCGCGTCGGTTCGCCAAGCCTGGATCGTGCCGCCCGGCGTCGCGGGCGTGACGCCCGAGCGGGGAGGGATGCGACCCACAAACGGCTGCTTCTCGTTCCGCACGGTCAGCATCAGGATGTCGTCGGCGTCGCCGAGACCGCGGCCGTCGGTCCGGATCTCCTCGGGCAGCGGGGCGTTGGAACCGATCGCTCGCCCGCGGCCCTCGAGATCGTCCAGCGGATCGATCTCCAGGTTGCTGCCCGGCAACGTGGAGATCGCCAGGTCGAGGCGGGGCGGGTCGCTGGGGTTCGCGGGGTTGGCCCCGATCGGTTCCGGCAGGCCGTCATCATCCACGTCCCATAACCAAGGTGTCGGGTAGTAGTCGTTCTGCGGGCCCTCGATGATCTCCAGGTAGCCGTGGTTCGACTCGGCACGCTGCCACGGGATCGCCGGACAGGTCGCGCCGGCCAGGTCGCGGGCGAGGGTCTCGCGGACGTTGCGGAGGGCCGACGACATCTCGATGGTCGCCCGCCGCCGGGTGACGCTGCTCGAAATATTGGCGAAGACGGTCACCACCGCCCCCATGATCAGCAACGTGATCGCCATCGCGACGAGCATCTCGACCAGCGTCAGGCCGCCGCGCGCAGCGGGGATCTTCAGACCGTGGGCCTGACGGCGAGCGGTCAACGCGCGCAAGCAGAGCGGTCGCAGTGGGATGCGTCGAGTCACTTGGTGAGATTCCTGCCTGGCCGGACTGTTGGCCCCTGAAGAAAGATGAGCCCGGTCTATCAATTCCAACACGCCGTAACACTTTGGTCAAGAAAGAGTTACGACCTCGTCCAGCAGGGGCTCAATCACCGCATGGGCGAGGCGGGCGATCCGCTCGGCGACGGCCGCCGTCGGGTGCAGCCCGTCCGGGAAGGCCTCCTGGTCGCCCGCCAAGGGGGTGAGGAAATCGACCGCCGGGACGCCCCATTCGGCCGCCACGCGGCGGATCGCCGGCCTGACCACGCTTGCGAGGGCGTGGAAATCGATCTCCGCAACGGGCGGGAAGACGGGGGGCGGGTCGGCGACCAGCACTTTCGCCCCCAGGCCGCGGTAATGGCCGATGAGGTCCTTAAGGTCCGTTTCGAGCCTCGCCCGGGCGGCCTCGTTGGCGAACTGGGCGTCGTTCGTGCCCAGCATGATCAGCGTGATCTGCGGACGGAAACGCTCCGCCGAGAGGAAGCTGGGCGTTTCCCAATAAGGCTCGTTCGACCCGCGCGAGATGGTCGCCCCGCTGTAGCCGAAGTTCCGCACTTGGCAGACCCCCTCCCCCGCCGAGCCGTCGAGCAGCCGCTGCAGCACGGCCGGATAGCACTCCTGACGGCGGTTCGGCAGGCCACGCCCGAAGGTGATGCTCGCGCCAACACAAGCAATGCGGATCGGTTCTGACACGGGTTCTTGCTCGGTTTCCTGGGGGGCATCGGGGCCGGCGATTGTAGTCGAGGCGAAAAAAACGGGCGTGGGTGCTTGCCACAGTTGTCACCTCGGCTACAATTTGGCCAGTTTAGCACAGGTTACAAATGGTCACTCTCATGCCCCAATCGCAAGTCCGCCGCCCCTCCCGCGCCGCCTTCACCCTCGTGGAGTTGCTGGTCGTGATCGCCATCATCGGCGTGCTAGTCGCCTTGCTGCTGCCCGCAGTGCAGTCCGCCCGCGAGTCGGCCCGGCGGTCGCAGTGCACCAACAACCTGCGCCAGCTCGTCCTGGCGATGCACAACTACGAGAGCGTCCGAGGCGTTCTGCCGCCGGGGTACGCCTCCGCGAGCGAGTCGCCGGAACGCGACCCGAACACCTGGGACGCCCCTCCCGGCTGGGGCTGGGGCGCCAAGATCCTCGACTATCTGGAAGAGGGCTCGATCTCGGTTGCCCTACACCAGTCGGAGCCGATCTGGTTCGCCGACCACGCCGACCTCGTGGGGACGACGCTGCCCGCGTTCCTCTGCCCGAGCGTCTCGGGGCCACGCGAGCCGTTCGTCCTCCGCGACGAGTCCGGCTCCCCGGTCAACAAGGGGACCGGCGAGATCCTGCTGGGCCGCTCGCACTACGTCGCGAGCCACGGCCAAGAGTCGTGCTGGGGCGAGTGCGGCGCGACCGCGTCGGGGCCCGTATTCAGCAACATCTACACGAGCGAAACGGTCAACGTCACGCACGGCGGCGACGTGTCGAAGGTCGCCGACGGGCCGTTCTATCGCAACTCACGCACCCGGTTCGCCGACGTGACCGACGGGCTCTCCAAGTCGATCTTCCTGGGCGAGCACTCCTCGCGGCTCAGCGAGAAGACCTGGGTCGGCGTCGTCCCCGGCGCGTTCACCCACCCCGAGTTCGAGTCCCCCGAGAACGGCCCCGACGCCGCGGCCACCCTCGTGCTGGTGCACGGCGGCCCCTCCGGCGGTGAGCTCGACATCACGGGCGAGCCGATCATCCACCCGATCAACTTTCCCACCTACCACGTCGGCCAGATGTACGCCGAGCACCCCGGCGGGGGCAACGTGGCGATGGGCGACGCCTCGGTCCGGTTCGTCTCGGACAACGTCAGCCTGATCACGTGGGCCGAGTACAGCAGCATCAACGAAGGCGAGGTCCCCACCGATGAACTCTAAGCCCCAACGGCTCCTCCTGGCGTTCGGCCTCGCCGCGTTGATGACGGTCGCCGGCTGCGGCTACGGACCAGTGAGCCCCACCGCTTACGAGTACTCCAAGGCGCTCTACTCGCTGAGCAACCGCCAAGCGGCCGATCGGATCGACAGTGTGCAAGCGCAGATCGATCAGTCCCAAGAAGCGGGCGAACTCCCGCCACACGAGGCGGACTGGCTCCGCGACATCTGCGACGACTGCCGCGCCGCCCGCTGGGAACAGGCCCAAGCCGCCGCCCGTCGGATGATGCAGGATCAGGTGCGGTCGTGAGCCGCGGGTCGGGCTACTCAATCCAGTTGGTGAAGTCGACCTTCCCCTTCACCAGGCTGTAGTACCCGGCGACGATCTTCACGCCGCGGGCCTTGCTGATGATGGGCGAACGCGTTCGGAGTTCCTTGGCGTTCAGCTTGGTGTTCTCTTTCACGGTCGCGGCGATCGGGTCTTTCTCGAAGGCCTTCTTCTTCTTCGCGGCGGCGACCGCGGGCGTGATGTGGGCGACCAGGTTGTTGAGGTTGTACCCCAGGTCCTGCGCCTCATCGGCCACTGCCAACGCGGCGCCGACCGCACCGCACGCCTCGTGTCCCAACACGACGATCAGGTTCGTGTTCAGGTGAGCGACCGCGTACTCGATGCTCGCGATTGAGGTCGTATCGGCGATATTGCCCGCCACGCGAACCACGAAGATCTCGTTCAAGGAGACGTTGAACAGGATCTCGGGAGAGACCCGGCTGTCAGCGCAGCTCAGCACGATCGCGTACGGCTGCTGCGAGGTGGCGAAGACGGTCCGCTCATTATCGGTCGGGTAATTGAGCGCGTCGTGGCCGAGGTAACGCTCGTTGCCCGCCTTGAGCCGCTTCAGCGCGGTGTCGGCGGAAACTCGGTTCTTGGCGGCTTTCTTCTTCGCCATGGCGATCTCCTATTGAGCGAGGCTTGGTTCTATCAAGGCGCCGGTGAGCGATCGGCGAGACCGGCCTCGCAGGCTCAAAGACCCACGATAATCGCTGGGGACACAACCAGGTAATCCGATCCGATCGGTTTACGCCGCCTCACGAGCCCGGGCCCGTTTCTTTCCTTACTTAGGCGCGGCCTCCAGATCGGCAAGCGTCTTGGCGGACAGGTTCGCCAGCATCTTGTTCAGTCGGTAGTAGGCCGGGTGCTTCTTGGGCAAAGGCCCTTCCAGATCGACCTTGCGCAAACGGCTGAGCAGCGGACGGGCCGCCTCGTCGAGGCCGTCGAGCGAGTTCCAGGCGAGCACGGCGGCGTAGAAGTCGTCGTCCTTCGACTCGACGATCCTCAGCAACGCCTCCAACGCGGCGGGCCGGGCCGATTCCGGTCCGTGTCCCGCGAGCGCCTCCGCGGCCGCGACGCGGCACGAGGGGTTCGGGTCGTCGAGCATCGCGGTCAGCTCCGCGGCGGCGGCCGTCACGGCCCCTTCTCCACGGAACCGCAGGCCGATCGCGCCCCAGTACCGGACGCCCGAGTCGCCGTCGGCGAGCATCGCGGCGAACTGTCCCGGGCCGTACTCATCGACGCGGCTCGCTTCGTCGGCGGCGTGATAGATGCGGTCGAAGTCGTACTTGCCTTCGGCGACCAGGTCGGCGGTCGAGCCGCCGTCGGCCCGCGCCATGAGTTCTGCCTCGGAGAGGAAGCCGATGTCACCGGTCGCCTTCAGCCGTTGATTCAGCAAGCCGCGCATCCGGACCAGGGTCAGCCCGTGGGCCGGTTCGCCCGCGAGGTTCACGAGCGAATCGGGGTCGTCCCGCAGGTCGAACAGTTCCTCCGCCGGGTGGTTGCGCCAGTAATCGGCTTGCGCGTCGGGCAGCCCTCCGGCGTCGAACAGCCGCTTCCACTCCTGCGTGAGCGGCGTCTCGAACATGTACGCGTTGTGCGACCCGCCCGGCCGGTCGATCAGGTAGTTGCGGACGTACAGCCACCGCTTGTCCCGCACGGCGCGGCTGAAGTCGTACCGCCCGTCCATACGCCCGCGGAAGCCGAAGAGCGTCGCCTTCGGGGGGTCGGCGTCGGGGCCGAGGAACGCACTGCCGTCCATCCACTCGGGCGGCTCGGCGCCGGCGAGTCGGAGCACCGTCGGCGCGAGATCGACGAAGCCGACCAGCCGGTCGCTGTGCGAGCCCGGCTCGCCGGGCACGAGCTCCTTCCACTTGGGCGGCACGGCGACGATCATCGGCACGCGCAGGCCCGACTCGTAGAGCGAGCGTTTGCAACGCGGGAAGCCGGGGCCGTGGTCACCGTAGTAGAAGACGATCGTCTCCTCCGCGAGGCCGTCCTCCTCCAGCTTCGCAAGCAACGCGCCCGCCTGGGCGTCCATCTCGGTCATCTTGTCGTAGTACTGCGCCCAGTCCTTGCGCACGACCGGCGTGTCGGGCCAGTACGGGGGGAGCGGCACGTCGGCCGCTTCGTGGACCGGCGTGTGGGGGCGTTTGCGGGTCTGGCTCTCGTGGGTGGTCGTGAAATTCACCACCGCGAAGAAGGGCTGCCCCTCCGCCCTGCCCCGCCACGGCGCGCCGGCCGCCGGCTTGTCCCACAACGCCTTGCCCCCGTCGCCGCCGGGCGTGGCGAAGTTGTAGTCGGTCTTCGCCGGGTTCGTGCAGAAGTAGCCCGCCCCGCGCATGAGCGTCGGGCAGTAGCTCAGCCACTCGGGCGGCTCGACCCACGCCCGGTGATGCTGCGCTCCCAGCCGGGGCGGGTAGCAGCCGGTGAGGATCGTCGAGCGGGCCGCCGAACAGACCGGGGCGTTCGACCAGGCGTTGTCGTAGCAGACCCCCCGCGTAGCGAGGGCGTCGAGGTGCGGCGTGTCGGCGAACGCATCGCCGTAGCAGCCCATCTGCGGGCCGTTGTCTTCGCTGGTGATCCACAAGATGTTCGGCCGATCGGCCGACTGGACGTCAGCGGCGAGGCCGCACCACAGCGCTATCAGAGCAAGACGCATCGCGGGTCTCTCAAGAGGAGGTCGGCTGTCCGATCCGCGCCAGCATACCGCCGGACAGGCCCCCCGTCTCGGGCCCCGAGAGGCGGGCCGAATTGTTGGAAGCGAACCACCCGGTTTCCGCTTGAAACCCGAGATCGGCACGTGCCGCGCGCAAACAATTCGGGTCCGCGCACGCGACCAAATTTCGAGTTGACGGCGTTCTGCGGGGCGACCAAATCCCATGGCCTGAGGGTGGGGGGGGACGGCGACCGACCGCTGCTCCTTCCGTCCCGAGTAGCTCGTCTTGCCAACCCGCCACGGCTCGACTGGGAGTCCAAGCCCTGCTACCGCTGCGCGTCCTGACGGATCGCCTGAATCGGGCCGGCGGCTTGGCTTCGAAGGCCCCCGGAAACGGTTCTTCTTGTTTTTTGGATTTTTCTAGGCGTATCGCTCGCGGCTAGGTTCTTGCTCCGCCGGGCGCCGAGAGGCGACTAAACACCGGGAAATCGGGCGTTTCTGAGCCCCCCAGGCTCGCGCCCGAGCGGGTCTTGGGTCGGCGGACGAGCATCTTTCCGCCTCGATGCGTTCGGATTCTTGATCACAACCCCTAGAGCAGTTAGTATACAATCAACAAACACTTGTCGGGCTGATCTTGCGGCTCCTACTAATCAATCTGCGGTTCTCACGAATCAATCCAAGAGCGACGCGGGGTGGCGCTATCGGCCGCTTCATTTCGCGAAGCGTCAATTACGCACCGAAATGGAGCGGCTGATTGCTGCCCTACGCACGCCACCCGAAGATCACTGCCTTAAACGCTACGACGCGACACCACCGAAGTCCCTCTCACACGACCAACCGCTGCTCCCAGACAACACGAACCGACACGCACTAGGCAGGCATGGCTAGTGCTCAAGGGCGGCGACGCACGCCGGCTGCTTATCCTCTTCCCACCACCCTTTGTGCACATCTTGCAGGACGAACTATGAAGATCGCGAAACCACTCATCGCCGTCGTCGCGGTGCTCACGTTGGCTCCTATCAGCCTCGGTGCCGAAGTCATCATTCCTTTCCTGGACATCCGTTCGACCGGCGTCTTCAACCACAACGCCCAAGTCTCGAACGTCATGTACGATATTAATGACGGGAACGGATTCCAACCCAGCCCCATCAATAACCCTTCGGTCGGTGATCCCATTCTGGTTCAAATGACCTACGGGTTGCTTGACTTGGACGGCGACTTCACCAACAACGACGAGATCACGTTCACGATGCAGTGGACCAAGATTGGCGAGGACGGCGGAGCCCTGCGGTTCTTCGGCCAAGGCGCGGACACGGGCTTCGGCAACTTGAACGACGTCGAGGTCAGCCTCGTTGAAGTGACGGGCACAACCACCGACAACGGCGACGAGGTCGTGTTCGACGGCTTCACAGGGGCCGCCGCCGGATTCGGCGGCAATGTCGGCGGCATCGACCGGAACGTTGAGATCAATGGCGTGCAGGTCGGCGTCGATGCGGCGGACACGGGCGGCTTCCAGTTCTCGGTCGAGAGCGTCGATTTCGACGCGCCGGCGCCGACCGTGACGTTCGACAACTCGGGTTTCAACCGCGTGCTGAACGGCGACTACAACAGCGACGGCATCGTCGACGCCGCGGACTACACCGTGTGGCGTGACGGCGGCTCGCCCGACAGCAGCCAAGCGGGCTACGACCTGTGGGACTTGAACTACCGTGAAGTCGGCGGAACTGGCAGCGTCGTCGCACGCAACTACGACCTGCAATTCAGCACGGTCGCTCCCCCCCCCGCTTTCGCCGTGCCCGAGCCGGCCAGCGCGATGATGCTGCTTCTCGGGTCGCTCGCGGCCGTCGGTCGCAAGGCCCGTCGCTGAACGAGGTGAGACGAAGCACGAGACGATAACGCAATCGCCATGCGGGCAAGCTTGCCCGCATGGCGATTTTTCTTTGCGGGCTCCGATTCCTCCCGCCCCGCTTGCCGATCAGGTCCATCGCCACCGCTCTGCAGGCGGAGTGCGCAATAAAAAAGAGCCCGGCTCGCTGTGCGAGCCGGGCTCTTAAGAGAGGCGCCGGGCGGAATCGAACCGCCGATGTCGGATTTGCAATCGGGCAGGTCAGAGTTCTAACCCTTTGGCTGCCTTGGCACTTGCAGCGACGGATCCCGACCGTTGCACCAATGGTTGCACCTGCGACGCCTGTTTGGCGCATGTCGCTGAAGCGCTTGGGGCGGTTCTCGACGATCAAGAGCGAGCTCGATTAGCCGAGCTGCTAGCCGGCTTCCTTGATGACAACGAGGGGGGCGGGGTCGTTTTCTGACGGCTTCGTCGCTCCGACCGTAACCGGACTCTCGCACATTTATTGGCACTAAACAGGGGTTCTCCGTTTCATTAAAAGTTGAGGAACGCATGCAAGCCGACC
Source organism: Planctomycetes bacterium MalM25 (assembly GCA_007745835.1). NCBI lineage: Bacteria > Pseudomonadati > Planctomycetota > Planctomycetes bacterium MalM25. The sequence continues at coordinate 3,404,908 of CP036424.1, forward strand.
ACGAAGCGACCGCCGACCCGAACTACGAGCCGCCGCCCCACCTGAGCGACCGCGCCGCCACGCTCTGGCGCGATGTGGTCCCGAGGCGGGCCAAGACGCCCGGCCGGGTGGCGATGGTCCAGACGGCCCTCGAAGCGCTCGACCGGGCCGACGCGGCTCGGGAGGCCGTCGAGGTCGCTGGCATGACGACCACCACCAAGACGACCGGCGCGGTCCACGTTCACCCTCTGGTGAAAGTCGAGCGGGAAAGCCGGGCGCAGTTCACCAAGGTCTGGGGGACGCTGAACTTGGCGTACGAGTTCGCTGGGGGGATCGGTGAACCTGCTGAGGCTATGTCCCCGACACAGGTTCCCGGGGTCCGCTTCGAGGCCCCGGAGGGTCACACCTTTGTACCTAGCGACGACCGGATCGATTGCGTAGAAGCGACAGCCAGGAGGCGGATTCGCGCACGAGCTAACCTGCCGAGGTGACGGGCACCGACGCGAGTTAGGCTAGGCTGGAACCCGCGGCGGATGAGGCATCCTCAGCGACTTAGCCCGGGACCGAATCGACCGCGGCCGATGCAACCGAGACCATTTTGGTAGTAGCAGGCTGCTGATCGAGTAGTTCTTATCGCTCGTGCTTCTCTTGCCGTGAGTCTCTAAAGACGCACGTGCTAGAGGTTTGCTCAACGGTCTCGGATTAAGACTCCGGGCTTTCCGCTGGAGGAGCGTGTCTCAATCGCATTTTGCAATGCGGCTACCGTTTCAGGTGATGGCTTTAGCGAGCCGGGGCGTCTACCCTGCGCGATTTGCTCAGGCGTCGATCCATGATGGTTCTTGATGTTCCAAACACTCGGGTCGGCGCCGAGATCAGCGAGGCGGGTCACCACGCGTGAGTAGTTGCGATACGCCGCGCCGTGCATGGCGGTTTGATTATTCTTATCAACTGCGTCGACGGCGGCGCCGAAACCCACGAGCAACTCGATCGCCTCGATCACCTCCTCTTCGGTCCCCGGGTGTTCCCCAACCGACTTGGCGCCGATTCCGGCGGCGGCCATTAAGGCCGTTGTCCTGGCGTGGGTTGAGATACTTGGATCAGCCCCGTTGTCCAGAAGTGTTTGCATCAATGGCAGATCGGCGGTCATCGCGGCGAAGATCAATGGCGTTGCTCCCTTCGGGTTCAGATCCGCATGACCCGCTTTGCCTTTAGCGAGTCGGAGGTTCGGATCGGCGCCGCGGGAAACGATCTCGTGGACGAACCCCGACGGTTGCAGGAGTTCCTCCGATGGAGTTGGCCCAAGCGATCGTGCGATCATGTCACGCAGTTCGGAGTTGTGTGAAGCGGGGAAACGCTAAGGCACGGTCCCGTTATGGCGAGCAAGGTCCATACAAACCACCACCGAGGTTGGAACTGCCTACCGATGGAAGCCTGTCAAGCTACCTGCGGAGGTCGTCGCCGGGCCGGGGCACCGCTGCGAGTTCGCGGAGCCGTCAAGTGAGAACGGACGATGCAATCGTGGCAGTGTCGCTATAAGAGAGGCGGACGTCTTCAGTTGCCTGTTCACCGATGTACGAACGGCGTATGGCTGTACTACTAATGAGCTGCCGAATAGTCACGGGCCATTAGGCGACCCGGTTGGCGGTCGCTTGAGGGCCCACTAAGCCGTTTCTTCTGCGGGTGCTTGAGCCCCGGGAAGGGTCGGAGCCGCTCCTCGGCAAATCTCGTCCATGGCCTATGCAGAGCATAACTTAACCGATCTCGGCTAGCCGCAATCGTTCGATATCCCGTCTGAAATCGACTAAGATGCGATCCCTTGTCCGGGTCGAGGCTCGACGCACGTCGGCTTCTTCTGAGACACGCAACACGACACGGCGCCGAGATCATGTCACTTCGCAAGTCGCGGCGGCGGAAGTCCTCTTCCGCGCCCTCATTCTTGAAGTCTTCCTACGCCCGCCGCCTGTGGGCGGAGACGCTTGAGGATCGGCGTGTGCTCGCGGTGGCGAACATCGTTTCCGCGCCCGATGAGATCCAAGAAGAGGTGATCGATATCGGCTTCGAGTCCGCTTTGGTGCTCGACGGGGTGGACGACCACGTCGACCTGACGGCGGCCGAGGCGGCGTTCGACTCGCTCACCGGCGATTTCACGCTGGAGGCTTGGATACGGCTCGACGAGGACGCCACCGGCAAGCAGTCGATCGTCTCCAAGGGCAACCTCTGGGCGCTGCAGGTTGACGCAGATGTCGGTGTGGCCGAGTTCCTTCTCCAAGAGAACCCGATAGGCATCCAGAAGATCGGGGCGATCGACATCGCGGACGGCGAGTGGCACCACATCGCAGGGGTTTTCCGAGGGTCCGGGTTCGCGTCCGTAGCGCTCTATGTCGATGGCGTTCGGGACGGCGATGGCCTGTTCTTGGGCGCCGGCGATTCGGTTGGTCTCAACAACGCACAGGCTCGCATCGGCAGCAGTGCGGAGTTCAGCGGCCGAGACTTCAAGGGGGAGATAGACGAAGTCCGCGTCTGGAACACCGCACGCACCGCGGATCAGATCGCCATCAACCGAAGCACGCAGCTGACCGGCACGGAAGCCGGGCTGGTCGCGTACTACAACTTCAACGACGAGTCGGCGACGGACGTAACCGGAGCCGGTGGCGACGGGGTGCTGGTCGGTGGCGTGGCGTTCGACGAACCAGACATCATCGGCGAGATCGTTGTCCAACTCGACGCGCCGGTAACGGCCGAGCCGGGGATTGTTCTCCGGTACGAGATCGACGGCTCGAGCACCGCCGTTCAAGGCGTCGACTTCTACGCGTCACAGCTCGATATCAGCACGGTTGACGGCGTCGCGCCGACCAACTCGGTGTTCATCCCCCAGGGCCAGGACTCAGCCGTCATCACACTCGCCGCTCTGCCCGACGCGGTGGTCGAAGGAACCGAGACGATCGTCGTCAATCTGCTGGGCGACAGCGACCCATTCGCCACCGGGCCGGACAACTACACGCTCGGGACCAACACGTCTGTTGCGATCGACCTCTTCGATAGCAACTCGTTCTCGGTCGGCCTCGCGATCAGCAACGTCTTCGGTGAGGACGCCTTTGCCGAAGACCTGCACCTCGACGCCAACGGTCAGGTGACGTTCGGGGTGAAGCTGACCAGCCAGCCCGAGGCGAGTGTGAATGTCTCGATCGACAAGGGCGGCTTGGGCGGCACGCTCGTCGGTGGCGCCATGAGCTTCACGCCCGCGAACTGGTTCTTGCCCCAGTACGCGACGCTGTCCGGGCTCTTAGGCAACGGCGACGGCGTCGAGGACCTGCTCGGCGTTCTGGCGGTCGACTCGAGCGGCGACCCGGCCTACGACCTGCCCCAACAGCAACTCCGGGTCCGCGACGAATCGAAGACCACCAAGGTGAAGGTCGACGAGGGGGGTGAGCCCCAGCCGATCACCCCGACGATCACGATCGTCAACAGTGGAGACTCGGTCGAGAACGACAGCCGCCCCGCGGTCCTTACCGTTGCGAGTGATGTCGTCGCGCCGGCAGGGGGCATCACGGTGTTCTACGACTTGCAAGACGCCTCCGGTCTCGGACCGGAGTACACGCTGCTGGACGACGGCGTTTCCATCACCGGCGTCCGTCAGATCGTGATCCCCGAGGGGGCGTTGACCGCCGCGGTCCTCGTGCTGGCGGTCGACGACGCGATCGACTCGGGCGATGTCGTTGTCGCCGTCGACCTCGTGCCCGACGGGGCCTACCAACTCGGCGCGACGGTGTCGGCCTCGGTGCTGGTTGAAGAAGACGACACGGCCGGCATCGTCACCGCGGTGCTAACCGAGGAGGGCGACGTGACCGTGGCCCGGCCGTTTAACGACGACACGTTTGTGACCACGACCGAAGCGGGCGACGATTTCGCCTTCGGAGTTCGGCTCAGTTCTGAGCCGATCACGGCCGTGTCGGTGACGATCACGTCGGAGAACCCGACCGAAGGACAGATCGACACGGTCTTGCTGTTCGACAGCGAGAACTGGGACACGTACCAAACCGTCACCGTGGTCGCTCAAGACGACTCCGAACTCGACGGCGATATCCCCTACAACATCAACGTCCTGGCGAGCGCCTCGGCCGGCGCTTACGTCGGGGCGACGGGGGGCTTCGACATCACCAATCAGGACGACGAGAGCCGCGAGCAGCCGGCGATCGATACGCGGAACGACTCGTCAGTCGTCGCGACGATCGCGCCGGTGCGGGTCGTCGGGGCGGAGGGCGGAGCGGCGCCTCAGTTCGAGATCGTGCTCAGCGAACCCGCGCCCACCGGGGGCCTAAGTGTCGGCTACGTGATCTTCGAACGCACGGCAACGGGCGACGACCTGGGCGTCCCGGACCTCGTCGAGCGGATCGGCGACGACAACCCGCTGGCGTTCACCCGCATCGACGGCAACTTCATTGAGAACGCGCGTGCCGAGAGCCTCACCTTCGGTGACCTCGACAACGACGGGGACCAAGACGGCGTCCTCACCTTGGAGAACGGGACCAGCCAGTTCCTGATCAACGAAGGGACCGACGAGATCCCCGACTTTGTCCTCGATAACGACATTAGCCCGCTCATCGCCGGTGGGCGCGGGGCGGCGATCGGCGATATCGATGGCGATGGCGACGTCGATGTGATTCAGATCAATTCGGCCCGCAACGGACTCCGCTACTTCGAGAACCAACTCGTTGAAGGCGGCTTGTTCGAGTTCATCGAACGGACCGGTGTCGATAACCCGTTCGACTCGCTCCCTCTGGTCGATCCCGAGACGCCCGCCCTTGTCGACCTGGACAATGACGGCCTGCTCGAACTGGTCGTCACACGTTCCAGCTCGTCGGCGAGCGACTATTTCGAGGTGACGCCGGGCGGCGATTACCTCGCCGCGGGCTCGAACCCCCTCGCGGTCGTCGGCGCGACGATCGGTAACGACTTCAGCCTCACTTTTGGCGACATCGATCGCGATGGCGACTTCGACGCGATCGCCGGATCCTTCGATCAGCTCACGTACTTCGAGAACGTTGGATCTCCCAGCGACCCTCGGTTTGTCCAGCGCACGGGCGACGCCAATCCCGCGGGGACTCTATCCACCGGGTTCGCCCAGCAGATCCCCGGGCTGGTCGACATCGACAACGATGGCGATCTCGACTTGTTCCACGCGAGCGAAGTCTTCATCGGCGAGGTCGAATCTCGGTTCGAGGTCCGCTACGCCGAGTCGCCCGAATTTCAGGAGGCTTTCGTTCCCGAGGGAGCGACCAGCCTGACCGTGACGCTGCCCGTTACCGATGACGTGATCGACGAATCGCGCGAGCGATTCGAGGTCGCGCTGCTCTCGCAACAGACACAGGCATTCGAAGTCGTCGCCGCGTCCGATTTCGACGACGAGTTCGAGGTGCGTGTCGCCGAGGTCTTCGCGGATGCGATCGGCGTTCAGTTCCTCAAGTCGTCGGTGGCGAACGTCCAGTTCACCCAGTTGTTGGCAGGGACGGTCCTCGATTTTGGCGACGCCCAAGCGACCGTCACCAGCACGATCCAGCTCGACGACGACACGCTCAGCACCCTCGTGCCGGTGACGTTCGACAGCGGGACCGTGCAAGTAGACGACGTGGCGACGGTGCCGTTCGACACCACGGTCACGCTCTTTGTGCCAGATTTTGGCGACTTCTTCGACGGCGAGGTCGGCCTGCAGATCCAGAGCGAAGAGACCGCCAAGACGGTGCTCCTGCAAGCGGGCACGCAACTCGTCTTCAGCGGCGGCGCGACCCTGGAGGTCACCCGGACGACCCTGATCAACCGACTCGGTTTGACCACGGTCCCCGCCACGCTCGTCAACGGCAGCGGGGTTGGGTTCTTCGAAACGGTCGAATTCGCGGCCCCGATCGGCGAGTTGGAGCTGCAAGTCGATGAGCCGGGCGTCGATTTCTACGCCCTGTCGGCGGGGACGGTGCTGACGCTCGACGACGGATCGACTTTCGTGGTGACCGACCCCGCCATCGTCGCCTCGGTAACCCGGGCCGACTTCAACGGCGACGGGCTGGTGAACGCGGCGGACTACACCGTGTGGCGCGACAACGAGGGCTCGACTATCGACCTCGCCGCCGACGGCAACGGCGACGGTGTGGTCGATTCGGCGGACTACGACCTGTGGGTTGAGAGCTTTGGCTTCGTGCAGAACCAGCCGATCGCTGTGACGGGATACGTGGTTGGCCCCTCTCTGCCGACCGCCGGCGCGGGGGCGACCGTGGTGGAAGCGGGCTACCGGATCACTGCCGATCTGGAGGTGACCGTCGCGTTCGATGGTTCGACCGTCGGTTTGCGGATCGACGAAGCCGCCTACGAAACCTTCACGATCCCCATCGGGACGGTGTTGCGGTTCGAGGGCGGCGCCGTCGCCACTGTGGAAGAGGCGGTCACGCTCAACAACCTGACCGGGACCAACGTCGCGGTCGCGCTGACCAAGGAGAGCGGCGCTGGAACGATCGCCGTCGGCGAAGCGAGCGACACGGCCGACTTCTCCGACGACGTGACCTTCCGCGTCACCGAGGATGGCGAAGACATCGAAGGCGGTCTGCTCATCGAGATCGTCGATCCGCTGCCCGAGGACTTCGTTCTGGAGGACGGCGTCATCCTCAACTTCGATGTCAGCGGCCTGACGGTGAGCGTCTTCGGACCGGTCGTCGTCGACAACGACGGCATAACGAACATCTTCGTCGATATCCTGACGCCCGACGCCTTCCTCGACGAGATCCTCGCCGGCGACACGGCCTCGGTCGGCTTCCAATCGCTTGGGAGCATCGAATTCACGATCGAGGACAACGACGAAGCGGGCGTCAATCTCGATCTCTCCGGCACAACGACCGACGAGAGCGGCGACTCCGAAACGGTCGATGTCACCCTGCAGAGCGAGCCTAAGGAGAACGTGTCCGTGATCCTCGCCGTGGACGGGGGCGAAGCGGTCCTTTCCGACGCCGACGAGAGCGGCGTCGGCTTCCTGCAGTTGACCTTCACCCCGTTCGATTGGGACGTCCCTCAGCAGGTGACCGTTACGGGGATCGATGACGACATCGATGACGGCGACATCGATTACACGCTGCGGACGACGACGCTCAGCGCCGACAACGAGTACGCGGACGAGGTTATCGACGTCTTCTTCCGGTTCGACATCTCCGATTCGCGCTTCGCGTTGCTGCAAATCGAGGACCTCAGCATCCCCGACGCCGTTCTGCCTCAGAGCACCCTGATGTTCTTCGAGAACGGGGCCGTGGTGCGGGGCGATATCGATGGGGACGTGCTGCTCCGGAACGACCAGACCTCACTTATTGAGTACGCGATCTTCGAGCCGGTCGACACGATCTCCGCGGGCGAGACCGCGACCGCGGTAGATTTCATCCTTGATAACGACGACTTCAAGACCGACGTCGAAGTCGTCACCACCTACGACTCCGGGACCGGGGTCGTTGGGCTGACGATCGAACTCGACGAGTCGGACGTGATGTCGGCGACCCTGCTCGCCGGCTACGAGTTCGTCTTCAGCAATGGCGCCGTCGCCCAGCTCGACACCGACATCACCTTGCTCGGCGGTGGATCGACCGTTCTCGCCGCGGTGACGCTGATCGAGGGAACCGAGATCCCCGCGGGCGCGACGACGACGTTCGCCGAAGCGCTCGAGGTCACCACCGCGTACGATCCCGTGAACGGAGACATCGGGCTCTGGATCGTTGACTCGTTGATCTCCACGCTCAGCTTCGACTTCGGCACGGAGTTCGAGTTCAGCAACGGGGCCTACGGGACGGTCGCTGCGGCGTTTGTGATATCCCAGGGCGACGAGTTGATCGTGGACATCGCCCTCGATCCGAACACCTTCAGTTCGCAGGCGTCCGGGTTCTACTCCGAGCAGCTCGTGGAGCCGATCGCTTTCACAAATGACGACAACGACGTTGCAGGAATCACGATCCGACAGACCGACCCGACTCTCGCGGTGGCGGAGGGGGCGATCAACAACTTCTTCACCGTGGTGCTTGACAGCGAGCCGACCGACGTCGTTGCTCTGACGCTCACGCCTTCGGACGATAATATCCGCCTCGAATCCGAGTTCATGGGCGAGCCGCTCACGATCTTCTTCGACCCGTCGAACTGGGATGCGCCCCAGACGGTCGAGGTGTCAGCGGTGGACGACGTGCTGCTCGAGTACGACCACATGAGCTCGATCGCGGTGAGCGTCGCCACGAACGACACGGTCTACGCGGGCGTCGCCTTACCGAACGATGTCGAAGTCTTCATCGCCGATGACGAGCTGCCGACCGCCAGCGTCGTGGTCGTCGCCGGAGCGATTGAGGCCAACTCGCCGGGGTACTTCCTGATCGAGTTGGACGCCCCCGCACCCCGGGGCCACAACGACACGGGTATCGTCGTAACGTACGCGGTCGGCGGCACCGCGCGGGCCACGGGCGATCTATTCAACACGCCGGACGTACAACCCATCACCGGCACGGCGCGGATCGCGCCCGGTGAGACCCGCAGTCAGATCATCGCTTTCCCGATCGACGACTTCCTCACCGAGGGCCTCGATCTCCTAGTCACGGAGAATTACGTCACGACCGGCTCGAACGACCAGATCTCCCTGGCGATCAACGTCGAGCCGTTCTCGCGGCTAGGCGCCTATGTCCCTAGCGGCATGGACCCGAACGTGGGGACCGTGGCGCTGCAACTGAACGAACGGTTCCCGGGCGATCCGAACGTCGAGACCACGATCCTGAGCCAAGGAACAGTCCTGCTGTTCAACGGTGCGACGACCGCCACGGTGACCGAGACAACGATCGTTCAGGACGACCTGCCCGTTGATGTCCCGATCGAGCTGGGGACCGCAACGGGCACGAGCATCAGCAATACGTTGGGTGATGTGTTCCAACGCGTCCCTGTCCCCGCCGGCACCGAGCTGGAGTTCCAGGGCGGTGCGATCCTCACGGTTACGACCGCCACGGACGTCAGCAACGACCCGAACGCCGTCGTTAGCGTCCCGGTGAGTCAGGCCGAGGGTGAGCCGTTGATGATCACCACGGGCAGCGACACGGCGGCGACGCGGCTGCCGGGTGAGTCGGTTGTCGTCTCCATCACGACGGATCCGGCGAGCGAGTATCGGCTCGGCGACGACGCGTCCGGCGCGATCATCATCCTGGACAACGATAAGCCGGGCGTGCGAATCGCCGAGGCGGGCGATCAGACCGTTGCGATCGAAAGCGAGGGCTCCGCGGAGTTCATGGTTTCTCTGCTGAGCCAGCCGCAGACGCAGGTCGACGTCGTCCTGACGGCGCCGATGGTGAGCCGAACGCTGGCCCTCGAAGCGGCCGCCCTGGCTTCGGACACAACGATCCGCCTGAAAGTCGACGACCCGTCGGTGGTGTCGTTGCTGCTGCCGCAGGGCGACTACGACTTCGGCGGCGGCAAGATCGTGACCGTGCTGAGCGACGTGACGCTCTTCTCGGAAAGCTACGCGGACGTCGATGTCTCGCTGAACGCCGCGCTCGCGCTGAACGACACCGCCACCTACGCCTACAACGAGCTGCTCTTCGACGAGGGCGGGATGCTGTCCGATACGGTCACGCTCGAGTACACCGGCGTTGACTGGTTCCGGCTGCAGACGGTGACGCTCGTCGCCCTCGACGACGTGGTTGTCGAAACCGGCAAATCGCACACGGCCGACATCGAGTACTCGGTCGTGAGTCTCGACCCGAACTACAACAACTTCGAGACGCCGAATCAGCCGATCACGATCATCGACCGCCGGTTCGATGTCGACAACACCACTGACGCTTTGATCGAGGGCTTCCTCTCGCTCGAGACCAGCATCGAGAGCGTCGAACTGCCGATCCTGGGCGAACTGGGGGAGGTGGCGCCACCGATCTTCGAACCGTTCCTCGAGTCGCTTATCGAGGAGATCCTCGCGACGGAGAACCTGACCGCGGAGACGTTGGGCGAGGCGTTCACCAACGTGATCAACGCCCAACTGACCGGCCTGAACCCGCTGCCGGTTGAGTTCGTGATCACCGGGGTCTCAACGGATGAGATCGCGTTCAATCTCTCGTTCGGCGACTCGCTGGAAGAGTCCGTTCCGCTGGACGGCAGCCTCGGCTTGGAGGCCCTGAATTTGAGCGTCGAGTCGGCGGGAACGATCGATCTGTTCATTGACTACTTCGCGTCGGTCGGATTCGGTATCAGTCAGGGCGACGGCTTCTTCTTGAGCACCGAAGAGACGTTCTTCGACGTCGCCGCCGGCATCGGCCTTAGCGACGACTTCGCTGCCACGGGCACGCTAGGGTTCTTGCAGCTCGACCTCGAGAACGCCGTCAACTTCGCCGACGCGACGGTCGTCAACGACTTCGACATCGGCGAAACCGACACGCTCGAACTGGACATCGACGCCGGTGAGATCGACGGGATCCTCCTCGAGGTGGATCAGGTGATCGTTCTCGACAGCGGCGTCGAGATCACGGTCGCGGAAGAAATCGAGATCACCGAGTCGGGCGTCGTCGCGGTGCTCGTCAGCGCCGCGACCGACGCCGTGGCCGCGGGCGATACCGTGACGCTCGGCGACGTTGACGGGACGATGCTCGACGCCGCCTTCTCGGTAACGCTTGTCGATCCGAACGACACGAGCGGCGACGACACACGCCTCACCCTGTCGGAGCTCACCGCCGCCCGCGGCGGCGACCCGCTCGACTTTATCGACTACGGTTTCAGCGGCGAAGCGGCTCTCGACTTAGACGTCGCAACCACCGTGTCGGGGAACACGGCTTTCCCGTCGTTTTCCTTCAATCTGGCTAGCTCGCTGCCGCTGTTCAACTACGCCGACGAAGAGGAGGCGGGCGCCGACGAGTCGCCGACGCTCACCGTCGACACCGGGTTCACCAACCTCGCCGAAGGCTCCACCGCCACGTTGCTGCTCACCGTCAGCGGTGTAACCAGCGGTGCACGCCTCACCAAGGGGACCCAGCTGCAGTTCGGCCAGTCCCTGGTTCTTGTTGACAAGACGGTCACTTTCTCACCGGACGGCACGGAGTCGGTGCGGGTCAAGGTGATCGGTGACGGTGACAGCGTGATGGGCGAACCGATCACGATCGGGATCGGCGAGTCGGCCACGCTCGCCAGCAGCGCGTTCAACATCGCGTTCAATGACATCACGCTCGACCTGGGAGGTTTCGTCACGGACTTGCTCGGGCCGGTGATCTCGGGCATCAACGACGTCCTCGAGCCGTTCCAACCGGTCATCGACGTGCTCTCCAGCGAGGTCAAGCTGTTCTCCACCCTCGGGCTGGTGGACGCGTTCGACCAGGACGGCGACGGGACCGCGACGCTGATCGAGATCGGCCTAACGCTCGGCGGAGGACTCACCAATGAGAACGCGGCCGATAAGGTCTTCAAGTTCATCGACGCCGTGACCGGCGTGATCGAAGTGGCCGGCACGCTGGCCGCGCTCGAAGAGAGCATTGAGAACGGTGACAACCTGGCCATCAATTTCGGCAGCTACGTGTTACAGGACTTCAAGGGCGGCAGCGCGTCGTCGGACGCGACCGAAGTGGACGCCGAGAACGACGGCGTGTCCGACGCGCCGGGCACGTCGCCCGAAGACCAGACGATGGCGTCGGGCAACAGTTCCGTCACCGGCTTCTTCGACTCGCTGGACGAACTCGGGATCACGCTCGACGTCGTCGAGAACCCGCTGAACGTCATCAAGCTGTTCTTGGGGCAAGATATCGACATCGTCACCTGGGACGTGCCGGAGCTCGATTTCTCGTTCGAGATTGAACGATCGTTCCCCGTGTTCGCTGGCATCAATGGCATCATCCGAGGCGGGTTCAACGTTTACTCCGACCTGGTGTTCGGTTTCGACACAGCCGGCTTCTCTCAATGGAAGGAGAACGACTTCGCGGTCGAGTACGCGTATCTCGTGCTTGACGGGTTCTACGTCAGCGACATCGACCCGGAGACGGGCGAGGACATCCCCGAACTCACGCTCGACGCAACGATCGCCGCGGGGGTCGAGGCCAACGCGGTGATCGCCAGCATTGCCGCAATCGGTGGCGTGAGCGGTTCCGCCGAGCTCGACCTCATCGACATCGGCGAGTACTCGGACGAGAGCGACGGCCGCATCCGCGGTTCAGAGATCTTCAGCCGCATCAGTCGGCCGGCTACCCTGCTTGAGTTGACCGGGTCGATCGACGCGTTTCTCTCGATCGAGGTGAAGATCGGCATCAATCTTGGGTTCTGGAAAATCCAGGTGACGGTGTTTGAGCGTGAGCTCGCTCGGGTGACGCTCTTTGAGTTCACCATAGGCGGAGGAGGAGGGAGCGGTTCGTCGCTCGCCACGAGCAACATCGTTGCGGATACGACCGACTTCGCCACGGCTGCGTCCCTCGCCGCTGCGTCTGCCGATCCTAGTCCAGCCGAGTCCCACGACGCGCCTAAGTCAGATAACAAGTTGCTCGGCGTCGCTACGCCGGCGACGCCTCAGACGCCGCGGCTCGCGATTACCCAAGCCGATTCCTCACAACCGCGGTACATCGTCCAGAACGGGGAGCGCCCCGACCTTTCGTTCTCTCGACCGACATCACGGCCGCCGCTAAGGAACGCACTGAGTGAGGAGGCGAGGCAGGCGGCGTTCGACCTGATCTACGCCGATATCGACGCGTCCCGGCTCGAAGCCGCCAAAAGAGAAAACGAGCTTGACGAGGCAATGCTTGAGGAGGCACGCCGCGCATCGGACGAGGAAGCCGACCGGGAGGCGTCCACCAGCGCCTTCGCTGAGTACGCGGAACATGAACAGCGACTGTTGGCGATCTGACTAGGTCTGGGCTCTACGAATCTGCCATGAGCATCACCGACGGCTGTCCCGACCGGCCCGTCTGGGAATAGGTCCACTGGGACAGTTAGGTAACCACACTCGATTATCGCCTTGTCAAACTGAACGGCCTGGCGAATCTAGTGATCTCTATGACGCGGCTAGTAGCCGTTGAGCTGACCGAGGTTGGACCAACACCGCTCAGTTCGTCAGCTGCCGCAAGCGCAGAGGTCTTGGCTGAGCTTGGGCACCGCTGCGAGTTGGCGGACGCGTAACCAGCGGTCGGTTGAGGCAACCTCTGAGCCGTTCAAACGCCGTCAGAGCCGGCCACAGCCACCGCGACTAGGGGCGAGTCTCGATAGCCGGCGGCGAGCTCCAGGTGCGGGGGCCTGCCGCGAGGAGTATGGGCAGCTCCGATGTCAGCCCCCCGATATCTTCAATTGTGTCTATGAAGACCACTCGCGAAACGCGTGCCCAGCGAATCGCGTAAGCGCACATCCAACAGGGCTCCTTGTTGGAGTAGATTGTCGCCCCGGCGACGGCTTGCCGCCCGTGGGTCAGCACGGCTTGTCGAACCGCCATCAGCTCAGCGTGGCCGAAAGGATCTTCATCGACTGGTGACTCGCAGGCCTCGGCGAGCGTTTTCCCGTCGCGGACCAAGACCGCGCCGACTGCCGCGGCCTGCTTAGACGCCGCTACTCTCGCTAGTTCATTGCAGCGGGCCAGGTAGATAGAATCCGTCATCGGGTGGTCTTTCTTGCTGGGCTTAGCCGTCGCTGCTGGCGGGGCGTCGGCTTCAGCGTAGGTTTGAGCGCTAGGCAGCTGCGATGCGGCGTACAGCTTCGGCCGTATCGAGCGTTTCGCTCGCCAGCATGTGGTAGTTCGTCTTCGCGGCGGCCATTCCGTCGAACTCCGGAAGCTTCGCCGCGGCGGTTGCGTCCCAAGCGACGGCTACTTCGAAGCCCTGCTCAAGCAGATCACGCAGGTGCGACTCGACGCAGAGGTTGGCCGACATGCCGGCGAGCAAGACTTTGTTGACGCCTCGCTTGCGTAGCTGCAAAACCAGGTCGTTCGACTGAGGGCCAAAGACCTTGTGCGGGCTGGTGACCACCGTGTCAGCGTCGTTGATGAAGAGCTTGTAGCGATCCAGCCAATCCGCTCCCGACCCCTCCAAACCTGTCAGGTCGAGGGGACCGGGGCGGTCAAACATCTTGATGTCGTGCATCAGGCGCTCAAGAGCGCCCTCGAACCGCCATCGGTGATCGTGCGGGTAATAGTAGTGCGGCGATACGAAGACCGGCAGCGTGGCGTCCTTCGCCGCTCGGAACAGCAGTTCGAGGTTATCGACGGTCGCGTTCTCGGTGACGCTCTGGCCGACCACTCCCCAGGTGACTCCCTCCGGACTGAGGAAGTCGTTCTGCGGGTCAGTGACCACCAGGGCGGTGTCACGGCGATTGATATCGAAGCCGGGTACAGGAAGGGACATGGCATGCTCCTCAATTGATTGGTTCGAGTGAGTAGTGCTGGGGGTAGGTAAAAGCCCGGGTACGACTCCGCTCGCGGAGCCTCGGGGAAAGCAGCCGAGCCTGTCGCTGTACGTCGTTAGGCGTCACCGAGACGCAACTTCAGCAACTCGATCTCTTGCTGCAGCCGCGCGATCTCGCCTCGCACCTTCGCCTCGGGAAAGCGGCGGTGGATGTGCTGAGGGCAGTTGACGTCCCACGCCTCGATGTCGAAGACGATCGCGCGTTCCACCTGGGCGGGGTACTCGGGATCGGCAAGCTCGGCGTTCAGACGCTCGTCGCCCTCGACAACCTTTGCCTTGCCCCAGACCTTGATCCGTCGTCGGTTCTCGTAGTCCATCAGGAACAAGAACGCCTTGGGGTTGTCCTGCAGGTTGCCGAGCGTGATGTACTGCCGGTTGCCGCCGAAGTCGGCGAAGCCGAGCGTCCGGTCGTTGATCACGCGTAAGAAGCCTGCCGGTCCGCCGCGGTACTGGACATAGGGCTGACCCTCGGCGTTCGCGGTGCCGAGGTAGAATATGTCGAGTTCCGCGAGGAAGTCCCGAAGGTCGGGCGTGACGGTTGTCTGCCAACCACCGCGTGATTCCATCCCGCGGTAGGCCTGCCGGGACCCCTTCGACTCTTGGATCGCCTTGACGGTCGGCGTGAAGGCGATGTCGCTTGGGAAACTATCCATCTCTTCGACTCCTTCGTTGGCGAAACGAGACCCGCCGCCTCTGGAGAGGCGGCGGGCGTTCGTAACTAACGGGCCACCTTGCGGTCCAAGAAGTCCCGCATCAGCCGAGCAATCTCTCCGCCGTCTTCTTCGAGGGCGAAGTGCCCGGTGTCGAAGAGGTGGAACTCCAGGTCCTTGAGGTCACGTTTGTAGGGGTGAGCCCCGGCGTCCGGGAAAATCGCGTCGTTCTTGCCCCAGACAATCAGCGTCGGGGGCTGATGAGTCCGCAGGTACTCTTGCCACGCGGGGTACAGCGGCGGATTGCTGCCGTAGCTGTTGAATAGGGCGAGCTGGATCTCTTGGTTGCCAGGGCGGTCCAAAAGCGGCTGCACGTGGTCCCACGTATCCGGGCTGATGACCTCGGCGTCGCGGACCCCGTGCGTGTACTGCCACTTCGTCGCATCGAGCGTCAACAGATTCCGCAGGGCGTCACCGTTCGCGTCGGTGCGGTCAGCCCAGTACTTCTTGATCGGGGCCCAGAACTCGTTGTCGATACCCTCGTCGTAGGCGTTGCCGTTCTGGATGATGAGCGAGTCGACACGCTCCGGGGCCGCCGCGGCGATGCGGAAGCCGACCGGCGCTCCGTAGTCCATCAAGTACAGCGAGTACCGCTCTAACCCGACCTGGTTAATGAACTCCGTCACGACGCGGGCGAGGTTGTCGAACGTGTAGTCGAAGTCATCGACAGACGGTGCTGAGCTGTGGCCGTAGCCCGGGTAGTCGGGCGCTACGACGTAGTACCGTTCTGCGAGTTGCGGGATCAGGTCGCGGAACATGTGCGACGAGGTTGGGAAGCCGTGCAGCAAGAGAACGGTTGGGGCGTCCTTCGGGCCCGCTTCTCGATAGAAGATGTCGAGGCCGTCGACCTCGACGGTTCGGTAGCGGATCGTGGGAGGCTCGGCAGTCGCCGGCGTGGCAGCCAGAGCGAACAGAGCAGTGGTCAACAGCAATCGACTTGTAGCTTGAAAAAACATGGTCTTCTCCTGGGTAAGCCCGGATATCGGGCGGCCTCGAGGAACTCGGGGGGGGGTCGAGTAAAAAGTCAGGCGACGCAGAGCACGACAGCGGGTTCGTCGGGACGGGGCTCATCGGCTGGCCAGTGGAACTTTCGCTGCGATTCGGCGATGGGCAGGTCGTTGATGCTCGCCTCGCGACGACGCATCAGCCCCTCGGCGTCGAACTCCCACAGCTCGTTGCCGTAGGCCCGCCACCACTGACCGCCAGTGTCGTGGTACTCGTACTGGAAACGGACGGCGATCCGGTTGCCGTCGAACGACCAAAGGTCTTTCATGAGCCGGTAGTCGAGTTCCTTCTCCCACTTGCCGGAGAGGAACTCACGGATCGCTTCTCGACCCTCAATGAACTGGTCGCGATTCCGCCACGTGGAGTCTTCGCTGTAAGCCAGCGAAACCCGTTGCGGGTCGCGAGAGTTCCAGGCGTCTTCGGCAGCGCGGACCTTGGCGGCAGCCGACTCGCGGTCGAAGGGAGGTCGGATATCGGTCGGGTTGGGCATGGGATACTCCTTGTTTCTGCGAGAGGGCGAAGAGCCTGCCCCGGCTAGCGGTCCGGCTTGGTGCGGCATCTTCACGTCGAGCAACCGCCGGCCGTCGAGCAAGCGACTTCCTCATGCGGAGCGCTCGCAAGCGGTGCGGCTGCGGGGAAGTCGACGTCGGTTCCGACGAGGTTGTTGAAGAAGTTCGTGTACGCGTTCAGGGCGACGTGCGCGACGACCTCGGCAACCGCGTTGTCTCCGAAGCCCGCATCGCGGAACGCTTCGAGATCTGCGTCCGAAACGCGACCCCGGGATTCCAAGACCGCCGAGGCGAAGCGAGCGACGGCGCGACTCGCTTCGTCGATGCCCTCGGAGCGGCGAGCGGCCTCGATTCCTTCCGCCGAGAGTCCGACCATCTTGCCGATGGTCGAATGGGCGGCGAGGCAGTACTCGCAGCCGTTCGCCTCGCCAATCGCCAGGGCCACGATCTCGCGTTGCTGGGCGGTGAGGCCCTCGCCCGTTCCGATCGCACCGGAGAAGTCGAGGTAGCCGCGGAGCGCGGCGGGCGAGTTCGCGAGCGCCCGGAGCAAGTTGGGCACGCGACCGAGCTTCGCCTTCACGGCGTCGAACAGCTCGGCTTGTTCCGGTGTGGCTTGTTCGGGGGTGATTTGAGTGAGGCGGGGCATGACATCGGCTCCTGCAGCGAGGACCTGGTGGATAGGATGGCGAGTCGCGTGCTCGCTTTCGCATCCCTACTAAACACATCCGATGCCAAACACTCGCAATGAGCAGAAGTCACTTTCAGGATTGCACTTAGGTCGATTCGTCTCGCCAAAAGCGTGCGACGATATATCGTCGATACACGAGAACTCGTCGCGTTGCAACGAACTTTCGCTACACTTACGGCATGGCACGCACTGGCCCCACGGCGCCGCTGATCGAAGACCCGAAGAGCCTCTTGCTAGACCTCGCGCAGCAACGCGAGCTTCCGGAGCTGCTCGACCTACTGGTTTCGCGAATCGCGGTCTCCGACGCGGTCGCCCTCACCAGGCTGTGGCTCGTTCGCCCCGGCGCAGGGTGCGAGACGTGTCCGATGAGGAGCGAATGCCCGGACCGGTCACAGTGCCTTCATCTGGTGGCGAGCAGCGGCCGTTCAATCATCGAACCTATGCAAGACCTATCGCGAACCGATGGGCAGTTCCGGCGGTTCCCGATTGGCGTGCGGAAGGTGGGGCGCATCGCCATGACGGGTGAAGCGATTGAAGCGCCCGACATGGCCGAGCTTCCCCCTTGGATCGCCAAGCCCGACTGGGTGCGTGACGAGCAGATTGTCGGCTTCGCCGGCCAGCCGTTGAGCCATCACGGGATGGTGCTTGGCGTGCTCGGCGTTTTCACCCGCGCTAGAATTGGCGAAGGATGCCTCGACTGGTTGCGGATGGTGGCCGACCACGCGGCGGTCGCCATCGCGCACACCTACGCCTGGGAAGAAGTCGAACGACTACGCAAGCGACTGGAAGAAGAGAACGAGTACCTGCAGCAGGAGGCAGCCGCCGAGCAAGGCTTTGGTGAGATGCTCGGAGTCAGCCCCGCGCTGCGGAACGTAAGCCAACAGATCGACCTGGTCGCCCCCACCGATTCGACAGTGCTCATCCTTGGCGAGAGCGGCGCGGGCAAGGAAGTCGTCGCCCGCGAGGTGCACCGACGCAGTGAGCGAGCCGACCGCCCGCTCATCAAGGTCAACTGCGCCGCGATCCCTCGCGAACTCTTTGAGAGTGAGTTCTTCGGGCATATCCAAGGTGCCTTTACCGGCGCTCTGCGCGATCGAGCGGGACGCTTCGAGTTGGCCGATGGCGGCACGCTGTTCCTCGATGAGGTCGGCGAAGTTCCGCTCGACCTGCAGAGCAAGCTGCTACGCGTACTCCAGGAAGGAGAAATCGAGCGAATCGGCGAGGAACAGACACGCCGCGTCGATGTCCGCATCATCGCCGCAACCAATCGCGACCTGCTTGAGGAGTCGCGGCAGAAGCGGTTTCGTGAGGACCTGTATTACCGGCTCAGCGTTTTCCCGATCGAGCTGCCGCCGCTCCGCGAGCGGCGGGATGACATCCCGGTGCTCGCGGAGCACTTCTTGGAGCAAGCGTCGCAGCGGCTCGGGGCTACTGCGCCCCGTCTCACCAAGACGGTTGCTCGGCAGCTTGAGCGTTACGACTGGCCCGGCAACGTCCGAGAACTCCAGCACGTTATCGAGCGGGCCGTCATTCTCTCGCGCGGCGGGCCGCTACGCATCGACTTGAAAGAGCCGAACAACGGACCGCCGCCGAGTACTTCGCCTAGCGAGGCGGACGTCCTTACGGATGCTCAGGTACGCCGTTTCGAAAGGGAGAACCTCCAGCGAGCAATCGAAGCGTCAGTCGGCAAGATCCACGGGCCGGACGGTGCGGCCGAGCTGTTGGGCGTGAAGCCAACGACTCTCGCCTCGCGACTCAGAGCGATGGGAATCAAGCGGACTTGAGATCGAGGACCGACCCCCCGTTCGCTGGATTGGTGGCGGGCTATCTGCAGAGGTCCCGTCCGGCTTGCGGCTTCCATACCGACCTCATTGGACGACGCTACAAGCGGATTGCAATGGCCTTGGCCTCGGCAATCGCATCTTTTTTGCCTTTCGCGACTAGCTCTGGGTCCGCGGCGGTAGGTTCTACCAGCACACTCTCGACATCAGTAAAACCGAGGAACCCAAGCAACAACTCCATGTACGGCTTTTGCAGGTCGTATCCCATCACGGCGTCACTGCTGGAGTACTCGCCGCCGCGGGCGTAGATGACAGCCGCTGGCTTCGCGGTCACGAGGCCGCTGTACCCGGTCTCTGGCGAGAAGCTGAACGTCTGCCCGGGTTGGGCGATCACATCAACGAAGTGCTTCAGCTTGTACGGAATGCCGAAGTTCCACATCGGCAGGCTCAAGAGGTACTTGTCCGCCGACTTGAATCGATCGCAGCACACGACGACTGCCTCCCACGCGGCGGACTGCTCAGGCGTGTGGTCCTTGCCGTGCATTACCGCGTATTTCGCGTCGATCGTGTCGCCATCGAACTCCGGAAGCGGATCGCCCCAGAGGTCCCACGTCTCGATCTCGTCACTCGGGTTCGCGTTTCGATAGGCGTCGAGGAAGTCATTCGCGACGGAAATCGATGCCGATCGTTCTTTCCGAGGGGACGCCTCGATGTAGAGCAGCTTTGCCATGATGTGGCCTTTCTTGGGTTGATGGTTGCATGATTTAGACGCCGCATCCGCAGCCCGCTTCCCAAACACGCCCATCGGCTGACATGATCGGCGTATGGTCGTTCACAGGTGTTACCGGTCCTGAGTTGTCGTAGCCGCCAAAGCGGGCAACCGGTGACCACGAAGGGCTTACCGGCGGGGTTTCTGGGGCCAGCTTCGCAAAGTCGCCCACACCGTAGACCGGGCGGCCCCCAACCACGGTTAGCTCACTCTCAAGACTGCGAATATTATCCGCCTCGATGGCGAAGTAGTCGTCGTTCAACACCGCAAGGTCGGCATACTGCCCGATTGACAGGGTGCCCTTACGGTCGTCTTCGCCACTGAACCAGGCGCTGCCGCGTGTGTAGAGCCGCAACGCCGCTTCGCGGCTGAGGCGGTCCGACTCCGCGTTTAGCACGGTTCCACCAACCGTCTTGCCGGTTACCATCCACCAAAGGCAGGTCCAGGGGTGATAGCTGGCGACCCGCGTGCCGTCGGTGCCGGCTCCGACTGGCAGGCCCATCTCGAGCATCTTCTTGATCGGTGGCTTCCGCTGCACGGAATCAGGGCCGTACCGCCGGACGTAGTACTCGCCCTGATAGGCCATGCGGTGTTGAACGGCCAAACCGCCGCCGAGTGCAGCGATCCGCTCGAGGCTCTTCTCGGAGACGGTCTCGGCGTGATCGAAGAACCATCGCAAGCCGTTGATCGGGACGTCTCGATCGACTCGCTCGAAAACATCAAGGAAGCGGCTGATCGATTCGTCGTAGGTCGCATGGATACGCCAAGGCCACTTGACTTCGGCGAGCTTGCGGATGACCTGCTCTAGTTCGCTCTCCATCACGGGGCGGAGGTCGGGCCGCGGCTGGAGGAAGTTCTCGAAGTCGGCGGCGCTCCAAACGAGGTTCTCACCAGCTCCATTGACCCGTAGCAGGTCGCCGCCGTCCCCCGGGTGCGTCATGCCAATCCAACGCGTGTAGTCGGCGAGCTCTTCCCCCGGATTCTGAGCAAAGAGACTGTAGGCGATTCGGACCGTCAGGTGCCCTTCGTCGGCCAGCCGCTTCACCACGCTGTAATCGTCCGGGTAGTTCTGCCCGCCGCCACCGGCGTCGGAGACGCTTGTCACTCCGAAACGGTTCAGCTCACGGAGGTAGTGGCGGGTCGAGTTGAGCTGATCTTCGAGATCGAGCTTCGGAGCGTGTGCGATCGTCGAGTAGAGGATCAACGCGCTCGGTTCTGCGATCAGCATCCCCGTCGGATTGCCTTTCGCGTCGCGGGCGATCAAACCACCGGGAGGGTTGGGAGTCGATTTATCGAAGCCCAACGCGTGAAGCGCCGCCTTGTTCAGCAAGGCCGAGTCGTAGAGGTGTAGCAGGAAGACCGGCGTATCCGGCGCGGCTTTGTTGATCTCATCGAGCGTTGGCATCCGCCCCTCAGCGAACTGGAACTCGTTCCAGCCCCCGATTACCCGCACCCATTGCGGAGGCGGCGTGTTCTCGGCTAGCTCCTTCAACTGGCGGAGTGCTTGCGAGAGCGACGGCACGCCGTCCCAACGCATTTCAAGGTTGTAGAACAGCCCGGCACGGATGACGTGCAGGTGCGAGTCGTTCAGGCCCGGGATGACACGGCGGCCACCGAGGTCGATCCGCTCCGCATCCACTTCGGAGTCAGCAAGAATCTCATCATCGCTGCCAATCGCGGCCACCCGACCGTCTTCGATAGCGATCGCCGAGACTTCTGGGTGACCGGGGTCGAGTGTCGTGATCTTGCCGTTGTGCAAGACGAGCGAAGCAGGCATCGATTCTCCGTATCTCTCTAGGTCAGCTATTGTGAAGCCATCCGTGCAACAATCGCGTCAACCAGGGCATGACAAGCCACGTAAGCGTCGCGACCACGGCAGCATTGATCACCGCGGCAGCCGCCAGCCAAGGCATCCAGCCGAGAGCAGGACCAAGCAGCGACGACCAAACGAGCACCGAAGGAAAGACACCAAGCCAAGTAACCACGGCCATCTTCCACCTCTTGGGTGGTGGCCCTGGTTCGCGGAAGAAGGCCTCAAGACCCGTAAGTTGCCGTCGTTCGGCTTGACCTTCGACCATCGGGGTGACGCCCTCGTTCCAAGACACAAACCTGTCTGACCTGTAGAACGAGTCGGCCGCCTCAACGTTCTCAAAGCTTCGCAGGATGCCGTACTCGTTCGGCGACGACTGGGACAGCGGCCCGATCAGGTGAACCGCAGCCACGCCCGCGTCACCCAGCGAATCGCACGCGAACCGACGCAACCGCTCCTCGAACTCAACTTCGCAGCCTTTCTTGACCTTTCGGGTGATGGCGTAATGGACTCGCTGCATGGATGGCTCACCACCTGAGTAGAAAGGTCGCCTTGGAGACGGCCGCGATCGCTTACTTGACTTTCCGGTTCTCCGGACCCTTGTGAACCATCGTCGTGCAGTACTCCACGCCGGTGCCGTATGCTCCGCCGTGATCACGAATCAGCTGCATCAGTGCTTCGTAGTGTTCCTTGTTTGCCCAATCGCGATGGAACTCAAGGACCGCAGCGATGGTTGTGAGTCGAACAGCACCCGCCTGCGTTACACGCGATAACGCCGCGTCGTGCGCCGCGGCTGAGGTGCCGCCGCACGCGTCTTCAACCACGTAGATGTTGTACCCTTCGGCGAGCATTTGCAGCGTTGGCCAAGCGATGCAGACCTCGGTCCACAGCCCGGCAAGGAGGATGTTCTTCTTGCCCGTCGCTTCGATCGCCTCGCGGAATGCGGGCGTATCCCAAGAGTTCATCCCGGTGCGCTCAATGGGCTCCTGCTCGGGGAACACATCCAGCAGCTGAGGCCACATCGGTCCGCTGAACGAGTCGGTCTCGACTGTCGTAAGAACTACCGGGACGCTGTACTCTTTCGCTCCGCGAGCTAGCAACAGAACGTTGTTCACAAGCTGTTGCCGGTCGATCCCACTGCCTACCCCGAACAGCATCTGCGGCTGGTGGTCAATGAAGACAACAGCGGAGTTGTCGGCCGTGATTAAGCCGTTGTCGGTCTCGGGAAGAATATCGGGCATGTTTCTCTCGCTTCAGATAGGGCGGTTGTGAGCTTGCTTGCGAAGTAGGTGGAATGCTTGACGCGATGGCTATGGTTCCCATGGGGCGGTATTTGAACCCGGAACGCCCCTACATCATCGGCATAAGGGGCTGTTTCAGGAGGTGACCACCGGTAACCCCCGAATGCTGCCTATTCCTCTGCTGCCTTGTAGGCTGCGTCGATCATCGTGCTCGCTATCCGGGCAGCCGTCTTTGCGGCGTCGCGATCACCAAGAACTTGCCTGACCGATGTCGCCCCTTCAACAACAAGAAGCACTTCGTCAGCAAGCTGCGACGAACTCTGCAAGCCGGCGCGCTCCGCTCGCTCTTCCACAAGCCGAAGGAGGGCGGTTTTGTGCTCGGCAGCCACCCGATGCAACGGGTCGGTTGGTTCAGGGAACTCTGCCGCTGCGTTGTTGAGTGGACACCCGCGGTAGCCTCGATCGAGAAACCAGCCGTTCAAGACTTCGAACAGTGGGCTGAAGTGCGCAGTTCCGACCTCATACTCCTCAGAAAGGGCTTCGCGGAATTGCTGCAATTCCCATTCACTGCGTCGTCGCAACACCGCCTGGGCGAGCGAGTCTTTGCTGTCGAAGTACTTGTAGAATGTGGTCTTCGTTATCCCGACACGTTTGAGCACTTGCCCCAGCCCGACGCAGTGAATCCCTCTCTGCAGGAACAAGTCGCCAGCCGCCTCGATCAGGCGATCACGGGTCGGCGTTGTCTTTTCCGGCTGCATCGGTAGCGGCCCTCCGTTGTCTAATCAATCAGGTCGTGCGTTCGTCTGAGACAGGGCGATCAAGACTGAGCGCTCCCGGGCCGTTGGAGATCAACAGGAGCATCGTTCCCATGAGCGACGCGTTCTTCATGAACTGGATCATCTGCATCTGACGATCAGCTCCTTCGAAGTTCCAATAGTCGTGGAAGAAGTAGGTCGCTAGGACGAGGAACACGAGCAACAGTGCGGCGCCAAAACGGGTTCGGTATCCCAGGACAACGGAAGCGCCTCCCGCGATCAGGAAGGCGATCGCTCCGGTCAACATCACACCCGGGAGCGGGACGCCTTCGGAGGCCATCTTCTCGGTGACTTGGGAGAAGTTAGGGATCTTGTTGCCGAGGGCGCTGGCCAAGAAGATCCCCGAGATCATCACACGCCCAGCAACGCTGCCGACGTTCTGCGCGAGTTGGCGCATACCTATTCTCCTAGTTTGGTGTGGGGAGAAGCGAGGGCTCGACGCCATCGTTAGCCGAGATCGAACAGCAGGGCCTCGGACGCGGCCGCAGCCGAGATGGTCAATCGGGTCGCTCGACTCGTCGCGACGGCGTCACCCGCCTGGAGCCGTACGCCGTTGACGGACAATCCGCCGCTGGCCACCTGCAACCAACCGTGCCTGCCAGGCTCGATGGTGTGTTCGACAGTCGCTCCCGGCTGCAGAACGGTCGCGTAGACGTGGGCGTCTTGATTGATCCGGACCACACCCGGACTAGCATCCGGCGCGGCGATCGGCCGCAGCGTGTCGAGCTTTGCGTCTCTTTCGACCCGGTGCTGTTGATACCGCGGCTGTAGCCGTCTCTGAGCCGGGCGGATCCACATCTGCAGGAAGTGGTTCTCGGCGGTGGCGGAGGGGTTGTACTCGCTGTGCGTAATTCCTGTGCCCGCAGTCATCATCTGCACATCCTCCGGGCGGACGATCGACCCTTTGCCGGTGCTGTCGCGGTGCTGGAGTGCTCCGTCAAGCACGTACGAAAGAATCTCCATGTCACGGTGCGGGTGCGTTGGGAAGCCTCGCCCCGCGGTGATGCGGTCGTCGTTGATCACACGCAGCGAACGGAAGCCCATGTGGTGCTGGTTGACGTACCTACCAAACGAGAACGCGTGGTAGCTCTTCAGCCAGCCAAGGTCGGTGTGGCCTCGCTCCGCCGCTCGGCGGATCAGCAAGCCAACGTCCTGGACCTCGTTCGCAGCCTGCAGCGGACGCGCGGAAACGTGGATAAGCCCCGCAGCGGTGAGCTGAAGAAAGCGCCGGCGTTCCTGATTCATGGCGATCATTCCATTAAGCGTTTGGGATTCATCGAAAGCGAGCCTCAGCCTCAGGCAAGGTCAAACAGCAGCACTTCCGCGTTGGTGCCGGCGTGGATCGGCGGCAAGGGTTCGTCACTCACCGCGACACCGTCGCCCGCTGTGAGGGCTCGGTCGGCGAGATTGACGGTCCCTTTGAGGACCTGGAGCCACGCGTGTCGGTCACTCGCGAGTTGGTGCGACACCTCGGCGCCCGCTTCGAGCGTGGAGAGATAAACACGAGCGTCCTGATGGATAGAGAGCGAGCCTTCTGCCCCGTTCGGCGAGGCTACGAGTCGGAACCGATTGATTCGCTCCGCTTCGTCAAATTGCTTCTGCTCGTAGCTCGGTTCGATGCCCTTGCGCTCGGGCAACAACCAGATCTGGTAGAAGTGCACCGGCTCCGTACTCGACGGATTGAACTCGCTATGCAGCACGCCTGTTCCGGCCGAGATGCGTTGGAACTCACCCGGACGCAGAACCTCGCCGTTGCCCATCGAGTCCTTATGCTCCAGAGCCCCGGCAAGCACGTAGCTGACGATCTCCATATCGCGGTGCGGGTGCGTCCCAAACCCTTGGCCGGGAGCCACACGGTCCTCATTCATCACCCGCAGTGACCGAAAGCGTTGGTGTGCCGGGTCCTGATAGTCCGCGAATGAGAAGGTGTGGTGGCTATTGAGCCACCCGTGGTTGGCGTGTCCGCGGTCGTTAGCGTTTCGTATCCGGATCATGCGTGCCTCCCGCTAAATGTTTTTGTAGCGACGGTTGATGTGTAAACTAATGGCCTAAAAAAAGGTTTGCGCTCAGCCCTTAAGTTGCTGAGCCGACTCCTCCAGCAGCCCTTTTAGACAGGAAAGATCCTTCTTGGTCATGTGGCCAAGTAGTTCCTTGTGCAGGTTCCCCAGGGGCTCGTCGATCTTCCCGAGAACGCTTCTCCCTGCCTTCGTAAGCTCAATATGGATGACACGGCGGTCATCTTCGCACCGGTGTCTCGTGACGAGCCCTTGCTTCTCGAGTCGGTCGATAAGTCCCGTGATTGCGGGAACCACCTGGATCATCCGCTTCGCTATTTCGAGGGCGGGAAGTGGCTTCGCCTCCCCTCGCAAAATCCGAAGCACGTTGTACTGAGAGTTGGTCAGCCCATATTCGCGGAACAGACGCCCAAGTCGATTCTCGATGCGGTCAGCCACATAAAGCACCATCAAGGCAGCCTCCTGCTCAGCCGCCTCGAAGGGTCGCTTCTTGCCGATACGCTCTTGGAGAGTGCTAGCTGACATGCCTTCGCCGGTATGGGATCACTGTCGACTGATATTACTTTACACGACAACTATCGACCTGGCAACCATGTGCCTTGAGAAAAAGGAGAATTAGCCCAACGCAGGCTCGGGCATGTCTGTAGGGAGAGTGCTCTTGGACTTCTGGCACCGGGGCGGCGTGCGATTGCGACCACCGCCGTAGTCGCCGTGCGCCGAGAAGGGACCCGACCGCCGTGGGGATGGTAAAGGTGAAGCTGAATCCCGGGGGGCGTTGCCAGCCGATCGACGCCCAACAGCGGGACCTGAGGGCGAGCCGGTCCGCAGGAGGACCCACGGCCCCTGCTGCTCTTCGTCACGCCAGATCAACAACGCCCCGCGAACAAAGTCGCTCCGATCGGGGGCGTTGCCCACCCCGGGGGGTGGCCCCCGGAGGACCCGCGAAGCCCCCGGGGGGCTGTAGGTTCTTACACGCCAGGGCCTGGAGGGTGGGCGGAGCCCGCGATCGACCCACTTTTACGCACGATCATCGCGGGCAGGTATGTAAGTAAGTGCGGCGCGCCCGGGTCCTCCGCAGACGCCCCCACCGGTAGGCGTTGCCGGCGATCGGTGGTAGTTCGTGTGGGGCTGGTCGTGAACCGGGCTAGTAGTAGTAGGAACCCGAGCGGTTCCTTCGCCGCGGTTGCTCGCACCGTGGTCCAAGGGGGCCAACCGCCACGGACCACAAATTATGCGCCTGGCCTGTCAGGTGACTGGGACGACTCGCCCCCGCTCCCCCAGCGAGTCTAGCCGATTGGGCCAGGTCTCCCCACCTTCTGGGGGACTTCGATAAACTGTTGGCGGGGATAGGGTCGCTCCCGAACGGCGGTTTCCTGACCGCCTTCCCCCCTAGTATTCAGGAGTACTCTGGCCGCTACAGGACGCGGTTTCGATGGCTGATGAGCTGACGCCAGAAGCTGCCTTTGAGGCGCTACGAAAGCATCTCTTTCGCCTGCCGGAAGCTCTGAGCCGAGTTAGAGCGACGCGGCCGTAGTCGATCGCTGATCTACAAGGCACTCGTCCTCACCGGACTACGGCGGAACGAGCTGGCGTGCCTCAAGGTCGCAGACGCAATCCTCGATGCCGATCCACCGCGACTGGTGCTCGACGCATCCGACGCGAAGAACGGCGAGGCAGCCGAGCTGCCGCTCCGAGCCGACTTAGCCGCGGACCTCAGGGCGTGGCTCGCAATGAAGCAGGCGGCCCTCACGCCGGACGCCGCCGACAGCGCCGCTATCTTATCCATCGTGACCGGCGCCGCCCCGGAGCTGCCCCCCACGACGCCGTTGTTCGACGTACCGCCGCAGCTAATCAAAGTCTTTGACGCCGACCTCGCCGTGGCCGGTATCGCGAAGAGGGATGACCGCGGCCGTACGCTGGACGTACACGCCTTGCGGCACTCGTTTGGCTCCCTGTTGTCAGCCGGCGGGGTCACTCCAAGAACGGCCCAGGCGGCCATGCGGCACTCCACGATCGACCTGACTATGAACGTCTACACCGATCCACGAGTGCTCGACGTCGCCGGTGCCCTCGACGCCTTGCCAGATCTGCCGCTCGACGGCGATCCAACTCAGGATCAACGCCAGCTAGCCACAGGAACCGCCTCGAAGTGGCTCACCGTAGACCCCCCTCAGAAGTCTGTTGCACCAACGGTTGCACCAAACTGGTGCAACGGGAGCAAATCCGAGGCGTCTGCTGACAACTCGCCCCACTGCGATGCCGAGACCAGAAACGCGAAAGCCCCGAGAAACGGTGACGTTTCACGGGGCTCTGCTGAGAGGCGCCGGGCGGAATCGAACCGCCGATGTCGGATTTGCAATCCGATGCCTTAGCCACTTGGCTACGGCGCCTTGTTGGGGGGTTTCC
Source organism: Planctomycetes bacterium MalM25 (assembly GCA_007745835.1). Taxonomy (NCBI): domain Bacteria; kingdom Pseudomonadati; phylum Planctomycetota; species Planctomycetes bacterium MalM25. The sequence goes on from CP036424.1 coordinate 3,433,038, forward strand.
CCGTTGCCGATGGCCCGCTGTCAGCCTGCCAATCGGGTTGTGAGTTTGGTATCGGCTGTGCCGCCTGCTCACTTCACCCGAACCTACGAAACCTCGGGGGAATGGTCAAGATGTTCTGATTGAGTAGACAGAGGGCGGTGGGCGGTGGGCAGCCTCACTACGGAACCGGCACGTACTGCAAGGCGGCCTGGCGCCTAGTGCCCCCTGCCTGCTGGTTATTCCGGTTCTGCCGACGGCGCTCGACGGGTTGGCCCTTGCGTGCTTTGCGGGTCGATGCCTCGCGATGATGACACGCCCCGGGCGCCGAAGGATCGGTCGCCCCCCGCCCTGCCTGACGACGGAGCCGTCCGCCATGCGTTGCCGACCCGCCCTGCTGTTTTTCGCCGCGTCGGCGTTGGCGATGACCGCCGCCTCGGCCCCCGCCCAGGGGCTGCTCGACCCAGGCCCCGCCGGCTCGACCGCCGAGCCGCGGCCCGAGTACTCGCAGTCGATCGGCAAGATGACGCCCCTGGAGATCATCCAGGCGAAGGCGCAAGTCAAAGCGGCTCAGCGTGGCGCGGTGCTCGCCGCCCGGCAGTGGTACGGCTACTCCCAGGCGCGCCCGAAGACCTCGGCGACCCCGTTCTCGGGCCTCTACGGCCAGCAGTTCCAGGGCCGCGCATTCGGCCGACCCGCGGCGCACTACGCGACGCGACCGATCATCGTGATCTCGCGCTGAGTTGCGCGTTGCGAGGCGCAAGTTGTTTGCTCGCTGAGCCGCGACCGTCAGGGAGCGACCGAACGGCTGACAGTGGATTACCGTGGAGGACGCGGAGCCTCAGCCGTTCACTTCGATGAACTCGGTCTCGCCGGTTAGTAGATTCAGCAGGGCGAAGGTGGGCGGCGTGGCGCGAAAGAGAGCGCCGGGGCAGACTCTTTGAATCGGCCCCTGCTGGAAATGAGCGGGTTCGTGTGTGTGACCGGTTAACAAGTAGCTGGGAGCCTCTTCGATCAGGGGCTTCAGGTCGGAAGTCATATGACCGTGGGCCACTCCGATCCTGACTCCGCAAAGCTCCACGCATCCGCCCCATTCGAGACAACAGGCGTCGTTCTCCTGGGCGGCTTGCAATAGATCGGGGACGACGTCGGCGTCATGGTTGCCAAAGACGAAGTAGAAGGGTCTGAGGCGACTGCAAACCGCAACGACTTCATGCGAACTGAGATCGCCGCAGTGAAACAGCGCTTCGGCGCCCCGCTGGATCGCTAACTCAACGGCAGTCACCGTCATAGCTAGGTCGTCGTGCGTGTCCGAGATTATGGCGATCAGCATCACGCAACTCCGCGTTCTTCGCGACCTCCGCGGTTAACTCATCCGCCCTTCGTCCTGATCACCAAGAGCCGCTCCTCGGTCATGTCGGCGATCGCGTAGCGGATCCCTTCGCGGCCGAGGCCGGAGTCTTTGACGCCGCCGTAGGGCATGTTGTCGACGCGCCACGACGGCACGTCGCCGATCACGACGCCGCCCACCTCCAGCGTGTCCCACGCCTGCTGGATCTTGTACCAGTCGCGGGTGAAGATGCCCGCCTGCAGGCCGAACTTGCTGTCGTTCACCTGGGCGAGCGCCTCGTCAAACGACGCGAACTTGCCGAGCACGGCGACCGGGCCGAACGCCTCCTCGGTGCAGACGTCCTGGTCGGCGGGGACGTCCTCCAGGAGCGTGGCGTCGAGCATGGCGCCGTCGCGCTGGCCGCCGCACAGCAGCTTGCCGCCCGCGGCGACGGCCGACTCGACCCAGCCGTGGAGGCGCGTCGCCTCCTTCTCGCTGATCATCGGGCCGATGAAGGTTTGTTCGTCCTTCGGGTCGCCGGCAATGAGCTTCTTCGTCGCGGCGACGAGCTTCTCCTTGAGCGTGTCGTAGATCGCCTCGTGGACGAGGATCCGCTGCACGCCGATGCAGCTCTGGCCCGATTGGTAGAACGCACCGATGACGAGCCGACCGACGGCGTCGTCGAGGTCGGCGTCCTGATCGACAACGCACGCCGCGTTGCCGCCGAGTTCGAGGATGACCGGCTTCTTGCCCGCGCGGGCTTTCAAATCCCATCCGACGCCCGGCGAGCCGGTGAACGAGAGGAGCTTGAGCCGGTCGTCGGTTGTGAACAGGTCGGCGCCGTCGCGGTGGCACGGCAAGATGCTGAACGCGCCGGCGGGCAGGTCGGTCTCGGCGAGCACCTCGCCGATGACCAGCGCGCCGATCGGTGTGCGGCTGGCCGGCTTCAGCACGAAGGGGCAGCCGACCGCGAGCGCCGGCGCCACTTTATGCGCCGCCAGGTTCAGCGGGAAGTTGAACGGTGAGATGAACGAGCAGGGGCCGATCGGGACCTTCTGCACAAAGCCCCGGTAGCCGGCCGCCCGGGCGCTGATCTCGAGGTTGGGGATCTCGCCGTCGATGCGGACCGACTCCTCCGCCGCGATGCGGAACGTGTCGATGAGCCGGCTGACCTCGCCGCGGGCGTCCTTGATCGGCTTGCCCGCCTCGATACAGAGGGCCATGGCGAGCTCGTCGAAGCGCTCGGTGAAGCGCTCGACACAGTGCATGAGCACCGCCTGGCGCTCGTACGGCTTCACGAGCCGCATCGGCTCGGTCGCCTCGACCGTGGCGGCGATCGCCCGATCGATGTCAGCGGCCGACGCCATGGCGACCTTGGTCGCCACCTCGCCGGTGTACTTGTCGGTGACCTCGAGGTCGGCGTTGGGCGCCTCGGGCTTGTTCGCAAGATAGAACGGATACGATTCTTTGAGCATAAGATTCACCACAGAGGACACAGAGAGCACAGAGAGGGAGGTCATGGTTACTCCCGTGTTCTCTGTGCTCTCTGTGGTGAGTTCTAAAGCGCCGCGGCTAGCTTGGGGATCTCTTCGTTCAGCAGTGGGCCGTTCACGGTGTAGTCGATCGGGCAGTCGATCACGTCGACGCCCGGCGTGTCGCGGCAGCCTTCGAGCAGGGGGCGGAGCTGTTCGGCCGATTCGACGCGGTGGCCGCGGGCGCCGTACGCCTGGGCGAGGCCGACGAAATCGGGGTTCGTGAAATCGAGGCCATAGTCCTCGAAGCCCTCGCCCGCCTGCTTCCATTTGATCATGCCGTAGGCGGAATCGTTCAGGATCAGCACGGTGAGGTTCAGGCCCCGCGAGACGGCGGTCTGTAGGTCCTGGTCGTTCATCATGAAGCCGCCGTCGCCGCAAATGGCCATCACAAACCGTTCCGGGTGGACCGTCGCGGCGCCCATCGCCGCGGGGAGCCCAGCGCCCATGGTCGCCAACGCGTTGTCCAGCAGCAGCGTGTTGGGCGCGCAGGCGTTGTAGTTCCGGGCGAACCAGATCTTGTACATGCCGTTGTCGAGCGACAGGATGCCGTCGTCCGGCGTGATCGCCTGCACCTCGCTGACCAGGCGGGCCGGCGCGAAGGGGAAGCGGTCGTCGTCCGCGTGGCGGTCCTGGTTCTGCTCCAACGCGAACTTCACCTCGGTGAAGCGTTTGAAATCCCAGCCCGACTGGGGGCGGATCTCGTTGCCCATCCGCCAGACGCTGTTGGCGATGTCGCCCACGATCTCGATGTGCGGGAAGTAGACCGGGTCGACCTCCGCCGAGGTGAAGTTCACGTGGATCACCTTCACGCCACCGGGCGTCATGAAGAAGGGGGGCTTCTCGACGACGTCGTGGCCGACGTTGATGATCAGGTCCGCCGCGTCGATCGCGCGATGGATGAAATCGCCCGCCGACAAAGCCGCCGTGCCGAGGCAGAGCTCGTGCGTGTCTTCGATGACCCCCTTGCCCATCTGCGTGGTGAAAAAGGGGATGCCCGTTTGGTGGACGAAGCGGCGGAGCATCTTGCTGGAGAGCCGCCGGTTGGCGCCGGCGCCGATCAGCAGCAGCGGCCGCTTCGCCTCCTCGATGAGCCCGATCGCCTGGCGGATCGACTTGTCGTCCGCTGCGGGTCGGCGGACCTTGCTGGCGGTCATCACCGGCGTCTCGGTCGACTCCTTCGCGATGTCCTCGGGCAGTTCGAGGTGCACCGCGCCGGGGCGTTCCTCTTCGGCCACGCGGAACGCCTCGCGGACGCGCGACGGGATGTTGTCCGCCGACACGATCTGCCGCGTGTACTTGGTGAGCGGGCGCATCATGTCGACGATGTCGACGATCTGAAAATGGCCCTGCTTGCTGCTCTTGATCGGCTTCTGCCCGGTGATCATCAGCATCGGCATCGCGCCGAGCTGCGCGTAAGCGGCCGCGGTGACGAAGTTCGTCGCCCCCGGCCCGAGCGTCGACAGGCAGACGCCCGCCTTGCCGGTGAGCCGCCCGTAGGTCGCCGCCATGAAGCCGGCGGCCTGCTCGTGCCGCGTCAGGACGAGCTCGATGCTCGACCGGGACAGCGAATCCAAGAAATCGAGGTTCTCCTCGCCCGGGATGCCAAAAATGTACTCGACGCCCTCGGCTTCAAGGGCGCGGACGAATAGATCAGAAGCTTTCACGTTGGCAGCCTTGGGAAGGCCTCACGCAAAGGCGCAAAGGCGCTAAGGATCGAAACAACCCGTGAGGCGCAATATGCCCTCAATTGTGAGCCTCAGCTACCGCAATCAGACAAGGTCTTTGCGCCTTAGCGCCTTTGCGTGAGATATTTCTGTTCCCTAGACCGAGAGCTTGAGCATCCACTTGAGGAACTTCGCCGCGAAGGGGGTCAGCTTCGTGCGGCTGTAGAGGTCGCCCACCTTGCGGATCGCCTCGGCCTGGGTCGGGTACGGGTGGATGCTGGAGGCGACTCCGCCGAGGCCCACGCCGTTCGACATGGCGACCGAGATCGAGCCGATCAGGTCGCCCGCGTTCTCGGCGACGATCGTGGCGCCGAGGATTTTATCGCTCCCCTCGGCGACGTGGATCTTCACGAAGCCCTCGGTCTGGCCGTCGAGGATCGCCCGGTCGACGTGCTCCAGGTCCTGGCGGAAGGTCGTGATCGGGATGTTGCGGTCCTTCGCGTCATTCTCGGTGAGGCCGACGTGCGCCACCTCGGGCGAGGTGTACGTGGCCCACGGGATGACCAGCTTGCTCGCCTTCCGCTTGCCGAGGCCCAGCGGGGTGAACAGCGCGTTGGCGACCACCGAGCGCGCCATGAAGTCGGCTGCGTGCGTGAACTTGTAGGGCGAGCAGACGTCGCCGGCGGCGTAGACCTTCGGGTTGGTCGTCTGGAAGAGGTCGTTGACCTTCACGCCCTTGCGGAGGTCGTACTCGACGCCGATCTTCTCCAGGCCGAGGCCGTCCACGTTCGGCGCGCGGCCGACCGCGACCAGCAGTTTCTCGACAACGACATCCACCGGCCCTTCGGGCGTGTCGGCTTGCATGCGGACTCGGTCCCCTTCGGACGAGAGCCTTAAGTTCTGGCTGTCGTTGTGGAAGCGGACGCCGTCGCGCTCGAGCGCCGCTTGCACGATCCGCCCCGCGTCGGGGTCTTCGCGCGGCAGGGCGGTCGCGCCGGCGTTGACGAGGTGCACCTCCGAGCCGAACCGGGCGAACGCCTGCGCCATCTCGGCGCCGATCGGCCCCGCGCCGATCACGCCGAGCGACCCCGGCAACTCGGTCAGCGAGAAGAGCGACTCGTTCGTCAGGTACGCGATCGACCCGAGCCCCTCGATCGGCGGCGCCGCCGCGCGGGCGCCGGTGGCGATCACCGCCTTCTTGAAGCGGAGCGTCTGCTCGCCGACGCGGACCGTGTCGCCGCCGGTGAACTCGGCGTCGCCCAGGTGGACGGCGACCCCCTTCTCCTCGCTGAAACGCTTAGCCGAGTCGGCCGGGCTGATGTCGGCCCGCAACCGCCGCATCCGCTCCATGACCTGGGCAAAGTCGACGCGGTAGCCGCCATCGAGGTGGACGCCGAACTCACTTGCGTTTTTGACACGGGCTGCCGCGCGAGCAGCGCTCAAGAGGCCCTTTGAAGGAACGCAGCCGACGTTGAGGCAGTCGCCCCCCATGAGGTTGCGTTCCACGAGGGCGGTCTTCGCCCCCAGGCCGGCGGCGACCGCCGCCGTAACCAAGCCCGCCGTGCCCGCGCCGATCACGACCAGGTCGTACGGTCCGTCGGGCGCCGGGTTGGTCCAATCGGGCGGGTGGACGTTCGCCTCGAGCCGTTGGTTGTGCTCGTCGTAAGGTTGCAGCTCGATCATCGGAGTAGCCGGTAGGTAATAATCGGTGGACAGCGGAAGAATACCAGCCGCTGGCGGCGAGCCTCGGATGTCAGTCCGGGGTGTCTTCGTTCGGTTCTTTCAGCGCGGTTGATTCCCCGAGCGCCTTCGTCGCGATCCGGGTGACGAACACCGTGACGACAACCGTCGCCGCCAATCCGACGTACAGGAGCGCCTGCTTGCCAGCCCCCCCCTCGAACTCGCCGGCGAGCAGCTTCGTCAGGTCGCCGGCGACGGCGCCGAAGTAAACGTACAGGACCGTGCCGGGCAGCATGCCGATCCAGCTCGCCAGGAAGTAGTCGCGGAGCGAGACCCGCGTCGCCCCGTACAGGTAGTTGAGCACGTTGAACGGGAAGAGGGGCGAGAGACGCGTCAGCAGCACGATCTTCCACCCCTGCTCGGCGACCGCCGAATCGATCGCCGCGAAGCGCGGGTTCTTCGCCGCCAAGCCCTGCACGAAGTCGCGGGTTGCGTAGCGGCCGACCAGGAACGCCGCGGTCGCGCCGAGCACGCTGCCGATCGAAACGGTGATCGTCCCGAGCACCACGCCGAACACGTAGCCCGCCCCGAGGGTGAGGATCAGCCCCGGCGCCATCAGCACCGTGGCGGCGACGTAAGCCGCCGCGAGCAACACGGGCCCCCAGACGCCAAGCCCTTGGACGTACTCCAAGAACCCGGAGAGCGTCTCCGCGAGCGGCAAGAATCGGAACGCCGCCGCGAGGGCGACCACCACGACCACCAGGCCGATCAGCTTGCCCGTCGCGCCGCCCGATTGCGGGGCGGCCGCAGGTTCGGGGAAGGTGGCGGTGTCGTTCATGCTTTATTGACTCTTGGGGTACCCCGTTACGGGAGGCGTCTCCGACGCCGACGACGGGATGTTAGCTGTGCACGGCGTGGAAACCGTTATCGGCGTCGGAGACGCCTCCTACAGATCGGGCTGGAGAGCTTCCACTCATTTCTGCTCGTTCAGGTCCCAGTCGTAATCGAGGTAACGCACGCGGACGCCGTGGGTCAGCACCAAACGCTGCGCCTCATCGGTTGGCAGCCAGGGCGAGATCCGCTGGAGCCGGGCCCGCTGGCTCCCCCCGAAGTCCTCGCCGAACCACTTGAGGATGGAGCTGAAGCGGACGATCTTGTTCCCCGAGTCGATCTGGAAGTTTTGCGATTGGGCGAAGAAGTCGTGGGCGTTGGTGTCGAGCTGAGCGTCGAGGCGGTTCGCCACGTAGGCCTCGTTCAAGAGCCGGGGGCAACCGATCGAGGCGCAGACGATCGCGAAGTGGATCCGCGGCTCGCCGAGCTTGCGGAGGGTCTCGTGCTCCATGTGGTCGAGCGAGTACGCCTCGCCATCGACACGGAGCTTGAGATTCTTCCAGATGTGGTATCCGCTGATCCACGGGACGTGGTTCTTGATGCTGCTGGTCGGGTACTCGCGCAAGATCCCTTTGACGGTCACCGCGTTATACGCGTTGATCCAGTAGGCGAGCTTCGCGTCTGGTGAAGAGTCCGCGTCGAGATCGGCGGTGGAGAGCGTCGCCAGGTAGGCGTCGAGCTGCGATGCCGATTCGCCCGACGCCTTCCAAGCCCGGTAATCGACCAGGCCGCGATCGTTGACGTGCCGCTTGAGCAACGCATCCCAAGCGGTGTGGTCGATCGCGTCCAGCGCGACACGCTGCGCGGCGGGCGTCGCGACGCCGACGAGCACGTCGGCCGCCCCCGCCGAGGCGGCGCAGGCGAGCGTCGAAACGAGAGCCGCCAACGCGAAGTGGGGATGCCTCATCGGACTCGTGCGGAGATAAAGGTCGGGAGCGTAAGCACTGACTGAACCTACGAGCATGATCGGTCGGGGTTCGCCCGGGCGAGGCCAAGCGGGCGCCTCGCCCGTCGGCAGCGTGAGGCGGCTCACAACCCCGGCTGGGCGGCGGAGCCCCGTGTGACCTACGTTACCGACTCTCCGCCCCACGATCAGCCGTCCCCCATCGTAACCCGCTTCCCATGCCGCGACTCCTGGCGATCGGCGATATCCACGGCTGCTCCGCGGCCCTGCGGGCGTTATTGGACGCGGCCGAGCTGAGCGACGGCGACCGGATCGTCACGCTGGGCGACTACGTCGATCGCGGCCCCGACTCTTGCGGCGTGATCGAGACGCTCCTCGCGTTAGAAGCGGCCGGGCGTCTCATCCCGCTGCTGGGCAACCACGAGGAGATGCTGCTCGGCGCCCTGCGGGGGACCTACTCACTCGCCGCCTGGCTCCAGCACGGCGGGGTCGCGACCCTCAAGTCATACAACGCCAAGCGCCTCGACGACGTGCCGGCGGAACACGTCGCGTTCCTCGACCGCTGCCTGCCGTACTACGAATCCGAAGAGGCGATCTTCACGCACGCCAACTACGTCGCCGACGAGCCCCTCAACCGCCAGCCGGCTGATGCCCTCCGTTGGCAGAGCCTGCACGAGCACTTCCCGGAACGGCACGCCTCGGGCAAGCGGGCGTTCGTGGGGCACACGGCCCAGCCTGACGGTGACCTCTTGGACGCGGGGCATCTCGTCTGCCTCGATACGGCTTGCTGCCGGAGTGGATTGTTGACGATGTACGACGTCCGCACGAACGAGAGTTGGCAGGCCGACATCACGGGCCAACTGGCCCCGTTATGACGGTTGGCTCACCCGGAGGGCCGCCTCCCCCCGAGCTGGCCACCCCGAGTGACACCCCTACGGCACAGCCGCGTGACGCGAATTGGTTGCGTTGGTCCGCGAAACGGTCGATTCACCTTCATGGGCAGAAAGGTGACTCGTCGGCCGGACGCCATCGTGAACCGGTCGGCGGGTCGCTGCCCTAACGGTTGGCCGTGCCGGCTTGGCGATCTAGACTCGCGCCATGAACCGGCCCAACGCCAACCTCCCCGATCGACGCCAACGCCCGCGGGCACGCCGCTGGCTGCGTTGGCTGGCGCCCCTGCTGGTCGCCGTGCTGCTGCTGCTCGGCTGGGAGGCCTTCGTCCGGCTGCGCGAGGTGCCCGAGTACCAGCTGCCGGCGCCCTCGCTGATCGCCGAGACCGTGCGATCGGAGTGGTCGACCCTCGGCCCCGCTTGGCTGGTGACCGTGCGAACGATGGCGATCGCGCTGGCCGCCGCGGTCGTGGGGGGCGTGCTGCTGGCGGTGCTGTTCTCGCTGTCGCCCGCGGTCGAGCTGAGCCTGTTCCCGTACGCCGTCGTGCTGCAGGTGACGCCGTTGGTCGCCGTCGCGCCGCTGCTGATGATCTGGGTCGGGGTCGAGCGGACGTGGCTGGTGCTGATCCTTTGCGCGTGGATCGTCGCCTTCTTCCCGATCCTGGCGAACACGACTGTCGGGCTCCGCAGCGCCGACCCCGGCCTCCGCGACCTGTTCGACCTCTACGGCGCCACGCGGTGGCAACGGCTGCGGCGGCTGCTCGCGCCGACCGCCCTGCCCTACTTCCTCGCTGGACTGAGGACGGCGGTGAACCTGAGCCTGGTCGGCACGGTGGTCGGCGAGTTCGTCACCGGCGCGAGCGGGGCCCAGTCGGGGCTGGCCGCGGCCATCTTCGAGGGGACTTACCGCCTCGACACGCCGTTGATGTTCGCTGCGCTCGGGCTGATCTCGCTGACCGGCGTCGCCTGCTACTTCGTGACCCACACGCTCAGCAACTGGCTGCTGGCGGGCTGGCACGAATCGGCGGCCGGCTAACCCACGCGCCTCCCTGGTGGTACATTGAGTGGGCCCGAACCCGAACTAACGATGCGCCCCCTGCTCGCCCTCCTCCTGCTCTGCCTTGTCACCGCCGCGCCCGCGGCGGAGCGGGTGACGCTCGCGCTCAACTGGAAAGCACAGCCCGAGCTGGGCGGCTTCTACCAGGCGCTGGTCGCCGGGCACTATGCGGAGCGTGGGCTCGACGTCACGATCCGGGTCGGCGGGCCGATGGTCAACAACCGGCCCCTGCTGCCCGTCGGCCAGATCGACTTCCTCGTCGGCACGAACCTGCTGCAAGCGTTCGACGCCGTGAAGCAGGGCATCCCGACGCGCGTCGTCGCCGCGATGCTGCAGAAAGACCCGCAGTGCCTGCTCGCCCACGGCGACGGTCCGCACCGCACTTGGGACGACCTCAAGCGGGCGCCCCTGCTGATGGGCGCCCCGGGTCGGCACAGCTTCTTCCTCTGGATGGAATCGGCCCACGGCTTCCGGCGTCCGCTGCTGCGGCCCTACAACCACAGCCTCGCGCCCTTCCTCGTCCACAAGGACTGGGCCATGCAGGGCTACGCCACCGCCGAGCCGCGACGCGTGGTCGAGGCGAATGGCGTCGAGCCACGCGTCTTCCTGCTGGCCGATCAGGGCTGGGCGAGCTACTCCACACTGATCGAGACCCGCCAGGGGCTGATCGACGACCGGCCCGAGGTCGTGCAGGCGTTTGTCGACGCCTCGATCCTCGGATGGTGCGAGTACCTGCACGGCGACTCGGCGGCCGCGAACGAGCGGATCCTCGCCGAGAACCGTGACATGACGCCCGAGCAGATCGCCTTCTCGATCGCCAAGATGCGAGAATGGGGCCTCGTCGACTCGGGCGACGCCTTGGCGCTCGGCGTCGGGGCGCTCGACGGCGAGCGCGTCGCCACGTTCCACCAGCAGATGGTCGACGCCGGGCTCTACAAGCGGGGCGAGATCAACCCGCGCGACGCCTTCACCGACCGCTTCGTCAACCGCGGCGTCGGTCTCGACCGGCGGCCGACCCGCGCGGCGACAACCAGTCCATAACACTCCCTGAACCCAAGCCGCCCCCGCGCGGCGACTCATCCGAACCGGAGCTCCCCATGCGTTCCCTGTCTCTGCTGACCCTCTGCGCCATCACCGCCCTGATCGGTTGCAAAGAACCGGGGCCCAAGGTCGCTCCGGAACAGCTGCCCAAATCGCTGTCCCTGCTGGAATCGCAGACCGAGGAGATCCTCGCGGCGTTCGACGAAGAAGATCTCGAAGCGGCCGACCACGTGATGCACAACCTGGGCAAGGTGTACGGCACGGTGAACCGCCTCGCTGACCAGCTGCTCGAACAGCCGCAGGCGGTCGCCCTCAAGAAGGCGGTCAAAGACCATCTCAACGCGATGGGCGAGCTGCACGAGCCGCTGCACGGCTCGGAGCTGCCCGAGGGCTTCGACCTCGAACCGATCCGCGAGAAGCTGCTCGCCAGCGCCGACGCGATCCGCGCCGCCCTGCCGGAAGACATCGCCGCCAAGCTGACCGAAGCGGCAGAATCCCGCGCCACCGCCAAGGCGACCCACGGCGATGATCACGACGAGGACGGCGAGGATCACAACGATGAGCACGAAGGCCACGATGAAGATGCCGACCACGATCACGACGAAGAGGGCGAGGAGGCAGAGGAGGCCGAGACCGAGTGAGCCCACCCCGTCGGTCTTTCAGAACGGCTCATCGAGCGACGGACTCGGCTCGGTGAGCCACTGGGCCCCGTCTTCGGTCACGACGAAGTGGTCCTCCAGGCGGATGCCCATCTCGCCGTAAGCGACGATCATCGGCTCGAGGCTTGCCACCACGCCCGGCCCGAGGGGCGTGGCGTTGCCGCGCACCAAGAACGGACGCTCGTGGATGTCCATGCCGAGCCCGTGCCCCGTGCGGTGCGGGCAGCCGGGCGTCTGGTAGCCGGGGCCGAGGCCGTGGCGTTCCAGGACCGCGCGGGCCGCGTCGTCGATCGCTCCGCACGCCACGCCGGGCCGGACCGCTTCAAAGGCTGCCCGTTGGGCCGCCTGCTCGATCTCCCACAGCTCGCGCTGCCGCGCCGTCGGCTTGCCGTACACGTAGGTCCGCGTCAGGTCCGAGTGGTACCCCTCGACCGTACAGCCCGTATCGACGAGCACCGTCTCTCCTTCGGCGAGGCGCTGCTCGCCGTCGGGTCCGTGCGGGTAAGCGGTCTGGTCCCCGAAGGCGACGATCGCGAACGTGCTGCCCCCGTCGGCGCCCCCCTCGCGGTGCAGCCGATCGATCGCCTGCACGATCTCCGTGTTGGTCATCCCCGCGCTGAGCGTCGCGTGAACGCGACGGTGGACGCCGAGCGTCAGCTCCATCGCCCAGCGGATGAGCGCGACCTCCGCCGGGCTCTTCCTCTGCCGACAGCCGGAGACCACCGGCGCGGCGTCGGTCCATTCGATCGCGGGCGCCGCCGTGGCCAGGTCACACACGAACGCGTAAGGCGTCGCCTCGTCGAGGCCGACCCGCGCGGCGTTCCACTCACTCAGCAGCCCCGCCGCCAGGGTGTACGCCGACTCATCCTCCTGCCAGAGGCGGACCTCGTCGCCGATCGACAGCAGCCCGCGGAGCTTCGGCTCCTCGAACGCCGGCGCCAGGTAGACCGGTTCGCCCTCGCGCGGCAGCACCGCCGCCAGCAGCCGCTCGCTCAGCCCCCACCGCACGCCCGTAAAGTACCGCAGGCTCGTGCCGGCGGGGAGGAGGATCGCGTCGAGGCCCTCCTCCACCATCAGGCGCTGAGCCCGAGCGATCCGCTCGCGGCGTTCTTCAACGGTGATCGGCGGCGGCTTCGGCGTCATGCGGAGGTCTTGGGGTAAGGAGCCATCTTGCAGGAGGCGTCTCCGCCGCCGAGAGCGTGCTGCCAGCCGCACTTCGGTTGGCCCACCGGAATCGGCGTCGGAGACGCCTCCTACAAAGACTGACGGCTGCGGATAAGCAAACGGCTGAGCTAGACAGGATCGGCAGGATCGACACGATGAAGGAAGAGATTCGCCGATCCCGCCCCTCCTGTCGATCCTGCCAAAACCCCCTCCGCCATGAAGGTCTCGATCATCGGTCTGGGCCGCGTCGGCTCGACGCTCGCCTACACGCTGCTCTTGAAGGGGGCCGCCGACGAGCTAGTCCTCGTCAACCGGACGCGCGAGCGGGCCGAGGGCGACGCGCTCGACCTGCAGCACGCGCACCTGTTCATCGACTCGAAGATCGACATCCGCGCCGGCGAGATCGCCGACACGGCCGGCTCGGAGGTGATCGCGTACTGCGCGTCGGCCCCCTGGAAGGACAACTTCAACAACCGGCTCGACGCGGCGGTCGCCAACACGCGGCTCATGGAGGAGCTGATCCCGGCGCTCGCCGAGGCGTCGCCCGACGCGAAGCTCGTCGTCCTCAGCAACCCGGTCGACGTGCTCACCTGGCACGCGATCCGACTCTCCGCGTTCCCGCCCGAGCGGGTGATGGGGACCGGCACGCTGGTCGACTCGGCCCGCTTCCGCGAGCTGATCAGCGCCCAGGTCGGCATCCACCCCTCGGACATCCGCGCCTACTCCCTCGGCGAGCACGGCGACAGCCAGTTCCTCGCCTTCAGCGGCGCCGAGGCCGGCGGCGAGCCGCTCGAGGACCGGCCCGACCGGCGGGCGATGTTCGAGCGAGCGACCCGGGCCGGCTACGAGGTCTTCAACAAGAAGGGCTGCACGAACTACGCGATCGCGATGGCGGCCGCCTACGTGATCGAGACGATCCGCGCCGACGCCCGCCACACGATGCCCCTCTCGACTCTGATCGACGGCACCGACAAGCGGGGCGGCTACGCCGGCGTGGCGGGCGTCTGCCTGAGCGTGCCGGTGGTGGTCGGCCGCGAAGGGATCGTCCGCTGGATGCAGCCCGAGCTCAACGAAGAAGAGACCCAGGCCTTCGCCCACAGTGCGGACGTCGTCCGCGCGGCGATCGTGGGGACGCTGGGTGGGTGAGGGCCGGAACGACGCTATCAAGCGGTCTCAACCGGCAAACCTGCGGCCGGCCGTGCCAAGTCTGCCTAATAGTGAGGCTGATTTAGGCGGATTCCGACATAACGTAGGTAGCGGGTACAGCTTCTCAGGAAATCCTCCGCTAACCTTCACTATCTGTCTTCTCCCAGGTCTGTGGTTTGATCCATGTTGGTTCGCACAATTCGTGATCGGTCCTGCACTCGGGCCTGTCGCCCCGCCTTCACGCTGGTGGAACTCCTGGTGGTGATCGCCATCATCGGGATTCTGGTCGCTCTGCTGCTCCCCGCAGTGCAAGCTGCCCGAGAATCCGCCCGCCGGGCACAGTGCTCGAACAACATGAAGCAGCTGGGGCTGGCCACTCTGAACTTCGAATCGGCCTTCCAGCAGTTCCCCACCACCGGTGACTGCGACTGGTCGAGTTGGCGCGCCGCAGCAAGCGCCGCCCCTGAGTATCCCCATGAGAACCTCGGTTGGGGCTACCAACTCCTGCCCTACATGGAGGAGCAGGCGGTCTACGACCTGCGAGCCGAGCTCTTCGCATCGGGGGGAGACGCGGCCGACTTGGCCGGAGAAGCGGTCATCACTGGCTACCACTGCCCTTCCCGCGACCTCAGCTCGTTTACTAACGCCTCGGGCATCTCCCGCTACGAATCGGATTACGCCTCCATGCGCAACGCCTACAACGGGGACGTGCTACCCGCGCCAAGTGGTGGCAACTACACCTGGACTCAATGGAAACACCAAGAGGATCCCTTCGAGGGCGAGCAAGACGGGCTGACCTGGACCGGCGTGATCGCTAGAGCCGCAAAGCTCAACACCGCGACCGATAAAGTCTGGGGGCTCGACAAGGTCACCACGGTTCCCGACGGGACCTCTAAGACCATCATGTTCGCTGAGAAAGAGAAGCACACCTCTCAGTATGTCATAGTCACCACGAACTTCTGGGACGTGTCTGGCTTCGGCGGCGGTTACTACGACGAGCACGGCAGCAACGTCCGTTCAGCGAAGTACAACTCGGGCAATGGCGAATCATGGATCAACCCGGATTCGACCGAACTAGAAGACCGCTTGTGGAACCGTGTCGGCGGCTTTGGATCGGCCCACGCCGGTGTCTTCGGATCTGTCTTCGCTGATGGATCGGTCAGGTACTTCAATTTCGACATCGATGTCCCGCTATTAGACCGCCTCGGCATGCGGAACGACGGCGAAGTGGTCGATCTGAACGACCTCTGATCGCCATCCGAGACCGCCTTCCTTGTTCCAGCCCTCCGACATAGAACTCCCTTCGATTGCCCATGCCCAGGCTCGTTCCACGACGCTTTGTAGTCGGACGCCTCGCAATTCTGATAATCGCAGGCCTGCTGACGGGCTGCGGAGGCGACTCGATCGATGCGCGGGTCGCAGCTCTCAACTCGACCAACATCCAGAAGCTCTACAACTGCTACTCACTCTTCCAACACTACAACGGCTACCGCGCCCCGAAAGACGAGGCGGAGTTTAAGGAGTTCCTGCTCAGGCCACGCTACGCCAAGAACCTCAGCCGGATGCAGATCGACCCGGCGAACCTCGACGCGATCTTCGTCAGCGAGCGCGACGGCGAGCCGTTCCGCATTCGCTACGGCGTGAATGGCCTGGGTGATAAAGCGATTGTCTTCGAGGCCACCGGCGTCGAGGGCCGGCGGCTCGTCGCCATGCAAGAGGCCCAAGAGCTGGACGACGCCGAGTACGAAGCCCACTGGAGCGGCAAGAAACGCCCCAAGGCCTACGAAGTGCAGCAAGGCGAGCCTGAATAGCGAGGCCGTCGCCAGCGAGTAGGAGACCGCTGCGGGACGTCGTCCGCGCGGCGATCGTGGGGACGCTGGGGGAGTGAAGAGACCGCCATATCAGTGGTCGCCCGACTGACGAGTCAGAAGGCGTACTTGAACTCGAGGCCTTGCTGCAGCTGTAGGATCGCGGCATCGACCGCCTCGTTCGCTGTGCCGTTCTGGTCGGCGTCGAGCTGGGTGAGGTTGTCGCTTCCATCCACGACAAAATCGCCGTTCTCATCCGCGATGCGGAGCTTCGTCAGATCGAAGCCCCAATTGTTCAACAGGAGGGTCAGATCACCGTCCCCTACGGAACC
The DNA here is from genome assembly GCA_007745835.1 of Planctomycetes bacterium MalM25. Classification (NCBI taxonomy): domain Bacteria; kingdom Pseudomonadati; phylum Planctomycetota; species Planctomycetes bacterium MalM25. Next base: position 3,449,115 of record CP036424.1, read on the forward strand.
GTTGCCATCGAAATCGCCGTCCGTCGCGCCGCCGGTAACGCCTGTTGAACCCCAATTGCCGAGCAACGCCGTGAGTTCGTTGTCCCCGATGTTATTGTCGCCGAGGCTGAAGAGGTTGGTGAACGCGAAGGCGAAATCGCCCCCCGCAACGCCATCGCCCGAGGGGAAGACGCTGACCGCCGAGTTGGTGGTCGAGATCGAGGCCGGGTTGACCCACTCGCCGTCCAGTGGCGCCCCGTCCAGCGCCGTGATCGAATCCTCAAGCGTGATCAGGTACTGCGCCATGGAGAAATCGTCGCTGAACTCCCAAAGGCCGACCCATTCGCTCCCCTCTTGCTGTTGAGAGAAAGTGGGCACGCTGGACGTGTCAAACTCAGATCCAACCGAATTGAATTCGGAGATGCGATTGATCTGTAGCGAGTTCGCATCGAGGTTGACCTTCTCGTCGAACCAAACCTCGATCGCGTCGGCGCCGGCGACCAGGGCCGCGATGAGCTGCGTGCCGGTGACGCCCGGGGCGCCGTTGTCGATCTCGGTGTCGTAGTCGTACTCGCCGGCCTCGCCGTTGAGGCTGAGGAGCTTGACGTTGGTCACCCGCGGGGCGGCGGGCTGCAACTCGAAGGCGCCGATATCAACCGTCGGGTCGGACGCGGTCCCGCCGCCCGTCCAGTCGTAACGCCGCGGGTAGTCGGCGACGCCGCCCAGGCCGTCGCCGCCGCGCTGGTCGTAGAGGAGGGCCGAGTTGTTATCGCTCGGGTTGTTCGCCTGCGAATTGTCGCCCGCGTCGATCGCGTTGCTGCCGTCCCTCAGCGGGACGGTGTAGAAGTCGGGGTGGAACCCGCCGTAGTAACCGAGCGCGCCGAGCCACAGCTCGGTCTGGGTCTGGTTCTTGAGGTTGTTCTCGGCGAGCAACAACTCCGCCGAGAGAACGCTGCTGACCGCGCCCAAGAGGTTGTGGCTGGAATCGGTCTCGAAGAGCTGGGCGTCTTGAACGCCCGAAGTCGGCACAACGAACTCGGCGTCGAGGTCGTTCGGCTGCTGGCTATGGTCTTGATTGAGGGCCACGATGCTGTTGTGCATCGTCAGGTCGATGGAGGCTGGATTGCCAAATTCCCCAAGCCCTATATAGCCGTAAACTCCGCCGCCGTACTTTGACGTGTTGCGCGCGACGGTGGTGTTGTTGATGAAAGCATTGAAGATGCTCGTAAAATCGGTTCGCGATTCGGCGCCCAAGAACACGCCGCCGCCACGGCCGTCTATTGCGGTCGTCGCATTCTCAGAAACGGTGGTGTTCGCCATCATGAAATCACCACCGGCCTTCGGGCAGTGATAGACACCGCCGCCGTCGAATTGAGCCGTGTTCCCGTAGATCGAGGAGTCGAGGATCACCAGCTCCTTCCCGGGGCCGCTATTCTGAGTATAAACTCCACCACCGTGGTGCCCCGAGGTGTTGTTCGTGACGACGCTGCTGATGAAGGTCGTCGTCGACAGCCCGGAAACGACCGCCACCCCGCCGCCCGATCCGAGGTCCGGCGAGCTCGTGCCGCGTGTCGGCGAAACGAAGCGAACCGTGTTGTCGCTCACGATGGTTTCGAAGAATGTCGCCGCGCTGGCGGCGACAACGACGGCGCCCCCCAGGTCTTCGGATTCGTTGCCCGTCAAGGTCGAGCCGTTGATTTGCAGCGAGGAGACGGCTTCTGACATATCGACCCCCATCTGGATGGCCCCGCCCTGCTCGGCGTAGTTTCCTTCCAGGACCATCCCATTGAGCGTCAACGAGATGTGGTCGTTGTTAAACTCGTCGTTGGCGAGGATGGCGCCCCCCGTGGGAAAGTACTCCGAGGGCGACACGTCGCCGCCGGTGAGGGTGAGACCGGTGAGGGTGACCTCGGAGTTGCCGACGATCTGGAAGATGCGGTGGCCGTCGCCTGTGCCGAAGACTCGGTCGGTCCCGTCCTGCGCATCGATCGTCACCCCCGGCCCGGTGATCGTGACCGAGTCGCTGATCAACAGCTCGCCGAAACCGAGTTCGATCGTGCTCTGGCCCGCGGGGAGGTTGAAGATGATCTCATCGATAGGGTCAGCATCGTCAAAGTTAGCATTGAGGATCATTTGGCGAAGCGAGCCCGTCACTGCCGTGGTCGGTGCGGAAACGTCTTCGTCTATATCAGTATTAACCGTAAAAGTAGCGAGTACGCGGCGGGACTCTAGCGACTCAAAGCTCAATCGCTTCTTTGCCATTCGTACGGTCACAAGAGACTCCGTTTTCGTGTGAGATGAACTCTGAGAAAGATACAACGAGCTATCGGCTCCGCGAGATGGCTGCGGTGTAGTACGTGGCCAGCATGACCAAACTGGCAATGCCGAAGGAGGTCGGCTCAGGAACCTGAAAACCTCTCACGACGACGCGTTGCTGGGTAGGGGAGACGCCTGGGACCAAGTCAAACCAACCGTCTCCCGTCACTGACGCCGACCAGCCAATCAACCCGCCATCCGGCAAGTCCGCATTGTTCCGGACAGCCCCCCCCGCCCCAGTCGCTCCAAAGAGCCCACTACCGAACACAACGCCGTACCATCCGGGATCAAGAGCCAGTTCGAGTTCGCCGAACACTTCATCGGATGGGTCGGGAAAGGTCAGCAGCGTGTTGCCCAGCACATCAGGTGTGCTGAGATCGCTTGAGTCAGGAAAGTCATTCGGCCCGGTAAGGGCCACCAACGCTCCAAAGAAGTTACCTGCGCCACGGCTCACGAAGAAATGCCCGCCGATCCGGCTGGTGATCACCGGCTGCGTCAACTCGAACCGGCCGCCAGTGAAATTGAATCGACCGACGTTGTTCCCGGGGTTTTCGGGAGAAAACTCGGTGATACCGGTCGTCCCGAGCGTAGCGCTCTGGTAGAGCACCTCGTCGGCGGCGGCCTGGGAAGCTAGCCAGCAGAGGGTGAGGAGGAGGGTCGCGAGTGGGGAGGTTTTCATGACGAGCATCTGAGGCTGGGAAGAAGTCGCTGCAGGGGAGATGTCCCGCACCCTTCGATTCTAACCGAGAATCCGCATGAAATGGTTCGCAAGGCGGTAGCCCAACTAGGTAAAAAACATCCAGAGATCAGGCGGCGAGCGACACATCCCCGCCGGTGAGGGTGAGGCCGCTGAGGGTGACGTCGGAGTTGCCGACGATCTGAAACACGCGGTGGCCGTCGCCTGTGCCGAAGACCCCGTCGGTCCCGTCCCCCGCGTTGATCGTTAACTCCTCCGCGCCCAGGCCCGTGATGGTGACCGAGTCGCTGATCACCAGCTCGCCCTCGGTCAGCGTGATCGTGTCCATCACCTCGTCGATCGGGAACACGGCGGGGTCGAAAACGATCTCGTCGGGGCCCTGTCGATCGTTCGCGTTGCGTATCATCTGCCGTAACTCACCTGCATCAAGGCCGTCATCAAACGGTGCAGGTGAATCGGCGAGTGAGGTAACCGTCAACGTCGCGAGCACGCGCCGCTGCTCCAGCACTTGATATCCCAACCTCCGGTTTCTCACGACTATCTCCTTATAAGTCCGAAGAATTCGGTGTAGCGACACTGCGGTTGTTGCGAATGCCTAAATACCCATCACTTCACCACGCTTCGGCTCGCGCCCTACTTTGATGAGTAAACCAAGAAGAGTGAGTGTTGCCGATCCGCATTCTGGGACCTCAATCCCGCGGACGATCAAGGTCACCCCATCTAAAGCTGCGTTCGCGTTGGCCCATCCGGCAGGGGACCCACCCCCAAAGTAGCTAGCGTCTGCAGCTGAGACACCGTTCTCTACAACTGCGCCACTGCCAATAGCGCCAAAGTCACCGCTGCCAAACACGATGCCGTACCAGCCTGGTAGAAGATCGACCTCAAGTATTCCGGCTACTTCATTAGAAGGATTAGGAAATACAAGCGTTGTTGTTGCTAGCACGTCATCCGATGAGAGGTCATACGTATCCGGGAAATCATTCGGCGAATCGAGAGATACCAAAGCCCCGAAAAAGCCACCCCCTCCTGCATCGCCTTTGGCGAAATGACCTCTGATTTCCGTGGTCAGAGCTTGCGTAGGCAAGAAGAACCTAGCGCCAACGAAAGTAAACTCGTTGACGTTCGTAGCAGGCACTTCTTGGGAGGCGAGTTGCTGCTCGGTGATCCCTGTCGGCCCGAGCGTGGCGCTCTGGTAGAGCACCTCGTCAGCAATGGCTTGGGGAGCGACCCAGCTGAGACAGAGGAGCAGGAACGCAAGAAAAGTGGTCTTCATAGCAATCGCCTGAGGCTGGGAAGAAGTCGCTATTATTGAGATGTCCCGACAACCTCGATTCTAACCGAGAATCCGCATGAATTGGTTCGTAAGACGGCAGCCCAACTAGGCAAAAAACACCCAGAGATCAGGCGGCGAGCGACACGTCGCCGCCGGTGAGGGTGAGGCCGGTGAGGGTGACATCGGAGTTGCCGACGATCTGGAAGACGCGGTGGCCGTCGCCCGTGCCGAAGACCCCGTCGGTCCCGTCCCCCGCGTTGATCGTTAACTCCTCCGCGCCCAGGCCCGTGATGGTGACCGAGTCGCTGATCACCAGCTCGCCGTTCGCGCCTTGCAACTGCGGAATCAGGTTGTTCTGCGCGTCTCGCCCGAGCGTGATTGTTTGGCCAGCGAGACTTGGAGCGAAGATGATCGTGTCAGGGCCTGGTGTCGAATTGGCGTTGCGCACCATCTGACGCAGCGAGCCAGTCACGGCTGTAGTCGGCCCGGAAACAACTTCGTCTATGTCGGCATTGACTGTAAAAGTCGCAAGCACGCGACGCGACTCTAGCGACTCAAAGCCCAAGCGTTTCTTTGCTATTCGTATCGCCACAAGAGACTCCGTTTTCGTGTGAGATCAGGGCATCGACCGATGCGAACGACTGTGGACTCCGCGGGAAGGCCGTCATGCCGTAAATGATGAGCAGAGGCAAAGCAGCGACAACAAGAGAAGTCGGTTCAGGGATCGGAAAACCTCTCACGACAATGTATTGCTGGGTAGGAGCAATGCCTGGAACCAGATCGAACCAACCGTCGCCAGAAGAGGATGCTGACCAGCCAATCAACCCACCAGCCGGCAGATCCGTATTGTTTCTGACAGCCCCCCCCCTCCCAGTCGCTCCGAAGAGACCGCTCCCAAACACCACACCGTACCAGCCGGGATCGAGTGCTAGTTCAATTTCGCCAAACACTTCATCCGATGGATCGGCGATAGCGACCAGAGTGTCACCTAGAACGTCGGGTGTGCTGAGATCACTCGAGTCAGGGAAATCATCTGGTCCGGCAAGGGCAACCAAGGCTCCAAAGAACTCGCCTGCCGGTCCAAGCGACACCAAGTGCCCCCCGATTCGGTTGGTCACTACGGGCTGCATAAGTTCAAACCTTGCACCGATAAAGTCAAATCGGCCAACATTAGTTCCGGGCACCGCCTGAGTTGTCAGTTCCTCTGCAGTGATACCAGTGGGCCCTAGGATGGCGCTCTGGTAGAGCACCTCGTCACCGCTGGCTTGGGCGGCTAGCAGGAGCAGGGCCGCTGGCAGGAAGAGTTTCATGGCAAGCGTCTGAGGCTGAGGGAAGGGCCGCTATTCAAGGCATGTCCCAACAGGCTCGATTCTAACGGAGAATCCGACACGGCATCCGGAGAGCCTGGGATCCGAATTGGGTGACAACACCCTATTCATTCAGGCGGCTAAAAAAGCGTCACCCCCGGTGAGGGTGAGGCTGGCGCGCTTAGAACTTTACGCTTAATCCTGAATCCGTGTGAAACGACTTCACACCACGCCGTCTAAATCGCCCTTCCAGCGAACGAAGCCTTCGATGCCTTCGAACTCCGACAGACCGAGTTGGTCGTAGAGTTCGGCGCAGCCGCGGTTGCGGTCTTCGGCCCGTTGCCAGAACTCGCGCGGGTCGCTGCCCGGGTACAGGGCTTTGTCCTTCTGCGACTCGTGCTTGAAGATCGCGGTCCGCTTCCGCATCAGCTCCGCGGGGCTGAGGGGGACGGCCATCTCGATCTGGTGCGGCTCCCACTCCTGCCACGCGCCGCGGTACAACCAGACGACGCACTGCTGCATCCACGCCTCGTCCCGCAGCCGGTCGCACGCGGTGAGGATCGCGCGGAGGCAGACGCGGTGCGTGCCGTGCGGGTCGGAGAGGTCGCCCGCGCAGTAGAGCTGGTGCGGCTGGATCTCTCGCAGGTAATCCATGATGAGTTGGATGTCCGCCTCGCCGAGCGGGTCCTTGCGGACGCGGCCCGTCTGGTAGAAGGGCATGTCGAGGAAGCGGCAGCGCTCCTCGGGCACGCCGGCGACGCGGGCTCCGGCGCGGGCCTCGGCGCGGCGGATGAGGCCCTTGATCGCCTGGACCTCGGGGCTATCGACCTGGCCGGGCTCTTTGTGGCGCAGGAACGTTTCGACGTGCTCCTCGAGCTTCGTCGTCTGCTCCGGGTCGATGCCGAACTGCCGGTTGAACTCGGCCATGAACTCGGCGTAGCGGATGGCGTCGTCGTCGAACACCGCGACGTTGCCCGATGTCTGGTAGGCGATGTGGACCTCGTGGCCCGTGTCGCTCAGGCGGATGAGCGTCCCGCCCATGGAGATGACGTCGTCGTCCGGGTGGGGCGAGAAGCAGATCACCCGCTTGGGGAAGATGTCGTCGTGCGCCTGCCGGCGGTCGCCCGGCTGGCGGCGTTCGGGCGGCTTGCCGCCGGGCCAGCCGGTGATGGTCGCTTGGAGCTGACGGAAGACCTGGAGGTTGATGTCGTAGGCGCGGCCCTTCTTGGCGAGCAGCTCCTGGAGGCCCTCTTCGTTGTAGTCCTCTTCGGTCAGCTTGAGGATCGGCTTGTCGACCTTGCGGGCGAGCCAGATGACCGCCTTGCGGGTCCAGAACTCGTCCCACTCGAAGACGCCGCCCGGGCCGCTTGAGAGGGGGCCGAGCAGCCAGGGCGCCTGGTAGCGCGTGAGCCGGTCGGCCGCCGCCTCGTCGAGGACCATCTTGCTGTTCGGGTGGTCCTGCAAGAAGCTCGCGGCGACGATCGGCGTGATTTCGCCCTCGACCGTCTTGGCGACGACCTTCGCCTTGCCCTCGCCGAACGCGAGCAGGTAGACCTGCCGCGCCTGGAGGATCGTGCCGACGCCCATCGTGATAGCGCGGCGGGGGACGTACTCCTCGCCGAAGAAGTCGCCGGCGGCGTCCTGGCGGGTCTTCTTGTCGAGGGTGATCATGCGGGTGCGGCTCTCGCGGCCCGAGCCGGGCTCGTTGAAGCCGATGTGGCCCGTGCGGCCGATGCCGAGGACCTGCACGTCGATGCCGCCCAGGTCGATGATCTTTTGTTCGTAGGCGGCGCAGTGCGCGAGGACCTCCTCCTCGGGCAACGTGCCGTCGGGGATGTGGACGTTCGCCCTGTCGATGTCGATGTGGTCGAACAGGTTCTCGTTCATGAACCGGACGTAGCTCTGCAGCTCGTTGGGCTGCATCGGGTAGTACTCGTCCAGGTTGAACGTGTGGACGCCGGCGAAGGAGAGGCCCTCCTCGCGGTGCAGGCGGACCAGCTCGGCGTACATGGTCGTCGGCGTGCTGCCGGTCGCCAGGCCGAGCACGCAGGGGCGTCCCTCTTCGGCGCGCTGGCGGATCAGGTCGGCGATCTGTGCGGCGACGTACTCGCTCGCTCCCTCCGCGTGCTTAAACACGCAGCAGGGGATCCGCTCGATCTGGTTGCGGGGGTCGAAGTCCGTCAGGGTCTCGGGCTTCAAGTCGGTGGCCATGGGTCGAGAAAGGGACCGAGTGCAGGAGGCGGGAGTGGGCACAGCAGCTCCTTTGTAGCAAGCTGCCCCGCCCCTGTGGGTGAAAATGAGTATCCATGTCGCGCCTATGCGCAAGCCCTTACGCCGACCACTCCGATCGGGCCAATCGAAGGCCCTCAGACCTTTACGCGGCGGCCCTTCGCGAGGCTCTTCGCCTGGGCCTGGCAGAGGCGGATGGCGTCGCGCGCCGGCTCGGCACCGAGCACGGGGGACTCCTCGCCGGCCTTCACGCAACGGACGAACTCCTTCAACTCCGCGGCGAAGGCGTCCATCGGGTCGCCGCCGGCGAGCTTCGGCTCACGCGCCTTGCCGGTGGGCGTTAGCACGGTCGGCGGGCAGAGGTACTCGGCCCGGTCGCCCAGGACCGCAAAGTCGAACAGGAGTGTCGCCCGCTCGAGGTGGATCTCGAAGGCGTGCTGGAAGGGACGGCCTTGTTGGTTGATCACGCCCGACGTGGCGGTGACCGAGTAGTCGGCGCCCTCGCCAAACTCGAACTGCGTGTTCCAGTACTCGGGCAGCCCGTCGCGCAAACGGCCCTGCGAAGTCACCCCGGTCGGCGCGCCGAACAGCAAGCGGATGAAGTGCGCGTCGTGCACGTGCAGGTCGAGCAGCGGGCCGCCGACCCGATCGGCGTCCCAGAAGTTGGTGAGCCATGCCGGATCGGAGATAACCCGTTTGAACGAGCCTCCGAGCAACGCGCCGTGCTTGCCGCCGCGGACCTCCTTCAGAGCCCAGGCGTACTCGGGGAAGTAGGGGAGCACGTGCCCGATCATCAGCCGCCGCTCCGCCTTCTCCGCGGCGCGCCGCATCCGGTCGCAGTCCGCGGGACGCATCGCCATCGGCTTCTCGCAGAAGACATGCTTCCCCGCGGCGAGCGCCCGGCAGGCGGCGTCGGCGTGCAGCGCCGGCGGGAGGCAGATATCAATCGCGTCGAGCGATTCGTCGGCGAGCATCTCGTCGAGCGTCTCGTAGGCGGCGACGCCCGACAGGTCCATCCGCTCGCCGGGCGGGCCGAAGTTGCCTTGGATCGTGCGCCAATCCCCAGAACGGATCGCCGGCTTCGGGTCGCAGATCGCCGCGACCTTCACACCGCGCAGCTTCGCGTAGGAGAGGTAGTGGACCATCCCCATGAAACCGACGCCGGCGATGCCTACTCGGAGCATTTCTTGTTAGGGGAGTTTAGTAAGGGAGATGGGGACATCCGGATGGTCACCATGGTCCCCCTCTCTTCCAGGGTGGGGTTAGGGGAGGGTGATCGGTTTCGGCACAGGAGAGACTACCCGTAATGAACGCTCAGACCCTCCCCTAGCCCCTCCCTGAAAGGGAGGGGGATTCCACAGCCGCTCCTGGTTCAGTTGCCAAGCTTCTTAAGCAGGTCGAGCGCCGCGCCGATCTCGGCCTTCTGCCGTTCGGGCTCTTGCGGGATCTCGCGTTCGATCGTGAGCGGGCCGTCGTAGCCGATCTCGTCGAGCACGGCGAGGAACGCCGCGAAGTCGACGTCGCCCGCGCCGAGCGGGGTCTCCTCGCCCCACGTCTCGCCCGGCTGCGCGCTCCACTTGGCGTCCTTGCAGTGGACGCTGCGGACGTGTTCGCCGAGCTGCTGGAGCGCCGGCAGGGGCTCGCCACAGCCGTAGAGGATCATGTTGGCCGGGTCGAAGTTCACGCCGAGGTTCTTGCGATCGACGGCCGCGAGGAAGGCGAGCAGCACGTCGGCCGGCTCCTGTCCGGTCTCGAGGTGGACGGCCTGGCCGTGCGGAACGCCGTGGTCGCAGATCGCCCGAGTCGCGGCAACGACCTCGGCGAACTCGCTCGACGCGGGGTCGTGCGGCACGAAGCCGACGTGCAAGCCGATCGGGATCGGCCCGCCAGCGTGGCTCGTCTCGTCCGAGGAGAGCAGGCGGGCGAAGTCGGCGATCGCTTTCAGCTCCTCCAATCGTTCGGCGCGGGTCTCCGCCGGCGCGAGGCCGACCGTGCGCTGCGTCGTCGGGATGTCGGCGTAGCTCTCCCCGTCGAAGCCGGCGAAGACGACCGAGATCTTCACGCCCAGTTCCACGAGCCGCTGGCGGAACGCGGCGGCGTTCGCCTCGGTGCGTGTGTCGGCGTGGGGCGTGTGCAGGTGGATCGTCGGCACGGCGAGGTCGCGGACCACGTCGAGGTGGACCCCCAGGCCGGCGTCGATGCTGGCGAAGACTCCGAGTGGTCGCGGCATTACTGTCTCGCAAACGAAAGGGGTACGGCGCCGGGTCGAGCCGCAGGCGGAGAGCCTTCAGTCGCTACGCCGTTGTGAGGCCGAACGCTACAGCACAATTTTTAAGCACTCAATCAAATCCAGATCGCGCCCGACACGACCTAGCTTTGCGGATCCTCGGAGACCCCTTCGAGGGCCTCTTCCGGGACCGAGCCGCGATCGATCCGATCCCAGAAGGCGATCGCGAACACGACCAGGATCGCCGCGGCCATGTAGGCGGGCAAGAGCCAGAACTCTTTCCATTGCGTCATCGTTTCCGCCACCAGCGCCCCGTCGAGGTTGTCCGGCAGGGCGCGGCTGAACATGCCGCCGAACGACTCGAAGAAGCCGACCGAGGCTTCGGGCCGAGCCTCCTTGATGGCCGCCTCGAGGTCGCCCTGACGGGTCATCGTCTCGCCGAAGTAGTGGCCCGCGATCCAGAAACCGAAGTACATGCCGATCCCCTGCGTGAAGAAGACCAGCATGCTCTGCGCCTGGCTGCGGACGCTCTCGGGCGCCTTCTTATCCGTGTACATGAAGCCGGTCACGAAGAAGAAGTCGTAGCAGATGCCGTGCAGGATCACGCCGGCGAGCAGCATCCAGGTCACCTGGTCCGGCGCGCCGAACGCGAACAGCAGGTACCGCACGACCCACGCCGCCATGCCGATGAGGATCATCCACTTCACGCCGAGCCGGCGGAAGAAGAAGGGGATGAGCAGCATGAAGACGATCTCGCTCATCTGACCGAGCGTCATCGTCGAGGCGACCTGCTCGAAGCCGGTCTGGTCCAGCAGCTTCGACGTGAAGCTGTAGTAGTACGCCAGCGGGATGCAGACGAGCGTCGAGCAGACGATGAATACGGCGAACGGCGGGTGCTTCAGCAGACCGAACGCGTCGACCATCAGCAGGCTGCCGAGGTCCATCGGCTTGCCCTTGGCGGGCGGGGGTGTGTGGGGCAGCGTGAAGCTGTACAGACCGAACGCCAAGGTCGAGTAGGTCGCCAGCCGTAGGATGTTCACGTCGGCCGACCAGCCGAGCCCGCCCACCAGCAGCCCGGCGGCGATCCACCCGATCGTACCCCACACGCGGATCGCGGGGAACTTGTTCTGGTCGTCCACGTTCGCGAAAGCGATCGAGTTGCCCAGCCCGAGCGTCGGCATGTAGCAGAGCATGTACGCGGTGAAGAGCCACACCGCGCGCGGGCCGTCGCCCGCTTCGACGGCGGCGGTCGCCATCCACATGAGCCCCGCGCCGATGAGCATCAGCACGCCCTGCACGATCTGCGATGGGAACAACCGGTCGGCGATCAGCCCCAGGAAGAGCGGCGCGAGAATCGCAGCGATCGGCGCGCTCTGGTACGCCCCGCCGATCGAATCGTCGAGGCCCTTCGCCCCCAAGCAGAGCGCGAGCGTCACGAACCACGCCCCCCAGGCGAAGAACTGGAGGAACATCATCACCGACAGGCGGGTCTGGATCATTGGGCCGTCGTGGCTGGGGTCGCGGGGGGCCTACGCGGCCGGCGGGCTCTCCCCGTCGGCGCGGCGCCGCGTCGCGGCAAGCAGCACCATAGCCACGGCGAGCGGCACAAGGAATCCCACGAGTGACCCGTAGCCGGGCGGCTGCTTCACCACCACGAACGAGTAGACCAGCCACGCCAGGTAGGCGAGGTAGTAGAGCAGCATCCCGCAGCCCTCGACCCGGCTCACCTGCTTGCCGCTCAGAAAGATCGGGAAGCAGGCGACCGAGACAGCGACCATCAGCGGGATGTCGAACCGGAGGGATTGGGCGTGCACGTTGACCCCCTCCGGGGCGACCGCCGCCGAGACGCCGAGCACCGCCAGGACGTTCAAGATATTGCTCCCCACCACGTTGCCAACCGCCAGATCGCGCTTGCCGCGGAGGCTCGCCAGCACGGAGATCACCAGCTCGGGGAGCGAGGTGCCGATCGCCACGATCGTGAGCCCGACGACCAGTTCGCTCACGCCCCACGCGGTCGCCAGCTTCACGCAGCCATCGACCAAGTAGTTCGCTCCGCCGATCAGCAGCACGAGACCGACGGCGACCAGGGCGAGGTTCGACCCGATCGCCTTGCCCGCCTCGTCGCTGGGCATGATGTCTTCGAGTTCGTCTTCGAGGTGCTTCGCGTCCCGTTTCCCCTCGACGATGGTCCACGAGAGGTAGAGCACCGTCAGGATCGCGAGCGTGATCCCTTCGCCCCGCGACAGCGAGCCGTCCATCCCCAGGGCGTAGAGCAGCATCGCGGCGACGATCATCACGGGGATGTCGAGCCGGAAGAGCTGCTTGCTGACCGCCAGCGGCCCGACGAGCGCCGCGGCGCCGAGGATGAACAGCAGGTTCGACAGGTTGCTGCCCACCACGTTGCCGACCGCCAGGTCGGTCTTGCCGACGTAGCACGACTGCACGCTGACCGCCATCTCCGGCGCGCTGGTGCCGATCGCCACCACCGTGAGCCCGATGATCAGCGGCGGCACCTTGAACGCGGCCGCCAGGTTCGACGCCCCCCGCACAAGCAGCTCGCCGCCGGCAATCAGCGCGACGAACCCGCCGAGGATCGAGAGGGTGATGGTCAGGGCGTCCATGCGTTTACCGGCTGGCGAGCGTTAGGAAGGGAGATGGGGGGATGAAGGGGGATAAGGGGATGGTCGCTTGGTGACGAAGAGTCTAACGGCTTGTGAACGAAATAAGGGAGAGCTTTGATTGGCAGTCGAGTCATTCATCCAGACCTATCTGTAGAGAACGACTACCCTCTGCCGTGCCGCTCATACCCATCTAGCCGCCATCCCCATATCTCCCCTCATCCCCACATCTCCCTTCAGAAGGCCACCACCCGCGTAGGTCACGTTGCTAAACGGCCTGCCGGCGCACGTCGGCGGGGGGGCCGCCGCCGGCTTGGGCCTGGTTCACCGCGGCGACGAACGCCCGGGTGCTCGCCTCGACCGTGTCGGTGCTCACGCCCCGGCCGCGGTACAGGCGGCCGTCGGCGACCGCCTCGAGGTTCGCCTCGCCCTGGGCGTCTTTGCCCTTGGAGACGCTGTGCACGCGGTAGTCGCGCACCTCGAGTTGCACGCCGGTGACTTTCTCCACCGCGCGAAACAACGCGTCGAGCGGGCCGTCGCCGCCGAAGAAGGTCTCGGTCGTCTCCTCGCCGCCCCGCGACAGGGTGATCGAAGCGCCCGGAACGCCGTCGGAGCGGGTCATGATCTCGTAGGAGATGAACGCCCAGTCGTCGTCGGTCGCGTCGCGTGTCTCGACCAAGGCGATGAGGTCGGCGTCGTAGACCTCCTTCTTCTTGTCGGCGAGGCGCTTGAACTCCTCGAAGACCTTCATCAACCGATCGCCCTCGACCGGGTGGCCGAGCGCCTTCAGCCGGTCGGCGAGCGCGGCGCGGCCCGAGTGCTTGCCGAGAACCAAGTCGGTCTTCGTGAAGCCGACGTCCTCGGGGCGCATGATCTCGTAGGTCGTCGGCTCCTTGAGCATGCCGTCCTGGTGGATGCCCGACTCGTGCGCGAACGCGTTGCGGCCGACGATCGCCTTGTTGCGCTGCACCTCGTTGCCGGTAACGGCCGACAGCAAGCGGCTGGTCGGGACGAGGCGCGTGGCGTCGATCCGCGTGTCGGCGCCGTAGTAGTCGCCCCGCGTGCGGAGCGCCATGACGACCTCCTCCAAGGAGCAGTTGCCCGCCCGCTCGCCGATGCCGTTGACCGTGCACTCGATCTGCCCGGCGCCGTTCTCGACGGCGGCCAAACTATTCGCCACGGCCATGCCGAGGTCGTCGTGGCAGTGAGCGCTGAGGACCGCCCGGTCGATGTTCGGCACGCGATCGACCAGCGTCTTGAAGACGCGGCCCATGTGCGCGGGCGTGGCGTAGCCGACCGTGTCAGGGATGTTGAGCGTCGTCGCGCCGGCTTCGATGGCCGCCTCGACGATCTCGCACAAGAAGTCGGGCTCGGTGCGCGCTGCATCCTCGGGCGAGAACTCGATGTTGTCGCACAGGTTGCGGGCCCGCTTCACGCCCTCGACGGCGCGGCGGAGGATCTCCGCCTTGTCCATCTTGAGCTTGAACTCGCGGTGGATCGCGCTGGTGGCGAGGAAGACGTGGATCCGCGGCGCCTCGGCGTTCTTGATCGCTTCGCCGGCGCGGTCGATGTCCTTGTCGTTGCAGCGGGCGAGGCCGCAGACCTGCACACCCTTCACCGCTTCGGCGATCTGCTTGACGCTCTCGAAGTCGCCCGGCGAGGCGATCGGGAAGCCGGCCTCAATCACATCGACCCGCAAATCGGCCAGCGCCTGGGCCATCTCCAGCTTCTCCGCGAGGTTCATGCTGCAGCCGGGGGACTGCTCGCCGTCGCGGAGCGTGGTGTCGAAGATCGTGATCGGTCGCGGTTGGTCGGCCATCGCCGGATTCGCCTGGGTGGGAGTGGAAACGAGAAGGATAAGGATACGAAAAAACCCCGCGGCCGTATGGCCCCGGGGTTTGGCAGTTTCTGAGCTTTCGCTGAACTCGTACGCCGTCCCTAGGACCCGTTCGGGGCCAGTAGTAGGAGCGGCAGTAGGAGGTTGGTCGCGGTCATGATTTTGCTCTGGGAACTATGACTCGACAGGCGGGGCGGGTCAAGGTTCGCGAGGAATGGCGAGCCGACGAGGCTCCAAAGGTGAGCCGACGAGGCGAGTCGTCGGCTCGTCATCGTTTGAGATCAGCCGCCGCAGCCTCCACAGCCCCCTCCTCCGCAGCCTCCGCCACCACAGCCGCTGCTCCCTCCGCCGTCGCCTCCACAGCCGCCGCCGAAAAAGGCGCCGCAGCCTCCGCCGGATCCTCCACCCCCTTTCAGAAGGCGAGCGATCACCATCACGCCGATCACAGCGATCACGATCCAGAGGAAGATCGCGTCGTCGCTCATCGCGAGGGGCGGCAGCAAAGCCAGGCCGCCGGCGGCCAACAGCGCCGCGGTGCGCCGGCTGCGCCACGGCTTGGGCGCGAGCCAGACACGCTGCCGGTTCACCCGCACGAAGTCAGGCGCTTCGCCGAAGCGGACCGCGCTGGGCGGCCAGACTTCCGCGGGGGGCTCTTCGCAGAACGCGGCGCGGTAGCTCGCCAGGGTCCGCTCGTACTGGTCCTCGAAGCGGACGCCCTCGGACTGGCCCCCCTTCGTCGGACCGTGGTGCAACGGTTGGCCGAGCACCCCGCCGCACAGGTCGTCCCAGTAGCTGCGGGTGTAGGTCAGGTGGAGGTGCCACGCTTGGTCGACCTCGTCGGAAGGGGTCACCTCGTGGCCGGCGGTCATCGCCAGGTAGACAAACCGCTTGTACTCCTCAACCACTCGGCGGGCGAAGGCGTGGTCCCAGCCATTCTCGCGGGCGAGTCGGCGGGTGAACGTGAGCGAGGCGGCCGGGTCGTCCAGATCGAAATCTTGAAGCCGACTCCAGAGCGTTTGGTCCGTGATCGCCATCGTCGCACCTCTCGTGAAAGGGTTCGCGTCGGGGGGAACGGTGGTTGGCGATGATTCGTGTCTCACGAGCCGATCTTGCCGAAAATCGGCGTCGTGCGGTAAGCCTAACGGGACTCGGTTAGCAGGAGTTTTGCCATGAACGACCCCGGAAGCCAACTCGACCTCTCCAGCGACGCCAAGCCGACGCCCCCGGGCGGCGAGGCGGAACGCCAAGGGCGTTTTCTCGGCGTCACCTTCGAGTGCTGTGGCGTCTACGCCCGCATCTACCCGAACGCCGCCGGCGACGCGTACGAGGGCCGCTGCCCTCGATGCATGAAGTCGGTGCGGGTCGGCATCGGCCCAGGCGGCGGATCGGCGCGGTTCTACACGGCCAGCTAGCACCGCACGGTCTGGTCTAGGCCGGGGTTGCCGATTCCCGTACCGTCGCGCGCGTTACGGTCCCCTGCCCCACAAGAATCGGTTCCCGCCCCGCCCCATGGCGATCGATTACCCCGTCCGCCGCCCGACGCGCCGCTGCGAAGCGTCGGACCGCGACCTGAAGCCGGGCGAGCGGTTCGTCTCCGTGCTGATGAACGAGGCGGGCGAAGTCACGCGGCGAGACTACGCGGCCGAGCGTTGGACCGCCCCGCCCGAGGGCGCGATCGCCTGGTGGCGCTCGCAGATGCCCGCCCGCGGCGACGCCGAGCCCGCGCCGCGCGAGGCGCTACTCGGTTTGCTCGACGAGTGGGCCGACCACCCGGAACAGACCTCGGCGCGGTACGTGCTCGCGCTGCTGCTCGTTCGACGCCGCGTGCTGAGCGTGCAGGCCGACAGCTTCCTCTCGGGGCTGCGTGGGGAGGAGCAAGACAAACCGTCCGACGTGCTGCAACTGGTTTGCCGCGAGCGCGACGACCCGTTCGAGATCGCGGTTGCTCCCCCAAGCGCCGAAGAGGCCCCCGAAATCCAACAGCGGCTGAGCGAACTGCTCGGCGCCGCCTGAACGATCGAGTTGTGATGAGAATGAAACCAAGCGCTTCGCAACTTGACTGTGTGGTAACCCCGACCAAGCTTGGTCGGGGCTATCGGCTTGGTCGGGGCTATTCGGGGTTGCTCTACTCGATCGCGGTTGGGTTTGTGGTCGTTAGCTCCATGGGAGCGAGTTGTACACCGCGCGCCGGGTCGCCCTTCAACCTGATGGGGCCGCCCGCTCCGGTCGTGTTGGCTCCGACCGCGACGGCCGCCGACGTCGTCGCCGCAGTGAACGCGAACACGGACCGCGTGCAGTCGTACCAAGCCTCGTCGGCGTCGATCTCGATGCCCGAGTCGATGGGACTGCCGCTCGTGCAGGCGAGCCTCGCCGCCCAGCGGCCCCGTCAGTTCCGCCTGCGCGCGACGACCGCCATCACCGGGCCGGAGATCGACCTGGGGAGCAACAACGAGCGCTTCTGGATCTGGGCTCGTCGCAACGAGCCCCCGGCGGTTTACACCGCGCGGCACGACCAGTGGGCGACCAGCCCGGCGCGGGGGCAGGTGGCGATCGAGCCCGATTGGCTCATCGACGCGATCGGCCTCGTGCGGCTCGACCCGGCGGCGACCTACATTGGCCCCCTGCCCCGCGGCGACGGCACGTTCGAGCTGCGGACGCAGATCAATGGCCCCGGCGGGCCGCAGCAGCGCGCGTACCTCATCGACGCCCAGTCGGCGTACGTCCGCGAGCAGCACGTGTACGACGCCGGCGGCTCGCTCACGGCGAGCGTCTTCGCGGACAACTTCCGCCACGACGCGGCGACCAACATCTCGCTGCCCGAGCGGGTCCGCCTGAGCCTGCCCGCGGCGGGGCTCGACCTGACGATCAACACGGGCCCGATCGTGACCAACGTGCCGATCGCCGATGGGGGTCAGCTGTGGACGATGCCGCAGCTCGGCTCGCCCGCGGTCGATCTGGCAGCCGCGGGGAATGCGGCGCCGGCGAGTGCTTGGGATCTGGCGGGCGTGAACTCGGTCTACGGACGGACGCCCGAAGTGGTGACCCCCTTCGCCGAACCGCCCGCGCCGAGTTGGCAATCGGCTTCGGCGCCGCCGCAGGTTGCGCCCGCCGCTGCGCCGTCGCCGACGATCGGGGTCGCTCGCACGGCCGAGAATCAGCCCTCCTCGCCGCCAACCCCCCGGGCGGGCTTTGTCGGCATCCCGGCGGGTGGGCAGGTGTTGCCCTAGCTGCGAGCCGGGTCAGCCCGCGTTGCCCTGGCGGCGCAGTCGCGAGCGGGCGCGGCTGAGGACCGGGCCGATCGAGTTCTCGGGCACGCCGGTGCTGAGACTGATCTCGTGGTAGGTCCGGCCCTCGAGATGGAACAGCCGCACGACCTGCGCCTCCGATTCGGCCAAACCGCCGAGCATCTCGGCAACCTGCTCGCTGTCGGCGACCCGTTGCTCGACGGACGCCTCGCCGTTGGGAACCGTCTCCGGAAAGCCGGGTGGGTTCTCAGGGCTCTGCCCGGCGCGCTGCATCAGCCGACGCACGGCGACACGTCGGGCGATCACTGCCAAGTAGGTCGCGAGCGAACTGCGGCGTTGGAAGCGGCGGAGGACCGCCATGTCGCGGTCGAGCAGCGTGACAAAGACGTCCGCTACCAAGTCCTCGCGGTCGGCCGAGGAGAGCAGCACGCCCCGGCAATCGGCGGCGTGGCCGACCGTGGTAGAGACCAAGCCCAAGAACCGATCAACAAAGAGCGGCCAGGCGTCGGGCTGTCCCGCCAGCAGGCGTTCGAGCAAATCGCGATCGAGGGTGGAAAGGGCCACCGCGGTCCCCTGAAGTCAGTGGATCGTACCCACGGTCCGTCATGGCGGGGTCCCGTCATAACGCCTCGTGGTTGGCGCCCCTCAGCTCTGGTCCGTCACGCAGCTAATCTTAGGAAGCCGATCTGGTTGCAGCTTGGCCCGCGTGTCCCGCTAGTCCTCCCCTGTGGAAAGGGCCCCAGGCCTTACAAGCCAGAGAGCCCGCCACCGGATAGGTTCGCCGGATGTCGCGCTGAATATCGCACGCGGGGGCCGCTGCCGTCGGGGGCGTGGTTCGAGCGGGCCTGCCGAGCCCGCCCTACCCCCTGTTTCGGCCAAAGGCCCACACAAGCGATACTATGAATACTACGTAGGACTTGCGTCAGCAGCAACTCGATCGTTCGAGTCGTTGACAGCCCCTCGCAGGGGGCCTACGGTTGCCGAGAGATGGCGTCCGGGTAGGATGCGTAATCGGTTACGGCATAAGGGTTTGCCGCCCGCTTATCGATACCCAGTCGCAACAAGCCGACGCCCCTCAAGCCGCCCCCCCGGCGGCGCCGATGGGCCCACAAGCGACACCCCGCCCCCCAAACCAACCACCCGCCGCGGCCCCGGCCGCGAGGAAGTAAAGAGGAGAGCCACTCCGATGCCGCACGTCGTCACCCAACCCTGCTTCGATTGCAAGTACACCGATTGCGTGGTCGTCTGCCCGGTCGAGTGCTTCTACGAAGGCGAGAAGATGCTCTACATCCACCCGGATGAGTGCATCGACTGCGAGGCGTGTGTCCCCGAGTGCCCGGTCGAGGCGATCTTCCACGAGGACAACCTCCCCGACGACCAGCAAGAGTACATCGCCCTGAACGCCGAGAAGGCCGCCGAGTGCGAAGTGATCACCGAGAAGAAAGAGCCGCTCGCCGACGATTGAGTCGGTTCGACCAAGTCGCAAGAACAACGAAAGGCCGCCGCTGAGGTTTCAGCGGCGGCCTTTTTCGTTGGATCGAGGACAGGCCGTGTTTATCAGCCGAGACGCGCTAACGTTCCGTTCCTCAAGAATCAGCTAGCCGAGGGCTAACGCCCTGCGACGAAACACTTCACTTCAAATCCACCGACCAGTACGCCGCGTTCACGAACGACTTCCAGCTGACGTACTTCGGCTCGCTCAGCTTGACCGCGAGCAGGGGGCTCCGCTTGGGGCGGACCGGTTTCTTGGCGAGCTTCATCCCGGCCTGCTCGGGGGTGCGGCCCCCTTTGCGGACGTTGCATTTCACGCACGCACAGACGACGTTCTCCCAGGTGGTCTCGCCCCCGTTGCAGCTGGGCACCACGTGGTCGATCGACAGCTCGCTGGTCGGGAAGGTCTTGCCGCAGTACTGGCACTTGCCTCCGTCGCGGGCGAACAGGTTGCGGCGGTTGAGGCGCACGCGTTGACGCGGCACGCGATCGAAGTGCAACAAACGCAGGATGCGGGGCGCCTGGATCTGGAAGTTGATCGCCTGGACCCAATCGACGTGCTCGTTCTCGGCCGGGTCCTCCTCGGTGAAGGCGGCGCGCAGCTCGCTCAGGTCGCGCCACGACGCGAAGTCGTAGTTGGCGTATTGGCCGTCCTCGATGTGGATCACCTCGGCCAGCTCGCGCATGAGCAAGCCGAACGCCCGCCGCACGTCGATCACGTGGATCGCCATGTACTGGCGGTTAAGGACCAGCACGCTGGAGGAGAGGGCCGAGGGCCCGCCGCCGCGTGCGGTGCTGGAAAAAGCCGCTGCCGTCGCCATACCGTCGTCACTCCTCGCTCCTAGGGACGCGAAAACCGCCGGGCGTCGTGCGCCGGCGTCGTGATCAGTCGGACTCGCTGCGGGGCGGACGAGTTCGCGCGAGGAGGCAGCTTGGAGAAAGAGGCTCCTCGACGAATTATCCACCGGGTACTCTCCATACTACTGGCCCGGCCGCACGCCAGCCACCCAAGTGCGCCCCGTTTGCCCACCCTTCACGGATTCTTCAGACATCCCCTGGCTTCATCTTGCCTGTCGCCTCACCTTGTAATTACGATGCGAGGCAGGCACAGAGAATCGGCGAGGGGCGACGCCCCTTCGCCGGAGAGCAGGGCGGACAATTGATCCAACCGACAGGGCCTCCTGATGATTCACTTCACGTGCGACTGCTGCGGTCGAGTGATCGAGCAGACGACCGAAACGCGATACGTTGTCCGCATGGAAGTCTACGCGGCGATCGAAGACGACCCGGCGCACGCCACGGACGAGAACGACCACCTCGAAGAGATCGAAGACCTGCTCGAGCGGATCGACGACCTCGAAGACCTCGACGACGAGGACCAGCACCTCTACAAGCAGGTACGCTACGACCTGTGCGTTGATTGCCGCGAACGCTTCTTGCAGAACCCGCTGGGGCGGGGCGTCTCGCGGATGGGGTACAGCGACAACTGACCCGCGCGTCAATCGCCTCGCACCGTGTAAGATGCCGGGGAAGCGGTCGGACCGTTCGACGGCGACTCCCCTGCCCCAGCCAACCCATCATCGTGTTCGATTCGATCAGCGCCGGATCGCCGGCCTCGGCTCGGACTTTGGCCGCGCTGTGCGACCGACTCGCGATCTCGCTCGAGGCGGGCATCGACGTGCGCCGCGTCTGGCGGAGCGAGGCGTCTCGCAACCGGGGCCGCGCCGCGCGGGTCTGCGCCGAAGTCGCCGACGACCTCGAACAGGGCGTCGGCCTCGATCAAGCGATCGCCGACGCCGGGGCCTTCTTCCCCCCGCTGTTCGTCGAGATGACGCGCGTCGGCGAGCAGACCGGCTCGTCC